>JAKVAY010000038.1:71837-141746 GCA_022447185.1 Fuerstiella sp. | reverse complement strand
ACCGACCTCCCAACAAACGGGAACACTTTGAAGCAGCGGGGGGACCACATGAGAATGGCGTCCAGGTAGGACTCGCAGACGGATCAGCTCGCTTATTCAGCGAAGCAATCAGTACGCAGGTCTGGCGTCGACTGGGTAGTATGTCTGCTGGAATCCCCACCGGCGACTTCTAAGAACATGATTGGTAAAATCACACTCCCAGCTGGATAACTGGCATCCGGTCTACCCGGCAAGGTGGTGTGTAATGCCGGAAGTAAATCGCCAGAGTCGTCATGGCAGCGACTCTGGCGATTTTTGTTGGCATTGAGTTTCACTGTCGGGAACGATGGCAACGTCAGTGGAATCCTGTCGTCGTACTCCTGATACTGACAGTTCTGTCATGTCCCGTTCATAAAAGACAGGTAATTTTTTGTTTTCCTTGACTCAATTCGTATCTAGGTTCCACCTCCGAATTCCGGATTCTGTACTGCACACCGGAGACTGCTGATGACAATTCGATATGAATGTCCGGAATGCAGTTCCGTACTGAAAATCAAGGTCGAAAAAGTCGGTCGACCGGCCAAATGCCCAAAATGCATGTCCGAATTTACAGTCCCGGAAACGTCCCAACGCGTCAAACCGTTGCTGACTGAAGACGACCTTGTGGACATGCCGCTTGAGATTACTCCTGTCGCGGTAGCTGCAGACACTTCCATAGGTTCGAGCACAAAATTCGATCCAACCGACATCCTGAACAGTGACGCAGCGTCGGGTCGAAAAGAATCGACAGAAGCGGAAAACAAAGCGAAGCCTTCAGTAGCAGAGCTCATGAAGGAACATCAGGAAAAACTCGCAAGGAGGGAATCACGACGTTCCAAACCGCCGGAGAAAAAGATCAATCCGCTGCTGAGTGGTATCGAAACAACGGGTACCGCCGCAGATGCAATCACTCGGAGTTACGAAAAGAAACGAGAAGACTCGGATGTCCCGATATTGAACCGAGACGAACGTCGGGCCGCAGCAGCGCGAGCCGCTCTGATCCGATTCATTCTGCAGCTGGGCGGCGTTCTGACGGCAACAGTGATGTTCGGTTTTTTACTGTTTAGCTACGTACTCAGCAGCCAGGGCGCCAACCTGGTGGAGGTCACTGGAAAAGTAACGGTTGGAGGTGAGCCAATGGATGGCTATCTGATTCGGTTCATTCCAATTCAGGAGAGAGGCGGGCCAGCGCTTGAAGGCGGACCGTCTTCCGCTGTTATCCGTAACAACGGCGAATTTCGTTTACAGTATAGTCCGACAGTCGCTGGCGCCATCGTTGCTGAACACGAGGTTTCGATTGAAGACGAATTCGGATTGCCCCAACCAATTCCGGAGGAATTCACACGTCGGAAAGTCAGCAAGGATGTCGAGAATCACTTTGAATTCAACTTTTAAACCAAACATCGCATAAAATACGCTGGCATGGCATCACCGGTCACCATCATCGATTATGGCATGGGAAATCTTCGCAGCGTCCAGAAGGCGATTGAACGAATTGGCGTCTCTGCCCAAATCGAAAGCAGCGCCATACGGATCAGTCAGGCCGACAGATTGATTCTGCCTGGCGTCGGAGCATTTCGAGACGCTATCGCTGCACTGCGGACAAAAGATCTGATCACCGTCATTCAGGATCATGTCTCAGCTAATCGTCATTTCCTGGGAATCTGCCTTGGATTGCAGTTGATGTTTGATGTGTCATTTGAAGATGGAGAATACGAAGGACTCGGAATTATTCCCGGTGAAGTACGCCGTTTCGATTTGTCGCCCGACTACAAAATTCCGCATATGGGCTGGAATCAGCTTCAGACAGTTCAGGAGACACCACTGCTGAACGGATGTCCGGCAAAACCATGGTTCTATTTTGTTCACAGCTACCACGTCGTTCCCGCCGATGACTCCTGGGTGATGACCACGACTGACTACGGAATCAATTTCGTATCGATGGTGGGACGTGGCAACGTCTCCGCTGCACAGTTTCATCCTGAGAAAAGTCAGTCGACCGGTATCCGACTTCTCTCCAATTTTGTTCAGCCGGAAGCTGCAACGACACCTGCCACGGCATAACGCACAGAAAACTAACAATGCAGATCTATCCTGCCATTGATATCCGTGGCGGCAAATGTGTCCGTCTGCGACAGGGCGATTACAGCGACGAAACTGTATTCGGCGATGATCCTGTCGAAATTGCTCTTCGTTGGAAATCCGAAGGTTCGGAATGGCTGCATCTGGTTGATCTGGACGGTGCAAAAGTCGGTCATCCGGTCAATCATGACGTGGTCCGACGGATCACCGAAACGACTGGCTTGCCCTGCCAGATGGGGGGCGGAATTCGCAACGAAGACAGCATTCGGCAGGCAATCGATCAATTAGGCCTCACCCGCGTCATTATTGGAACTCGAGCGCTCCGGGAACCCGAATGGTTCGCCGACGTTTGCCGGCGGTATCCAAACAAACTGGCACTGGGACTGGATGCCAAAGATTCAATGATCGCAACAGACGGCTGGCTGGAAGTCTCACAGGTGTCCATCATGGAACTGGCGGAGAAATTCACTGAAGTTCCTGTCTCGGCTGTCATCTACACAAATATCGCTAATGATGGCATGATGCAGGGGATCGACCCGGCGACTCTCAGCGATCTGGAACAACTCGCCGGCATCGGACTGCCCGTGATTGCCTCGGGTGGGGTTACAACAATGGATGATATTCGACGTCTCAAAGAGATTTCCGATCGTACACCCAACCTGATTGGTGCAATCACCGGCCGAGCGATCTATGAGGGAACCATTGACGTCGCAGAAGCTTGCCGCGTTGTCGCCAGCTGAACGACCACGATCAGCGCGTCTGATTACTCGCATTTTAGTGAATCACGAATTTCCGGTCGCTTCTCAATGACTGACGAGCAGGACACGCGAAGCACTGCGAACATGCTGAAGCAGCGAGGAAAGGAACTCGGCTTCCACCACCTCGGAATCGCCGCAGCCGTGACACCCCCGGGGTTTCATCCACTTCTCGACTGGATCAGCCGGGGTTTCGCTGCGGACATGACCTGGATCCACCGTCGCCGTGATGCCTACGAACATCCCGATGGGGTGCTGCCGGAAACTCGCAGTGTCATAGTGGGAGCGATAAATTATCACAACCAAAGCCCACTTCCGGACACCGCGAGAATTGCCCGTTACGCCTGGAGCGGACATGACTACCACTGCGTCCTTCGTGATCGTCTTAGAGAACTGGCGGGGCAACTGCAGACTGCTGTACCAAATTCACGTTCACGCGTCGTGGTCGACACTGCTCCACTGCTTGAACGCGATTTCGCCCGACTGGCCGGTGTCGGCTGGTTCGGAAAAAACACCATGCTGATCAGCCGCGAGATTGGCAGTTGGTTCTTTTTGGGCGCCATCCTGACTACAGCCCGACTGGCGTACGACGAACCTTATGCAGAAGATTACTGCGGGACGTGCACCCGATGCATTGATGCATGCCCTACCGACGCTTTTCCTGAGCCCTATTTGCTCGACTCCAATCGCTGCATCAGCTACCACACAATCGAAAACCGTTCCGGAGAGATTCCGCAGGATCTGGCCGCAGATTTTGGGAACTGGATCTTTGGCTGCGATATCTGCCAGGAAGTCTGTCCATGGAATCGTTTCGCTCCTAAAGACAGCGACCCGGCATTCCACCCGCGGTCAGACCTGCATTCCGCGACGCTGCAGTCGATACTGGACCTGACCGAAGATGAGTTTCAGGAGCGATTCCAGGGAACACCACTGGAAAGAACCGGTTTCACAGCCATTCAGCGGAATGCTCGAATTGCGATGCAGAATATGGAAAACGGATGACCGCAATCAGACGAGTTCACATTCCCTGATTCCGTCCGAGTCGCCATAATCAGATACAGCATCACTGTCTGGTTAATGTTACGGAGAACACGATGCGGATCCTCAACCTGTTACTGCTGGCTGACGAAGTCGACTCGCAGCACTTCCTGGACCAGTTGTTTAAAGATCCGAAAACAGCGCTGACTTCGCCTGAAGCAGTCAATGTTCTGACGACGTACTGTATGGACTTCATTTCAGCAATTGCTGTTTTTGTCATTGGCCGCTGGGTGGCAAAATTTACAACGAGTTTGATCGTTCAAGCAGGTCGGCGAGCAAAAGTGGATGAGACACTGTTGGGGTTCCTCCGGAATGTCGTCTATCTGTTGCTGCTGGTTGCGGTCTGTATCGCGGCCCTCGGCTGCCTTGGAGTCGACACGACATCGCTGAGTGCAATCCTTGCGGCCACCGGCTTCGCAGTGGGGATGGCCATGCAGGGTTCTTTGGGCAATATCGCCTCTGGTGTCATGCTGGTGGTCTTCAAGCCTTTCAAGGTCGGTGACTACATTGATCTTGGGGGAACCAGTGGCACTGTGGTGCAAATTCAGATGTTCAGCACGATTCTCCTGACACCGGACAACGTTCGCGTTGTGGTTCCCAATGGAAATATTACGGCAGGAGCAATCAGCAACTACTCGGCCGAAAGCCAACGTCGCATCGACCTGACCGTTGGCTGTGGTTACAGCGACGACTTAAAGGCGGTTCGACATTTTCTGGAAGAATTGGTGGCAACTGATTCACGAATCCTGCAGGATCCGGCCCCTGTTGTGGCCGTTTCCGAACTCGCAGACAGCAGCGTAAATTTCGTGGTCCGACCCTGGGTACTCAGCGTCGATTACTGGGCTGTCAAATTTGACCTGACGGAAAGCATCAAGCTCGGATTTGACGAGCGTCAATTCACCATTCCATTCCCGTCACGGGATGTGTTTGTGCACCCGTCCGACGCTGCCTGAATGGCGAACGTACACCTCCATAGGACGACTCGACCTGGCCATCCAATTGCCTGCACAGGCCAATCAGCCAAATCCGCAACCCGTTTACCAGACTTTATTTACACCTCTGAAAGACAGCCGGAACCGTTCACGACTTACCAGGGAATGAGAACTGGATTTCAGCAAATCACGCTCTGTGAAGCAGTTGCGACGTCCGTTGGCCCGGTAACTGTTCAATCGTACGAGATCGAGAGCCCGGCCTGCCATTTCGGCCGAAACTACTGAATCGTTCGTCATCGGACTGCACCCGGCATCAGGTGCCACCGATCTCGTATTGTGGCATTTTCCACATTGAGCTATTGCTACACCGGTTGCACAGGTCACCGCGTGACGCCTTCTCTCAAGGCTGTCCTGCCTTTTCCTGTGTAGTCCTCTCTCTATCTCTCATTCTTTCACCCGCTATGTCCACCTCGACGAATTCGGATGAGGTTACTGGCGGTGTTGCCACGCACTATGACGCAGATTCGATTCGATTCCCGACGAATGGCCATTGGCGCCCTGGCGAGCGTCGGAGCCGTGTTGTGGGTCGCGCTGTTCGGCACCATGCTGAGCGCTGATCAAGTACCGGAATCCGTAGTTGAGGTACGCATCGAAGGTAACGAAACCATCCAGGCAGACTGGATCCTGCAGAAAATCAAAACGCAGCCTGGCCGACAACTCACTGGCCGAATGATTCTGGAAGACGAGCGCACTCTGAGACAGACGCGTCTGTTTTCTCATGTGCAGTCTCGCTACGAAAACACAAAACGAGGCGCCGTACTGATCTTCAAAGTGCGGGAACGTGCGATCGTTCGCAGCGTCCGGTTCCTGGGAAACAAAAAGGTCAAGACCAAGCATCTGGTTTCCTGGACCGGACTGGCAGAGGGAAGCCCATTCGATCACCGGGCAAACGAACAGGCGGCAAGTCGAATCGAACAGGAATACAAGGAAAAAGGCTACTACCACGTTCGTGTGAAACTCCGGAAAGGTGGTCACCCGGATGACCGCGACGTTGTGATCGAAATTGAAGAAGGCCCCGTCGTTCGAGTCATTAGACGCGACATCATGGGCGCCGTTCAGATCGGCAAAGGCTCACTGAAAAAGAATCTTGTTACAAAATCGGCCATTCTCGGAATGATCAAGGGGATCTATCGTCCGGAAACACTGAAGCAGGATGAAGAGGCATTAAAGAGTTATTGCCAAAGAATTGGATACTTCGACGCGCAGGTGGAAGCAGAAGCATTGTTTTCCAAAGACGGCAGTTCGGTGCGAGCTGTGTACACCATCAAGGAAGGACCTCGATACAAAGTCGGCCAGATCCGATATGAAGACAACCATTTGTTCTCCGGTAAGACTCTCCAAAAGGATGCGAGGATCCGGGAAGGTGACTTTTTCAATTCTGGTCGTCTGACAAAGGATGTGCGCGAAATGTTAGCGCCATACTGGGATCGTGGTCACTACTATGCCAGTATCGTCCCGGTACCACTGTTTACGGAAAAAACCGGAGTGGTTGATCTGGTGTTCAGATTTGACGAAGACCGCCCGCGTTACGTGCGTGACATCAACGCAGAATTCTCGGGTGACAGCCCCTACACCAAACAGACAGTGTTGCTGAACAACCTTCAGATACGTCCTGGTGATCTGGCTGACCCTCGTCTGATTCGTCGAGGTCAGAGTCGAGCCAACAGCAGCCAGGTCTTCAACGGCGTCCAGGTGCAAGTTGTCCGGGTCGATCCGGAAACCGATATGTTTACCGCAGCAGACGGAACATATCGCGGGCAGCAGCCGGTGCCGGGTACCGGACCGCATGCCTCCTGGCTTGAAGAATTCGCATCCAGAATCGATCAGCTTCCCGGCCTGGACTGCGAGGACGGACACAGTGCGTTCACAGTTCCGAAAAAACCATCACCGGTACCGCCTCAGCTGCGAAGCCCTGCCGTCAACATTAAACCGACTGTTCGAACGCCAGATCCCGATCTGCCGAATATGTCACAACGAGTCAACCAGCAGGTCCCAGCGTCAATCATCTCCTGGCGCCCCGTCGAACCTGATTTTTTTCACCGGCCATGGGCGGGACTGCTGACTCAGGACATCACGCTTCCCGCCACACCAACGGTGGTTCGAGCCCAGGGTCCCGGACGGCAACAATTGCAAGGGCCTGGTCGGGGAAATTCTGTACTGGAAGGCAGCCCGTTCTACGGGGAAGCTCAGGCACAACCTCCTGGATACGTCGATATCAACGCAATGGGCACCGAGGGACGCACCGGACGCATCATGTTTGGAGCGGGAGTCAACAGCGACAACGGACTTGTCGGATCATTTGTCTGGGAGGAAAACAACTTCGATCTGTTCGCTCCACCACGGAATTTTTCCGATGTTGTCAACGGACGCGCATTCCGCGGGGGTGGACAAAGATTCCGCGCGGAAGCAGCTCCAGGTGACATCGTCAGCCGGTATGCCGTGAACTGGGTCGATCAATACTTCATGCAAACAGACTACGCACTGAGTCTGAGCGGCTTCTATTACAATCGTTTCTTCAATGACTGGCAGGAAGATCGTCTGGGAGGGCGAGTCGGTCTGGGTCAGCAACTGTCGCCGGAGTCATCAGTGAATGCCACACTGCGACTGGAAGAAGTCACCGTTAAAAATCCACGCGTCCCCACACCGTCCATTCTGGCAAACGCCGTCGGCAGCAATTTTCTGTCCACGATTCGTCTGTCTGCAACAAATGACACCCGTGACGCCAGCATTATGCCCGGCGACGGACACTTCATGGAAGTTGCTTTTGAGCAGGCGGCTGGAGACTATATGTTTTCCCGGTTTGACGGAGAAGCGCGGCGATACTTTACACTCTTCCGTCGACCTGATGACAGCGGTCGTCAGGTGCTGACACTGTCCACAACACTGGGATTCACGACCGCCGACACACCAATCTTCGAGCGATATTATGCCGGTGGTTTTCAGTCGTTTCGTGGATTTGCCTTTCGCGGAGTGTCACCGCAGGACGGCGTTGTGGGCATTGGTGGTACGTTTCAGACACTTTCCACAGTGGAATATCGTTTGCCCGTCACAGCAGACGACGTGGTTCAGGTCGTCGGCTTCACCGATTTTGGAACAGTTGACAACGAGGTGTCATTCCGCAGCTTTCGAGCAACCGTAGGTATGGGTTTGCGGATCACAGTCCCGGCCATGGGACAGGTCCCCCTCGCGTTCGATTTTGGCTTCCCTGTTGCCAAAGAAGTATTCGACGACGAACGAATCTTCAGCTTCTATGTTGGAATCGTGCAGTAGTCAGCTACCAGCCTGTCCGTACACCCCAGGACTTCCTGAGAGTTCGGCCATCCCAACCAAAGGGCGACCGTGTCCTGCGTCACAGAGACCGGGCTCTAAGAACTTCTTATTTCACTAAAACTGTTGATAATGTTCCAGATTTTTGGAGCAATCAGCGACGTCCCGGCATGCCGGGAAGAGTCTGCTCGCTTGGTCTGAGGCATTCCCTCGTTAGACTCAGTGAATGATCATCGAAGGTGTTGTGACGAGTCTGGACTCCGCAGGAAACCTCAACGTTGCGCCCATGGGCCCAATGGTTCAAGGGGACTTTGAACGTCTCGTTTTGCGCCCGTTTCGGACATCCACAACTTTTCGCAACCTGCATGAAAATGCATGCGGGGTGTTTCACGTCGTCGATTCCGTCGAATTGTTGTCGAAAGCAGCCATCGGACAACTGAAAGAACTTCCACCGACCCGTCCAGCCAGCCGCATTGACGGCCGGATTCTGTTTGATTGCTGTCGCTGGTTTGAATTTCGTATCACCGACCAGGATCTGAGTCACGAACGCTCAGTGATGAATGCTGAGGTTGTCGCTTGCGGTGAACAACGACCTTTTTTTGGCTTCAATCGTGCCCGTCACGCCGTGATTGAAGCCGCAATTCTGGCAACTCGCGTTCATTTGCTTCCACACACCGATGTCACTGCGCAGATGACCGTTTTGAAGTCCGCCGTTGAAAAAACCGGTGGAGTCGCCGAGACTGATGCGTTCGACATGCTGCAGAACTACATCGAACAGTCGTATAAGCAAACACTATGAACTCGGTGGAAGTTGTCACCGGCGCCCGCCTGCATTTTGGTCTGATTTGCGGCGGCCCGTCATCGGCGAATCGCTTTGGCGGGATTGGTGTGATGCTGCGTACTCCGCGCTGGGTCATCTCCGCCAGTCAGACAAAGGTTTCATCGTGTACTGCCGCGTCAGCAGAAGTCCGCCAACGGATTGAAACATTTCTTCCAGAACTCTGTCAGTATCTCGGAATCCGCGGGCTGAGTGTTTCCGTACATGACGAGATACCACTGCACCGTGGCCTAGGAGCCGGTACACAACTCACTCTCGCTCTTGCAAACCTCGCCCACGTTGCTGGAGGACGGCCGCGGCCAGCCGGTTCAATGGGTCTGGCCGGTGATCTGAATCGTATGCGACGGTCTGCCATAGGAACGTTCGGATTCGACCGCGGCGGATTCGTCGTTGACGACGGTCTGCCCAGTGATCAATCCGACCGCCTACTGCACAGGTACGAACTGCCAGAGAAATGGCAAGTCGTTCTGATTGCGCCAGTGGGATCAGCAGGACTCTCGGGTGACAGGGAAGAATTAGTATTCCAGGAAGAACGACATATGCCGGAATACCTGGTGAGACAGCAGGTATGTCTGATTCGAGACTCTATTGTGCCGGCTGCTGAAACTGAGCAATTTGAACAATTCCAGAATGCTCTGGGAGAGTATGGTCGGAACGCCGGACACTTCTTTGCAACACATCAGGGAGGCGTTTACTCAAGCGGTGTCATTCGCCGACTGTCGCAGACTCCGGACTTCGAAGATCTTCCCATGGTGCAGTCGTCTTGGGGACCGACGGTGGCGGTATTTACTCACTCGCGAAAATACGCCAACGACATCATGGAACGTGTCCTCGGGTCCGCTTTTGCCACTGAACAGTGGAGCCATCGTCAGAAGTGCTGCTCCGGAAGTTTCAGACTATGTCGTTCGAGGATAAAATCGCGCCAAGACGGCGGGTGAGACTCCCAGATGAACAGCCGCAAGCATCGACCAGTTGCAAAGTGTTTGTCGTATGGTACCGCGGTTTTCCCAGCGACGTGCCGACACCAGCAGTGGCGAGTCGATACAGATCAGATCTCCCCGCTGCTTCAGTTGTTTCATAATGTAAAGATCTTCCATCAGCGGAATTTCCGGAAATCCGCCAATGTCACGAAAGATACCCCTGCGAACAAAGATCGCCTGATCACCATATGCCCATTTCATCGTATTAGCTCGCAGCAAATTCCCCGATTCGATCAAGCGGTAAATCATGCGGGAACCATCAATGCGCTGCCGAAAATAACCACCAATGCAGGATTTTTCATCTGTAAGACGGCGACGGATCTCTGACAAGCCGAATTCAGGCAGGCAGCAGTCAGCGTGCAGGAACAGCAGAACATCGCCCGCGGCATCCTGTGCTCCCGCATTCTGCTGATGAGCGCGTCCCGGTGCAGAGGACAGAACACAGGCACCATGAGTTTCTGCGACCTCAGAAGTTTCGTCCTGACTGCCACCATCGACCAGGATTACTTCATCCGCACCCGCACACACAGCGCTGTCAACCGCAGCACCGATGACCTGAGCTTCATCAATCGCCGGAATGATGACCGAAATTTTCAATGTGATTCGTCGTTGTCATGAAGTGTGCGAATCCCGTCCAGAAGATCGCTGATGATCCGCTCCAGTTGATCGGAATCCGTTACTTTACTGCCCTTACGATCCGTGACGTGAAAAACATCAACAACCTGATCAATGCTGGTACCAATCCTTGCCAACTGAACTGACAATTCATGTTGATACAAAGTCCGCGACAGGGTGTACAGCAAACCGGGTGCGTCCATAGCAAACACATCTATTACTGTGTACTGATCTGAACAGTCGTTGTCGACGCACACCTGAGGATCGATGGCCACCATCGCCTTGTCTCGATTCGTCGACTGAAAGAGACTGTTCGTACGAAACACACTGTCAGCCGTCCGCCTGCCTGTCAGGACATCGGAAACAGCAACGGCCACTTCATCCATCCGGCTCTGCAGAACTGCGCCTTCGAAATCGTTGTCCGTCACGACGAATCGAGCGACGATTGTACCATCTGCCGCAGCACAGGATACAGCTGTATGAATATTGTTCCTCAGACCACTCAGCATCCCGGCAACCTTGTGGAAGAATCCATCTTCATAACACGATGCAGCAAAAATTCGATAGGTGACCGTGTCTGATTCCACGTCGTACTGACAGTTGACCCGAACTTCCGCGTCACCCAAATGCTGAATGACATCCAGATCACGGGCAATCTGCGATGGATCCTCCGTCATCAGATAAAACACCGGGAGAGCATCCAGTTGTTGATCTACCCATGCCGGCCATTCGACAGTCAGCCCCGATTCGAACGGAACGACGGCTTCGTGAACGTGATCACGAATCGACTGAATCCACTCACGCTCAACGTGATTCGATGGACGACCGCTGACAATCTGCATTGTGCGGTTGTACAAATCTGCCAGCAACTCAGCCTTCCACTCGGTCCAGACACCCGGACCCACTGCTTTGATATCGACAGCGCATAACACATAGAGCATGCGTAATCGTTCGGGAGATCCCACCATCCGTGCAAACTCACCGTTGAGAGCCGCGTCCGTATAGTCTCGTCGCAGAGCCATGTCCGGCATGTACAGGTGCTGGCGTACCAGGAAAGCCATCATCTGTTTTTTGTTTTCTGCCATTTGCAGTCGCGTACCGATTTCATGACACAACGATTCACCAATAATTGAATGATCCCCTTCACGTCCTTTTCCGATGTCGTGCATCAACAGAGAAAGGTGCAGTGTCGCCTTGTGGCGGACACTACGGTAAGCTGACCCGAGCTGAGAATCTTCATTCTCCAGCGCAATGACTTCATCAATTGTCTTCAGCGTGTGCTCGTCTACCGTATAGCTGTGGTAGTGATTGAACTGCATCAGACAGCGAATCTCAGCAAATGGCGGCAGCAGCCATTCCAGGATACCGGTTTCGTGCATTTGCCTAAGCATTTCGGGCAGGCCAGCCCCGCTCCTCAGAATTTTCCGGAACTGGCTGCAGTTTGTACGTGATGGCTCTGCCGGAAATGTCGCAACGAGACGTGAAATCGCCAGGCGAAGATCCGACGACAAAGAAAGACATCGTTCAGCGCCGTGGACAAACACGTCCAACACACCGGATGGATTATTCCGAAGAGTCTGCAGCCCCGTGTGCGTCAAATTGATCGCACCATTGTGAACCGGCAACCCTTTTAGACTGGCGCCAGGCATAAGCACGGTCCGCAAACGTGTCAGCAGTCCAGCTGTCCGAGTTGACTCAGAAATACGTCGCGAGATCTCGGCGACCGGGGAAGTTCGTTTGAAGTATTCCTGCATGGATGCAGAGGCCGCAGCACGCACATCGGCGACGTGAGAATTCTTTTCTTTCACCATTTCCAACTGCAGTTCACGTGTCAGCACGTCCTGTTTCATCCCCGAACGACAATGGAGATCCAGACGCAGACCAGTGAGAAATTCATCGGCAATCTGCAGCGAAGCCAGTTCACGTGTGCGAATTGCTTCGTATTGAAGAAGTGTCGAAGGATCGGCATCGCCATAACGGGAGTACGCAATCCATCGCAACAAATGAAGGTCCCGCAACCCTCCTGGGGACTTCTTGAGATCCGGTTCCAGTTGATTCACCGAATCACCACGAGCCATCCATTCCTCTCGCCGAGATGCGACACAACGGGCAACAAAATGTTCGCTGCGGTCCTGAAATATGCGCCGGTCCAGTTTTTCCTGCAGCGCCCCATACATTTGTCGGTCGCCGAACAACAGCCGCATATCGATCAGCGAGGTGGCAAACTGGATATCATCTGATGCAAATCGAATCACATCGGCAGACGTACGAATACTGTGCCCAAGTTCCATTCCCGTGTCCCAGCAGTCGCGCACAAATGAATTGAGCGCATCCGAGAGTTCCTCACCAGCGTTGGATGCCATGACGATCAACAGGTCCACGTCGGACCATGGTACCGGTCGCCTCCGACCATTTCCCCCGACACAGGCCACGATCAGGTTCGACGATTCTGACACACCCTGTCGATCCAGGCTGCACTGCAACATCGCGATCAGCAATTCATCCAGCCGGTCAGAAAACCATTCGCATATCTCTGAAGGAGGAAGTTCCGCCGCCAGTCGCTGCCGGACTTCCTCACGAGATTCGGCAAGATATGCACGGCGGGCGGAAACATCAGACACATTTAATTCAGTCGCTGCGTTGCTCACAGATTTGGCCTGTCCGTCAGGTTCTGCTCAGTTGAGGGGCTACCCCTCTATACGTTGAATGCCGTCGCGACGTCATCCGTTGCGCACACCAAGGACGAAAATAACCGGCACAGAAACAATCCGCCACGGCAATCGATGCCCTCCCCGTGTAGATTCGCTCAAACCAGACTCGTCATACCGACCGTAAAATCCGGACCGTAACGTCGGACTCACCGACTCGAACCAGCTTCCCATTACTCGGTGGAGTATCGCTTCGAGTGATGGTGTCGGCGAGTGTTTCTCCACAGATATATTCAGCCCATTCCTTAATCATGGCCTCGATGAAATTGTCCTTACCATGCCAGCCGATCTCGATACGGTCCTGAATATCCAGTCCCGCGTCTTTGCGGGACTGCTGAATGTGACGAACGAAATCTCGCGACATTCCTTCACAAATCAGATCGTCCGTCAGCGTTGTACTGATCGCCACCTGGATCCCGGCGTCATCGCCACAGACCCAGTCAGCCGCCTGTTCGGTACTGATGAGTACGTCTTCAGGCGTGAGGTCAACCGCATGACCATCAACCTCGAGTACCAGATTTTCTCCAAGCCGCAATGGACTGAGAACGGTATCACCCAGTGCCGGCAGCTTTTTGCGCAGGACACCCAGGAGCTTTCCATATTTTGGCCCAAGCGTCTTGAGGTTTGGTTTGTACGCGTAGCCGACTTTGTCGTCCAGATTCGGCCGGCGGTTGATTTTTTTAACATTGAGCTCTTCAGAAATCACATCCGATAACTGGTCGATTGCGTCGGCGATGGAAGAATCAGACGCCGCGAACTGCAATTCGGCCAGCGGCTGTCGAACACGCAGTGCATTCTCTTCTCGCAGATGATGCCCAAGACGAACAACCCGCTGAGCGCATTCCATCCTCTGATTCAGTTCTGTATCCAGCAGGCCGGTATTGACAACAGGGTAATCGCACAAATGAATTGATACAGGCAGGCCGTTCCTGTCCGGAGAGTCATCATCATCCATCACAAGGTTCTGGTACATGCGTTCGGTAAGGAACGGAATACACGGTGCCAGCAGTCGACAGACCGTGACCAGCACTTCGTAGAGCGTTTCATAGGCCGCTGTCTTGTCAGAATCGGCTGCATCCTTGGAACGCCAGAATCTGCGGCGATTACGGCGAATGTACCAGTTGCTTAGATCATCAACGAACCGCTCGGCAGCCTCACAAAATGCCGCCACGTTGTATTCCCGAAATTCCTGATGAGCAACCTCAATCAAAGATTGCAGGTTGGACAGAATCCAGCGATCGATTTCCGGACGGTTACCGACAGACGTCTGATCGTCGGCTGATGATGAATGACCGACAACAGACCGGCGCAATTCAGCCGACGGCAAAAACCCGTCCGCAATCGCGTAATCGACAAAGAACTTATAGCAGTTCCACAGCGGAATCAGAATTCGTCGACGCGTCTCATCAGCAGGACCACTTGTGACTCTTGCGGTCGGAATTCCTTCACGTGTCTCACTGATCGGACCATCCGGAGTCAGAAGAGTCACCGAATCGTCTGGATAGCGCGTACCAAACCGCAGATCGGTTGCGGGATTCTGAGCCAGATACATCCAGCGCATGGTATCAACGCCCAGTTGTTCCGCAGCTTCTTCAAACCAGATTGCAGTACCATCAGACTTATGCATGGGTTTGCCCTGTTCATTCTGAACGAGGCGATGTCCCAGTAGTGTTTTGAATGGTCTCCTGCCGATGGCATTATCTGCTTCGTCGTAACGCATCATCGTCGACAAAGACAACATGCTGTAGAACCAGTTACGAAACTGTCCCGGAAAGCATTCAGTGACCAAATCGGCCGGATACCATTTTTGCCACTCCTCATGGTCATGGTTGTAATGCATCGTACTGAACGGAACGATGCCCGCGTCCAGCCACGGATTACCGACGTCTTCAATCCGTGACATCAGGTTACCCGAATTCGGATTCCGGATTTTGACACGATCGATCCACGGCCGATGAGGTGTCTGACCTTCAAAATCGTCCCACCCTTCAACAGCACGTTCCTTCAGTTCTGCCAGCGAACCGATGACTTCAAAATCACCTGTCTGGTCATCGACCCAGATCGGTAGCGCCAGTCCCCAAAAGCGTTTCTTGGAAATCATCCAGTCGCTCATATTGGTCAGCCATTCCACTTCACGGTCCTGACCATCAATGCTGTCAGGCAGCCAGCGAATCTGTCGAGTGACTTCTTTAATTTCATCCCGCCAGTCCATGTTAATAAACCACTCATCAACAAGTCGAAACACGAGTTCATCGCCGGTACGCCAGCAGTGCGGATAGATGTGTGGATACGTTTCAACCCCAACCAGGAGCCCTTTATCTTTCAGCTTCTCAAAGACCAATTCCGCGGTTTCGGGTGCAATCGCTTCGCGGCCGGAGAACTCACCAAATTCATCACTGTACGTACCGTCATCTTTCAATGGTGCGATGATCGGCATTCCCATGGACGTCCCGATCTTGTGATCGATATCACCGCAGCCCGGCGCCATATGAACAATCCCTGTGCCCTCACCGGCGACAACATGCGCATTACCACGGGAATCACGACCACCATCGATGACCTGGTGCCAGCCCGCTCCGGTCACTTCAAGATTATTTTCATCAACCGGGTACCCACCGTTCAGCTGCTGTGCCGGCAAATCATCAAACGGACCTTCGTAGGCCAGCCCGACCAGATCTGTACCTTTGATCGTTTCCAGTTCTTCGAAACCTCCCTGTTCTTTAAAGATTTGTGCCAGCGTCCTGAGTTTTGGAACATTGTCCGGCCACTTCCATTCCGGCCGACCAAAGCCTTCTTTGAATTCCGTCGATAGTCGCTGGTAGTTCAGGTTCTCTTTCGCAAAGTAATAGACCGCGTCATCTTTGTTCGCTTTGATTCGGATGTATTCCAGATCCGGATTCACTGCTGCGCCAACATTGCTGGTTAGTGTCCACGGTGTTGTGGTCCAGATGAGCAGAAATTCGTTGTCTCGATCTTTGATCGGAAAACGGACAAAGACGGACTTGTGTGTGGTTAGCCTGCGACCTTCTGCGATTTCCATTTGCGAGTACGCGCTACCACCCCGGCCGGACCACGGCATGACATCATGCCCCTGATAAATCTTGCCCCGCTCAAAACACTTTTTCAGGAATGTCCAGATGGTTTCGTTGTTTTCCGTGCTGAACGTGAAGTAGCTGCCGCCCCAGCCGGGACTTCCCAGTTTTTCCACAAGCTGATGGGTGGTACCTTTCTCCTGCAACCCGCTCGGAACCGTAATCGTCACTTCTTCATCCGTGCCCAGTGTCTCCGCCAGCTGCCGCAACTGGTCAGGATCGTCCCAGTCCATCCAGTATCCCAGACGGATTGACTGTTCCGTCTGCCGGGCGGCAAAGCGCAGAACGCGGCGTTTACACTCGTTCACAAACCTGTCGATCCCATATTCGTTGACAGCGGTTTTCGTACCAAGTCCGAGCTGTTTCTCGACTTCGACTTCCACCCACAGTCCCTGGCAATCAAAACCGTTTTGATACCGCAGTTCGTGTCCGGTCATCGCGAAAAACCGCTGATACGTATCTTTGTACGTACGTCCCCATGCGTGATGCACACCCATCGGATTGTTAGCCGTGATCGGACCGTCCAGAAAACTCCACCGCTTGCCTCCGGTATTCTTCCGGCGAAGTTGTTGGAATATCTGCCTCCGTTGCCAAAGACTGAGGACAGAATGTTCACCAGGAATAAAATCACTGTCAGCGACGGACTGGAACATGAATTTTTTCGATTAGGAAACTTGGCGATATCACGGAACCGTGCAGGACCACAGGATTCTAGATCAATTCCTGTTCTCAATCGATTCCTGAGTCGTGTCGGAGACAATTAACGTCTCAATTGATCCTCAGACACATGACGGTTTCAACGGAAGTCCCCCAATCGCGACGTGTCCGGAAGGAATCTGATGACCAGGAGATCCACACCACACATTCCGATGTGTCGACGCACTCAACTCAAAGTTCCTATGCCCGGCAATAACGTCACCGACATGGATATTTGTCCGAATTAGCCGACGGAGACTGGTTCGACCGTCAGGAACTTTAAAGGGTACTGTCCTGCACACCGGATGGGCTCTAAACCCTTGCAAAAGCATATCACACAAGTTGGGTATGCCCGAAATCTTTATTCCACCAACACGAATTGCCTCCCTGAAATGAATGTTCGTGACTGATGCCGGGTATCTGGCCGAATCGTGGGTAATTCAGGTCAATCATCCGCCAACGGTCTCCATTTCAGGATCGTCTGACGCTCTGCGAAGAACAGCCGGTACCCAAACGTCTCTGGGAAACTGTGGTTCGGTTTGCGGGCAAGTACGCAGATGTCAACCAGCGACAGACCGTTGGACATCCGCCATCGCATGCTGCAAAATGCGTGCGTAAATCTGCATTCTGGTGAACAGAATCCGACTTCTCGGCAAGTCTGCCTGGAGGAGTCATTGAGATGATCAGGAGACAACCAATGTCAGTCGACAACGCCAGTATCGAAAGTGTTCTCAAAGAAACTCGTACATTCGATCCGCCAGCCACCTTTGCTGAGCAGGCAAACATCCGCAGCGAAGAACAATACAACGAAATGTGGCAGCGGGCCAAGGATGATCCAGCCAGCTTCTGGGGTGAACTGGCCACAGAACATCTCCATTGGTTCAAACCGTTTGATTCTGTCATGGAAGGTAAGATGCCGGAAACAAACTGGTTTTCCGGAGGAAAAACCAATGTGAGCTACAATTGTCTCGATCGGCATCTTGAAACAGATCGGCGGAACAAGGCGGCTCTGATCTGGGAAGGGGAACCCGGCGATACTCGTGTCCTTCGTTACCAGGATCTGCATCGCGAAGTTTGTCGGTTTGCGAACGTCCTCAAAAAACTCGGAGTGGAAACCGGTGATCGAGTCACACTGTACATGCCGATGATTCCCGAGCTGACAATCGCGATGCTGGCCTGCGCCCGAATCGGAGCCGTGCATTCGATCATCTTTGGAGGCTTCAGTGCCGACGCAGTGGCCGACCGCAATAATGATGCACAGGCCCGCATCGTAGTCACCGCCGATGGCGGTTGGCGCCGAGGCAAAGAGGTACAGCTTAAAGCAGCCGTCGATGCCGCGATGGACAAATCACCGACCGTGGAAAAGGTCGTGGTGGTAAAACGAACCGGAGGCGACGTGGATATGGTGCCGGATCGTGATTTCTGGTGGCATGATCTCGTTGAGGGTGTGTCAGCAGAATGTGACGCTGTGGAACTCGACGCCGAACATCCGTTGTTCATCCTGTACACATCCGGCAGCACTGGCAAACCAAAAGGAGTCCTGCATACCACGGCCGGATATCTGCTCGGTGCCACAATGACGTCACAATGGGTCTTCGACCTCAGGGAAGACGACACGTATTGGTGTACCGCCGACATCGGCTGGATCACTGGACACAGTTACATCACCTACGGACCGCTTTCAAATGGTGCCAGTGTCGTTATGTACGAAGGCGGGCCCAACTGGCCGGACGAAGGACGCTTCTGGGAGATTGTCGAAAAGTACCAGGTCAGTATTTTCTACACAGCTCCGACGGCCATTCGAGCATTCATCAAATGGGGCCGGCAATGGCCGGAAAAACATGATCTATCGAGCATTCGCCTGCTGGGCACCGTAGGTGAACCCATTAATCCGGAAGCTTGGATGTGGTATCACGAAGTGATCGGGCAGGAACGCTGTCCCATCGTCGATACCTGGTGGCAAACGGAAACCGGTGGAATCATGATCAGTCCGCTGCCTGGCATTACACCAACCAAACCCGGCAGTTGTGCTCGGCCACTTCCCGGCGTTGTCCCGGACATTGTCACAAAAGACGGTACGAGCCTGGAAGCAAATCAGGGCGGCCTGCTCGTCATGCGGCAACCGTGGCCTCATATGCTGCGCACACTGCATGGAGACCACGATCGATTTGTCTCTACCTACTTCAGTGAAATCGACGGGTGCTATTTTGCCGGAGATGGTGCACGCCGCGATGAGGACGGCTACATCTGGGTGATGGGGCGCGTGGATGACGTCATTAACGTCTCAGGACATCGACTTAGCACAATGGAAGTTGAAAGCGCCCTGGTTTCGCATGAGCTGGTTGCTGAATCCGCAGTCGTTGGCTTTCCACACGACCTCAAGGGTGAAGGCATTTGCTGCTTCGTGACACTCAAAGACGGCAGTGGCGATGACGAACTGGTCAAAGTGCTGGTGAAGCATGTTCGTGAACAAATTGGTGCTCTGGCCACACCCGACAAAATCCGTTTTGCTGCAGGACTTCCCAAAACGCGCAGCGGAAAAATTATGCGGCGATTGCTGCGAGATATCGCTGCCGGACGCGAATCCGTTCAGGACACAACAACACTCGAAGACCTTTCAGTGCTGGCGGCATTGCGTAATGACGAAGAGTAAGTTTTGGGACAGTCGCGTGCGAAAACCTAAAAACTGCCGATTTTTGGAACACGGTTCGGGATGATCGATCCATGGACGTCCCCACATAATACGTAAGTCGTGACGCAGATTTTCGTGTAAACAGACCACATCCAGTCCACCTCTTGTTCCCATTTCCCCAAGACGACTGCCCGTTGTCGAAATCTGCCGGTTTCTGTATGCTTTGTAACTCTCAAGTCTCTGATCTCAGCGGTGGATTTCATCCCAACCGCTTTCGTGACCAGCGGTTTTGTCAGGATGGCAAACCGGAAATGCCATGGAGTCGGCAGTGGCAGCGCGCAGCAAATACAACCTTCGAGTTCTGTTCGTGGATGATGAGGCCTCACTCACAGAACTCATGCAGTCCGAACTCCCTCGAATGGGACACACCACAACGGTCTGTTCCACACCTGGAGAAGCCAATAAGGCGGTAGACGAGAACACGTTTGACGCAGCCATTATCGATCTCAAGATGCCGGGAGGTAGTGGTTGGGACGTTGTTGATCATCTCCGCACAGTCAGCCCTGAAACCGAGTACGTGATTAGTACCGGGCACGGCGACATGGACGCAACCATTCAGGCAATCCGCAGCGGAGCCTATGATTTCCTTCCCAAACCCGTGTCTTTGTTTGAGATTGCGGCTGTTCTGCAGCGGATCGGCGAAAAAAATCGCTGGAAAACAGAAATGCAGCACTTGAGAATCAGCTACAGCGTGCTGAAGGACGTTCCGATCTCATCGGTGAGTCAGCACCGATGCTCCGAGTTCGAAAACTGATCGACAAGATCGCCCCAACCGACTCGGCCGTCCTGATTCTCGGCGAAACAGGCACTGGCAAAGAAATGGTGGCACGCCGGATCCACGAACAGAGTGAACGAGCGCACGCACCGTTCGTCGCCGTCAACTGTGGAGCACTTCCTGAGAATCTGGTGGAAAGCGAGTTTTTCGGTCACCGTAAAGGCGCATTTACGGGAGCAGAAAATGCTCGTGCCGGTCTGTTTGAAGTCGCCAACGGTGGCACGCTGTTTCTGGATGAGCTTGGTGAACTCGACAAGAGCATGCAGGTCAAACTGCTGCGTTTTCTGGAGTCAGGCGAGGTACGTCGTGTCGGTGAAAACGAAGCGTTTAACGTGGATGTACGAATCGTGTGCGCAACCAACAAAGACATTCAGGATATGGTTGCCGACGGAACGTTCCGGGAAGATCTGGTTTACAGAGTCAACACCTTCGAAATCCATTTACCCCCCCTGAGAGAACGTCGGGAAGATATTTCGGAATTGTCTCGTCATCTGATCGCCCGCCACTTTAAACGAGATATCGAACAAATCCCTGCTTCGATCCTGACGCCACAAACCATCGCGACGCTGGAATCGCACGACTGGCTGGGCAACGTTCGTGAGTTAGCAAACGTACTCGAACACGCGGTGATTTTGTCCGACGGCAACCAGATTACTCCGGACGATCTGCCTCAAAACCTGACGACGCAGACCCAGACAGTGTCCGGCAATTCGTCCAGGCCCGCCATCGTGGCACTGGTGACTGACCAGCCACAAACGCTGCGGGAAATGGAAGACCAAATGATCCTGCATGTACTTCAGAAGCACGACAACGATAAACCGGCAGCCGCAAAAGAGCTGGGTATCGCTCTGAAGACACTGTACAACCGGCTGAGTCAAATGGAATCGAAGCGAGACGCAGGCTAGGCCACGTTGTCGGGATTGAAAATTGCCAGGACCTGCCATTGCTGACGTGGAAATTTTTCGCCGACGTCGTTTCTTCCCCTGGACTCAGACGAATTTCGCAATCTGTTGTGTGTCATTTTTGAATGACTGTATCTTCATCTCGTCACTGAGGGTGTTGCTGATTCCGGACAGACCATTCATGAATCGGTTTTCACCACGTCAGGAGCAACGGCATTGACTTTTGGTTTGACTGCTGAGAGTCGTTCCAGTTTGCGTACCACACCGATGAGTACTCCAAGGAACCGCTGTTTGGACGATTGCAACTCCCCTGAAATCGCCGGATAGGGAACACCTCCGTCTTCCGGGATGCGATAGATGGCAACCTGGTGACGATCGTCCAGAATGACGACAAGACTTTCCGGTCCACATTGACTGTGCTGGCTGATGATCAAGAAATCACCTTCACAGATACCAAGAGGAACAAATGCAGGCCCTTCGACCTTAATCGTCGATCGGTCAACGCCATCAAACATATCGCCGAATTCGATGAACTGATCTGCAGAAACTGCTGTACGAATCGGACGTCCCGAAACTGCTGTACCGTCAAACGGCACCCGCAGCCGGCTCGCGGCCGTGCCGCAAATCTGAATCGCGCGAGACATATTGGATTCGCGACTGATTAGTCCTTTCTTTTCGAGTGCCTTTAGATGCCCCATTACGCCGTTCGGCGACCGAATTCCAAATCGTGAAGCAATTTCCCGTACCGTGGGGCCGTAGCCGCGATCGACAATGATTTCACGTACAAATTCAAAGATCTCTCGCTGGCGCGCAGTCAACGTCTGTCGCTTGGGAAAGGATTTCATTTTAGTACCAGTCGAGACTTCTGCTTAAATCAGAAACCCTGAAACATCATCAATACAAAAGTACTCTGTACGATGGCTGCCAGATTTCATTCCCGGAATTCATGGGCTGGAAGTCGTGGAAACGATTGAGCGCTGAACAACGATTCAATTGCGGGAAACACCTGAACGACGAACCAGCATTTTTATTCGGGAGGCAAGTTCCGTACGTCGAACGTCAACTGAATCCACCACACCATTATTTCCGACAAGCCACACACTGGGACTCTGGGAGACTCCCCAGAACCTCACAAGCGGACTGTTCCAGCCACGACGTTTTTCGTGCCGGAAACAGATCTGGTCGCCTGGCACTGCGAGTTCCTGCACCGCTTCGCGACAGCGATCAGGACTCTCATCAAGATTGACACCGATAAAGCGAATACAATCCACCGGCAACTGAGATTCAGCCTTCCGGAGCAGCGGCAGCCAGTTGTTCGTGAAATCGTGACTCTCGGAATCCCAAAAATAGATCAATGTAACTTTTCCGGAAAATTGTTCCGCGCTGAGTGTGCCACCAGAGAGCGCAGGACCGGAAAACTGAGACAGTTTGTGACCGGGGAGCTCCAGACGTCGCAAAACGGCAACCGCTTCCTGTCCGTGAGGCTCTTTGGGCCATGTTTCCATCAGCATTACGTAGCACAAACGAGCTTCAGTCCTCAGCAAAGCTGACTCTTCTTCGCTGTTTGCACTTGCCGCAGTCATTTCACAACTGCGACCCGCTCCAAACAGCAGGGACAGCGCCCGCTCCGTCTGGTGTGGAAACCGAGCCGCAAATTCACGCGCCCATCTCGAAAAATTGACATTCCAGTCAGCTTTCTGTTCACGTACCTGTCGGGCCTTCGTGTGAGCGAACTTAGCAAGGTAATAAATGCCTTCGGCAGCGGACTCGGAATTCGGATCACGATCGTTTAACGCCTGAACGTCCGCATACAATCGATCGATGTCGGCCGCAGAACCGTTGAACGCAAGATGCAGGCGCGCCTGCAGGAGATCACGAACAGCCTCCAGGAACTCCGCCGCCCGTAACGAGTCCTGCATCGTCAGTCGAATGACTTCCGTCGCCTTGAGTACGATTTTTTCGTTCGAACCATTTCCTGGGGTGGTACTTACGGCGGCCTTTACCTGCAACTGCTGAATCTCTGCCAGTAATTTTTCGACGGGGTCCAGATTGGTGAGAATCTCATTCCCTCCAATCTGACTGCCATCCTCAGCAGGGAGTCGGTCCCGCCCGGTTATATCAGCCGTGATACCGGTCTGTGGGGCTTTCTCTCCTGTGGAAGCCGAAATGGCGACCGAAGATTCGGGTGAACGATTCCTTTCATCACCGCAACCAGTCAGAGCGAAGACAGTCAGAAACCCAATTGTCAGCCGAACACACACTTGTTCGATCCTTCGATCCTTCGATCCCGTGCAAAAGATAATGTGATCAGCCGTCCAAGACCATCAGAGGATCACGCTGCAAGTCTAGTGGGAATCCAATTTCCGCAAAACACCATTCGACAGTGACCACCAGAGCAAATCGGTCAATTCTGCCGGTCGCTGTGTCCGAAAAATTCGCTATCGAAGCGTCTTGCTGGAGCCGCAGTTGTCAATTGGATATTTTGATGTGGCAGGCCCCGGACGTTCGACCCGTTTCCTGCAGGAACATTTGCCGGACACACCGCCAATCTCGCTTCACATTCACTCCGGATCCAGGGAAACAGTCGTGGACGCCGACCCTGCTTCATTAAACATCCTCGCTATTCATGCCCACCCGGATGACATCGAGATTCAGTGTGCAGGAACACTGCTCAAACTGAAGCAGTTAGGCTGCTGCGTGTCTGTCGCAACCATGACACCCGGGGACAAGGGGAGCGATGAACTGTCAGCGGAAGAAATCTCGAATGTGCGACGAGCAGAGGCTGCGGCCTCTGCTGCCATGATGGATGTGGACTACAGTTGTCTGGAGTTCCGTGATCTGTCGATCATATTCGACAACGACAGTCGTCGACGGATGGCCGAGTTCCTGCGGCGAAAGCATCCTGACATCATTTTCGCCCCACCTCCGGTGGATTACATGCACGATCACGAAATTACGAGTCAACTCGTGCGTGATGCCTGCTTCAACGCTGCCGTGCCCAACTATCGCACTCAACAGTGGGACCCGGCTCCACACTGCACAAAGATTCCACATCTGTATTACGTTGATGCGGTTGAGGGAACAGATCACTTTGGCATGCGACATCCAGTCGATATGATCGTTGATGTCAGCGACGTCATCGAGAAACGTCTGGAACTGCTGACCTGCCATGCCAGCCAGCGCAACTGGCTGCAGCGTCAGCACGGCATCGATGAGTATATCAACGCATCACGTCGCTGGGCTGCACGACGCGGGAAAGAAATCGGTGCTGAATACGGCGAAGGTTTCCGGCAGTACAAAGGACACCCACATCCGACCGAAAATCTGCTTGGGAAAATTCTGGAGATCCAATAGGGGTCGGTCAGTGGCCTGTGGATTCCGACATTTCTGTACTGACACCCTCGTCGATCATACACCCTTTATAGGTCAACATTGAAACAAGAATTGTGGCCCCAACGGTATACAGGAACAGGATCGACAGCATCTTCCCAATGGCACGTCCGGCTGCTGCATCGTCATTCGTGAGTTTCTCTACTTCCGCTACTGTAAACAGCGGTTCTGAAGAAATTTCGGTCGCTTGATCGTCACTCATGGGCTCTTCGATCGAATAGCATGAACTGGTGATGTGCGTGTATGATCACGAAGAATAGCCTGAATTCGATCATCCGTCGATTTGTTGATCGTGAGTGAGTCCGTTTTTTACAAATCGAGACTGTCTGACAGGATTCTGATCATTGGTTTCGGTCGGACATGTGGCTTCTGAGTTGTTTCGCGCCAGAGGGCTGGCTAAAAATGCACCGAGTACCGGTCACGGCTATTAAATTTCTGAGTTCACAGGATTCATGAGTATGCGTCTGGTCGTCTATTGCATCTGGTTTGTCGTGTCGATGTCCGAATTCGGCCATGCGGCTGACTGGCCCGGCTGGCGTGGACCTCACGGGACCGGCACAGCTGACGGAATGGGTTATCCGGTAAACTGGTCGAAAGACAGCAATTTGTTATGGAAAACAGAATTGCCAGGACCAGGCGGATCAACACCTGCCGTTGCCGGAGATCAAATCTTCGTCACACTCAACGCCGAAGGCAAAAACCATTTGATTTGCTTCGGAATGGATGGACAACAGCAATGGTCACAGACTCTGGGTATTGAAATCCCGGGAAAACATAAGAAAGCCACAGGGTCCAACTCATCACCATTAACTGACGGTCAACACGTGTTCGCCTATTTCAAAAGTGGCGATCTGGGTTGCTACAATCTGGAGGGCGACCTGGTCTGGAACGTGAACCTGCACAAAAACTTCGGCAAAGTAACCGTCGATACGCTCTGGTGGGACCTGGGAAATTCTCCGGTGCTCATCGACGGGGCAATCGTGATTTCCTGCGTACAGTCGGGACCGTCGTGGATCGCTGCACTCCGGACGACTGACGGCGGAGTACTGTGGAAGGTTGACCGTGACCTGCAAGCGCCGCTGGAGGCTAACCAGAGTTATTCAACTCCAACCGTCGTACGAAACGAAGACGACAGCCAGACAATCGTCGTACTGGGCTCTGATTATGTCACAGCACATGCAGCCAAAGACGGAACCGAATTATGGCGTGTGGGGGGATTAAATCCTGATGGTGAAAAGTACTATCGTTCAATTTCGTCACCTGTCGCCACACAGGGCATCATTTTGGCCCCCTATGCTCGTGGTACAACATTGACCGCCATTCGCATGGGTGGATCCGGCGACGTGACAGACAGTCATGTCCTCTACACCAACAAACACACGTCCGCTGACGTACCGACACCAGCTGTTCTGGGTGACCGTGCGTTTATTTGTGGTGATAGTGGACGCGATCGGGGAACGGTGTACTGCCTCGATGTCCAAACCGGCAAAGTCATCTGGAACGGTCAGTTGCCAAAAAGCCGACACAGCTACAGTTCTTCCCCGATCGTGGCCGACGGTCATCTGTATCTGACTCGGGAAGACGGAACCGTTTTCGTTGTGGACGCTAAAGCCGACAACTTCACCCTCGTTTCAGAAAACAGTCTGGCAAACGAGCTTACAGTGGCGACCCCGGTCTTCGTTGGCAGCAAAATTCTGCTGCGGAGTCACGCCAGCCTGAGCCTGATCGGACTTTAGATTCGTATGGACGCATTTTTTGTCCGATCAAACCTGTGGAAATACACACGCCTGCTCCCGAATTCGGGGTAGAGCGTATTCTGCCTTGTAGGTGTGGAAACCCGGGTTTAGACTGGCCGGCCTGAATTTCTTAACGATCGAATGACCTTGCAGACTGGCCACAGTTCGACTCGTCATCTGTCGATCATTGCACTGGAGTCTGCGTTCAGACTCAAACGAGGCAGTGCCTGTGAACTGAGGCTCGGAAACGCTTTCGCTGGTCGCTCCGAAAACTTAACAAGTTTACTGAAATAAGAAGTCTAATAAGGCACTGGAGTGATGAAAAAAGACATCCATCCGAATTACCGGGATGTGATCTTTATGGACACATCGACAGGAACCCGTTTTCTCATGAAGTCCACGATGGCCTCAAAAGAGAACGACCAGTGGGAAGATGGTAACGAGTACCCACTGGTTAAAGTCGAAATCAGCTCGGCATCGCACCCGTTCTACACCGGAAAAATGAAATTCGTCGATTCCGCAGGCCGAGTCGAAAAGTTCCAGAAGAAATGGGGCAAGGCCAAAGACACAGATCAATAGCTAACAACAAATTGACATTTCATGATGGGGCGTGCGCAGTGATCTGTGTGCGTCCTTCGCTTTTCTCCGAACAGAACATGTCTCACCCGCTGAGGGGTGATTCACTTTTGAAACACACCCTGTCATTTCGTTCCGAATCGATTTAATTTTTCCCTGCAGCCTGCGTTCACCATCTGAAAAACCGACCCTCTGCGGAGACCAATCAGACGCGAACTCAATACGACTCGCTGTGTTGTTGCAATTACGCGTTCAGGTGGGCGGACGAACCGCAAAATGGCGATATGAAATGCGAAAGCAGGGAACGTCTCCATTAAACGCAGCCGCCGCCTGACCCATCCGGAACCGAATGCCGGACCTGTTCCGTCCGCTGTCCAAGGAATCTCATTCATGTTTCCCAGTCTGGAACAAAAATTTGAACGCCACGAAAAACTTCAACAGCTTCTGATGGATCCGGAGATCACTGCCAACATCGATCGAATGCTCGAGATCCAGAAAGAAATGGGAGGCCTCGCCAAAATCGCGACCGCCGTTCGTGCCTATCGTGAACTTGAGGGCGATATCGATGCCGCGCAAATGATGGTCGATGAAGAAACCGACGCAGCGTCCAAAGAATACGCACAGGAAGAACTTAATGAACTCGCAGCACGGATGGAAAAACTAAAAACGGAACTCGAAGATCTGGCGACCGCAGGAGACTCGATCACTCGCGGTTCATTGATAATGGAAATTCGAGCCGGAACCGGAGGCGACGAAGCTGCACTGTTCGCAAGAAATCTCTACGACATGTACATGCGATACTGTGAAACAAAGAAATGGAAAGCCGAATTAATCGAGTTCAGTCCCACGGAACTCGGCGGCATCAAAGAAGTCGTTGTCTCTATTTCAGGAGAGGGTGCGTTTCAGGAGCTTCAGTTTGAAAGTGGCGGGCATCGAGTTCAGCGTGTGCCCGAGACAGAAACACAGGGACGTATCCACACAAGTGCAGCCACCGTGGCCGTGCTTCCCGAAGCAACGGATGTGGAAATCGTCATCAATCCTGAGGACCTGCAGATTGATACTATGCGTGCCGGTGGCCCTGGCGGGCAGAAAGTGAATAAGACAGAGAGCGCTGTACGAATGACGCATCTGCCGACGGGCATCGCCGTCAAGATTCAGGACGAAAAAAGTCAGCACAAGAATCGAGCCAAAGCACTAAAAGTGCTCAAGAGTCGGATCCTTGAGTCTCAGCAGCGACAGGTCGCTGCTGAGCGCGCCGAAGCCCGACGCACCCTGGTCGGATCCGGCGACCGCAGTCAGCGAATCCGGACTTACAATTTCCCACAGAATCGGGTCACTGATCATCGCTGCGGACTCACGATTCACAAACTGGATCGGATCGTAGTCGGGGAAATGGACGAACTGTTCGAGGGACTCATCGAATTTGATCGACAGGAACGACTCAAGGGAAACTGACTCATGCTCAAATCAGAATTAATCCATCCTGAAATCAATCAGATTATTGCTCAAGCCGGGCACAGTTCCCGAATTCTGATCGCAGACGGAAATTATCCGGCGTCATCAGCAATCGGACCGAGTGCCAGGCTGGTCAGCCTGAATCTGAGCCCGGGTCTGGTCACCGTGGCTCAGGTTTTGCAAGTCCTGCTGACAGCTGTTCCGGTGGAAGCAGTCCAAACAATGGGTATGCCCGAAGACGACCCGCATCGACTGGCGGAAGACCCGCCAGTCTGGAACGAATATCGCTCCATTTTGGCAGAAGCCGGACTGACCATCGACCTGTCCTCGATCCAACGCTGGGATTTCTATGATGCGGTCGCGTCACGAGACCATGTTTTAACAATTCAAACCGGCGACCAGGCGTTGTGGGCCAATCTGCTGTTAACCATCGGCGTACGCCAAGCCGGTGAATAGCGGCCAGGAATCAACAGAATTGGCTTTGAGTCATTTCTCATCCTGTCGCTACAATCCTGAGGTTCGGACGTGAATGGATCGTTGATTTGGCGACTGAATCTCCGGGGAAACGGTCGCTGTCAGGGAATAGAAATCCTTCGTTAGAGAGTTCGCTCTGGCCGGGGGCTCACACTTCCGCGCACCAAACTCATCCCGGTGGAGCCTGCCTGATGACTGCACGAATCTGCCTGTGGCTGGCGCTGACAGCCTGTGTCACATCGACGGCCCGTTCCGGAGATTTGCTGGAATGGAAACTGTCCACGGGAGAATCTCTCAAGTACACCGTTCAGAATGAGATGGTCACCACGTCGACAGTTGGCGGATTCGACAATCAGTCGCGACTGCTGCAAACGATGAATATGGTCTGGGACGTGGACACACTGACGGCCAACCGCAATTTCGTAGTATCTCAGGCCATCAAACGCATCCGCGTGGAAATGTCCCCAAACCAGAGTCAATCGATTGTGTTCGACTCAGGCTTGAAGGAATCCCCCGATGATCCGTTCGTCAGATCGCTGGGAAACGTCTTTCGCAAAATCGTCGACAGAGATTTCATGGTCACGATGGGACCAACGGGTGCCATAAAAGATGTCAGTATTCCAGAAGACCTGCTGGAAACTCTAAAAACGGCGGCAGCAGGAACGCCCACCGGCGTGGACGAACCGGCACTCAAGCAGATGCTTAGCCAGACGTCGGTCTTGCTGCCGACAAATCCCGTGGAGAATGGCGATACCTGGCAGAGTCAACAGACTGTTGAACTGCCATTTACCACGCTCCGTTTGGACGCACGCATGACCTACAAAGGACTTGACGATAATGGTCTGGCCGTCATTGACTACTCTCCCACAGTAACACTTGAACGCAAAGACGACGCACCAGTCAAACTTACGTTGACAGATTCACGCGGCACCGGTCATGTTCTTTTTGATCGAAATCAAGGGCGTATGGTCCGGATGCAGTTGAATTTACACATGGAAATGCAGTCGGAAATCCGTGGAACAAAAGCCCTGCAGAAAATCGATCAACAGACAGTCATGGTCCTCAAGCATTAGTCTGACAATTACACCGCACTCTGCATTTCCGGCCTCCGCTCCTCGGTGACACTTGTGAAACGGATTTTTCTTACACTGGCGCTGATCGCAAATTCTGTTCTGCTCTACGCTGTTTGGCGGGGACTGAACATTGGCGACACCGGATCGGCATTGCCGGAAGTTCAGCGACTGGTGGGGTCCCACATGCTAATTGGACTGGGCGCTCTGACATTCGCAGCGCTCGTTCACGCAATCGCATTGACTTATTTCATGGGAACCGGACGATTTCTTGAAGAAACCAGCAACGCCTACTCACTGGACAATCAGTTCTACAGCCACAATCAACGACTCAAGTTTCGGCTCCTGCCAGGTATGACTGTTTGCCTCCTGTTGCTGGTTGCAACCGGAGCCCTTGGAGCCGTCGCCGACCGGGCAACACCGGTATCGCTTGCAGACACGCTCGGCGTTGCGGACTCGCAAATACACCTCCTCGGAGCAATTCTGTTAGTCGTCATCAATATGATCGTTACGCTGCAGGAGTATCAAGCGGTTACAAAAAATTCACAGGTGATTGATCAGGTTCTCGCCGAAGTCCGTCGAATGCGTCAGGATCGCGGGCTGCCGGTTGAATAACATTCCGCAGAATGCCAAGGGTGACATTTTTCTCCGTGGCCAATCCCGATGGATCCATCTACCGGTGACATGTTGCGCAGTTTTCGTTTCGTTTGTGCGTCTGTCAAATGTCTGTGACCCGGTTTCACTTCGGAAACATCAACACTGACAGTCGGAACGTGGTGTGGCTGTACCAAGCTGATTCTTACGCCAGGTGACTCTGGAGGTATTGGTCTGACACGATAGAATTTCGGATGGAAATATTTCAGGCCAACGATTGACCCGCTTTTATGCAACAGGAACCGATTGATGAGTGAACGAATTGTGATGCGAACAGGCGAAGCATTGGTAGCAGGTGGTCCTGCCTTTACGGCTGCCGAGCCGGAAGTAGTGATCGGCGAACTTGATGGTCCCGTCGGCAATGCCATTGCCACCTTAACCGGTGATCAGTCGGTCGGGCATTCAAAAGTATTCGCAATTCTCAACACCGACGTGCAGGTGCGTCCTGTCACGTTGATGGTCAGCAAGGTAACGGTCAAAAGCAACGCCTACACCAACATCCTGATGGGTACCGTCCAGGCCGCAATCGCCAATGGAGTACTCGACGCAGTTCGAGCCGGCGACATTCCCAAAGAAAAGGCCAACGATCTGGGCATCGTCTGTTCGGTGTGGCTCAACCCCGGCGCGGCTACCGATGAAAACCTGGACCACAAGGCCCTGTTCGAGATCCATCGCAAGGCCACGGCCCTAGCGATTCACAAAGCGATGAACAACGAACCCACGATCGACTGGTTGCTGGAACATCAGGAAGAGATTGTGCACAAATACTATCAGAAAGGTCTGGATGGCGCACTTTAAAGAGACGCAAGTAATCTTTAAGCGGAAAGGCGAGTCCAGTTCAGTCGTGTGAATCGCAAACGGCGACTGTTTTCCTGCTACGCGCGACAATGAGGTGCGATCGTGTATTTGTAACCCGTCAAATGCGAACTCAAAAAACTGTATCTCCTCGCGTCCGCTCCACGACAACGAATCGAGGCAGAAATGTACGGTGGATGCTGAATTCAGGACGGAGCATACTGACGGCCTGCCTGGACGGAAAACAATATCCTGATTCAAAAAATCGGACATATAAACGATCAGCGGAGCATAGAATTCTTAGATTGGGAAAGGGGCACCGACTGGTTCGCCATTGACTACGTTGATCGAGCGTCGCGGAAATACCACGCATGACCTGCCGTAGCCTTGGTCAATCATTCGGCGAATGACTGACGGAAAAGCAGCAACGTACCAGCACCAATGGAAGAGTGCAGAGATTTTCGGTACGTGCCTCCTGTCGCCGCTGCCGTTTCGCGACCATCCGCATACCGGCAGATTCTGCCGGTATGCGGTGTGGACGCTGATGGCTGCCAATTCACCAGCAGCGATTCTGTAAATGCACCTACGGTTCAGCCTTCACAACAATCTAGAATCTGTCACACAAACGCTGCCTCATATATTTTACTCTGTTTAAGTGGCCCGCCGTGTCCAGTCGCAAACTGGTTCTGACGCTCTTTCTGATTCTTCCCGTCACTGGCTGTGGGACGACTCAAATGCGATCCGGAACTGAACAACTCCTTCTGTCTGACGCCGTCGACCGCTCTATCGACCGGCTCGATCTGTCGGCTCTGAAGGGGAAAACTGTCTTTCTCGATACCGCGTACATCACACCGGACAAGAGCACCGATTCATTAGGGATGGACAACTATGTCAATTCCGCCTACATCGTCAGCACTCTGCGACAGAAGCTCATCACGTCCGGATGTCTCCTGAAGCTGTCAGCCCCGGACGCAGACTATATTGTTGAAGCACGAGTGGGTGCCCTGGGAACAGATGCGCTGGAGGTCACGTACGGAATCCCCGCGAGCAATGCGCTCAGTACTGCGGCGACATTGTTGCCAGCGGTCCCGATGGCACCAACAATTCCGGAAATTGCAATTGGCAAACGTAATTCATCAATGTCAACTTCCAAGATCGTTGTATTCGCCTACCACCGGGAAACCGGGAAACCCGTCTGGCAGTCCGGAGCGGCGGTTGCCAACAGTGACGCCAAAGATTCATGGCTGTTCGGTGCCGGACCATTTCAAAAGGGTTCCATTTACGACGGTACTCAGTTTGCGGGATCACGTCTGCGTTTTCCGTGGAATCCTCGCAAAAGGAATAAGACGGTTGCGCGTGTGAGGATTACTGATTCCCATCAGTTCATGGTTCCGGAAGACCTGGAACAACGACTGGCCACGCAAGCCGCTGAAGCAAATGGGAATACCGAAAACGATTCCAACTCTGGTGTTATTCCGGCGTCGCATGAAGAGCCGGTGAAAGAGTAACCAGCAACTCAGTGAGCGAAAAACCAGCGTGAGCGGCAAAACGACGTTTCATCGGTGATGTTGCACAAAGTTCAAGACAACGCGATGACATGAGAAATACGTCACGCGGGCCGAGATGGAGTCTGTGGTGTGTGCACGACTGACCGTCAACGTCCGGAATCCAACTTAAAGAGTCCGCCGGGCGGGACAGCAAGCGTTTCTCGTCCGCTGCACGTATCGAAAGCAAAAAAACCCCGCAAAAAGCAGGGTTTTAAAGAGGCGCGGGCGGGATTCGAACCCGCGCATGACGGATTTGCAATCCGTTGCCTTAGCCACTTGGCCACCGCGCCGCTGAGTCAGCTCCCACTAAACGAAACGCACTGCAAACCAGGTATTCTGGTGAAGAAGTAACGTTTGGTGCAATTTGGCTGATTCTAGGAGAACTATCGGCGTTTCATCCAGCCTGCTGAAGCCAAAAAAAGTCGATTCCGTTTGAACGACGGCTCGTCGTCCGAAAGCTGGCTGATGGCCTAACGGAGTTCGTCGTTAGGTATTTTTGCGGCGTTTGCCACTGAAATTCAGGGACACTGCTGCATTTTTCCAGTTCGCGTTGCCCCGAGTAGAACGACGTGAATTGCAGCGGTAGCATGGCTCGCTTGCTTCGGCAGCCCGTTATGCGACTTTTCAGGATTCAACACGTGACAGAATCAGAAGAACAACTTATTTCACTCGCTCGCGATGCTGTCAGCCAGTGCAACTGGGTCGTGGGGGAATGTGCATCCAAATGGACTCAAAAATATGCTCGCGGACGCACTGACCATGACTTTGGTCAAATGGTGGGCCTCAGTGCGGACCAGATTTACCAGCGTCGTCGTGTCTGGACTAAATTTGGCGATGCATACCACAATTTTCCCAATCTCAAGTGGTCCTATTTCTACGTAACTCTGAACTGGGATGATGCTGACGAGTGTCTGAGCTGGGCCAATGACACATCTGCCACTGTCGCCGAAATGCGAGCATGGCGGCGTGCTCGCAATGGCGAGGATCTCAACGTCGAATCTGAGGAAGCCTATTCAGAATGGGCTGCTCCGCTAATTGTCGACAGCACCACAACTCCACTGACGGCCGTAGTGGATCCGACTGAATTTGTCTCCAGCGGGCAGGGTGACCGAGCCGGAACGGACAGAGTCGGCAGTGACACGGAAACCATGGCTGGTGCATTACGTGAAGGAGGAGATTATTCGCCTTTTCGATCCGGAGCGGCATCACCGGCACCAGGCGAGCAGGAAGGGGAGGTAGCTGTACTGGAACGTCCAGCTCCTCACCCCGATCAAGTCTGGAGACGAACGGTAGGATTGCTGGAACGACTCGACAAAAGCCTGACCACAGAAGTGATTCGCGCATTCGATGACCAGCCGGAAAAACTGCAGGACCGCGTGGCCAGCGCATACGACAAACTGAAGGTTTCGCTGAGAAAGGTTCTGCCGGAGTAAGTACATGGCAACTATCAACCGTCGGGTCATCACCAACGATGGACGTGTACCACAAAAAAAAATCCGAGGACAGTTTTAACCGCCGATGAAGTATTTCCGTCTGTTGCCGATGTGTGCGGATGGTCTAGGAACGAACAAGGCCCACCTGAACATCCATCACGTTCGTGTGGGTTGGACCGGTGTTCAACAGGCCTCCAGTTTGGTTGAAAAACGGCCAGGCATTGTTGGTACGGAGATACCTTTCGGGACTGATCCTTCCAGCATGAACTGCTGCAACGAGTTCTTCGTCGGCCACAGCGCCTGCGGATGTTGTAGGACCATCTTCACCGTCAGTCCCCCCGGACAGGAGTGACACTCCTCGCCAGAATGTGGGATCCGGATGCCGGACAACGGCACTCAGAACGACCTCCTGATTTCGACCGCCCCTCCCGCGAATGGACTCGTCGCACAACTGAACTGTGGTTTCGCCGCCTGCCAGCAGACACTTCGGCCGCCCCGTGTTTTGCACAACACGTCGGAGCTCATCGAGTCGCACAATGAGTCGTTTTCCGAGATCCGACGCAATTCCTGCATTTTCGGATCCCCAGGATTCCACTTCGTAGCCGAGATCCCGGGCGACTTTTTCCGCAGCACAGAGAGCGACGTGATTATTTCCAATGATGTGATTGTGCCCCCTGCACCGAGGAACATCGTATTCAACAGGTTGACGAAGAGCGTTAACGATCGACCGGGGCGTTTGACTCAAATCCGGATCAAACCGCAGCAGCACTTCCAGCGGATCAGCACGTTCGTGTAATGAGGGCTGCAAGGTAGGTCCGGAAGCAATGATGTCCAGTGGATCACCGATCACATCCGAAATGATCAATGTGACAAGATTCTCAGCTGAACACGCTCTCGCCAGACCACCGACCTTAACCGCTGAAATTCCACTGCGGACCGTATTGAGTTCCTGGATCGATGCCCCCGAAGATGATAACAGCTTCGTGACCGCCAGCTTGTCAGCGAGGCTGACTCCGTGAATCGGAGCAGGGAGCAATGCACTCCCACCGCCAGAAAGAAGAGTGATACAGATGTCGTTGGGTTTGAGTCGTGAGACGCGTCGCATGATCTCGACTGTTCCATCGACACCCGCCTGGGTCGGCTCATTCACTCCCGCAGGCCGAGCGCTATGCAGTACGATACGATCGAGCTTGTCAACGCAATCATCGGGCACATTGATCCATCCCGACCATGTGATCGAGTCGGGAAGGTCGTCAAATACCTGCTCCACACCACGAGCCATTCCAGCACCGGCTTTGCCGGCACCCACGATCTCAATATGCCCCACGTCAACCAATCGAATTCGCTGGTTATTAATTATGAGTGTATTGCCATCTACAAACAGAGACTGGCGCACGAGAGTTTCAGAACTGACTGCCTGAACAGCTGTCCGCCAGATTTTGATGGCGTCCTGACGACCCGATTCGTGCATGTAGAGATGTTGAAGATCCGTCTGCGGAATTGCAAGGCGCAGTTTCTGCGCAACGGAACCGCACGGTGACGACTAATTTCATTTCCAGCCAAAGCACACGGAATAACGGCTTCAGTTTTGTCTGATCGCCCGTTGCCCACGAATATATGATATGCCACGGCCACGCCGGAGCTGAATCGTCCGGCTGCTGCGAGTGGTTAAGGATTAAGCCCGGAATTGATGGCTGTCGTCACAGATCCGGATAATTTCATACAAATCCTGGGAAACAATCACCTGGTCATCGGCAAAATCCTGCAGCCAGGTTCGATCCCACGCCACCGCATCAGCGATTACCCGAGCAAAGTCCTCCAGCGGCATTGCAGCATGTGGTGCCGTGGATTCCTCATGCTGCCGGCTGTCGTCGCCGACAAACAGCTTTAGTCGAGTCCGCATGAGCACCCCTCTCCGTTCATTTCGTGCGGTCAATCGCCCGCAAGGGTGCCATCGCTGCACCAACCCGATCTCGCCCCCGTCGTTGTCCGTAGTGTGTTATCGGGTATCCCGTCGCGTGCCTTCATTGAAAATCCTGATTGTACCCACTGGTAAAAGCGGGCAGTTTGGTGAGATTTGCGAAACATTAAGGATCACGAAGTTTCCATGTTGACCTTCACAGGTCTCAACTCGCCCATCGCGAACAGGTGAGCTCAAATTTGCCAGGTACGGCAAACGGCAAACCGATTCACATTTTTCGCCACGAATCCACGGACGGCTTCTCAAGTTGAGAGCTTTCGTGTAAGACGACTGGACGTTATGGAAGTCTGTGTCAAACGGATTGGGGTTTTTCGAGGAAACAATGAACCGTCTCATCGTCGTGGGAGCCGGCCCTATTGGTCTGCATGCAGCGCTACAGGCCACAATAAACGGGTTCCATGTCACCGTACTGGAACGAGGGGACATTGGGGCCGCAATACGACGGTGGCCCCATGTGAAACTGTTCACACCGTTTTCCATGAACAGCACAGAAGCGGGGCGAGCTGCTGCCGCCGAAACCGCACCGCTGCCACACGGTAACGAACTGCTCACCGGAGATGCGTACGTACGACGCTATCTAAGTCCTTTGGCAAAGAGTGAACAGCTGCGGAAACAGATTCAAACATCCACTGAGCTGATTACTGTCAGTCGCAACATGTATGGAAAAAAAGACGCCGTCGGAAAACCGGAACGCTCAATGTCTCCGTTCCGTCTGCTGGTTCGGCGACGGGATGGTTCTGAAACGGTGATGGAATCTGAAGTCCTATTCGATTGCACCGGATTTACGGCACGGCATCGGTCTGTCGGCATAGGTGGAATTCCGTGCCCCGGTGAGAGAAATTGTCTTACTGATGCAGATTTCGAAATTGCGGCACCACAGTCACAGCATGGTTCATCCGATCATACAGTTGTCATCGGCAGTGGCTATTCTGCCGCGACATCGATCTGCGTAATGCAGGACTCCAGCCTCAGAGTTACCTGGATCACACGAGGTGCTCGCGACGTCCCAATTGCACCTGTTGCCGACGATCGTTTGCCCGAACGGCGTGCGTTGACGGACCAGGCCAACTCGCTGGCACTGCATCCTGATTCCTCGATCCACTGGTGTCCAGGCGCTCAGATCGAATCGATGGAACACAACAGTGGTCAATATCGGCTGAACGTATCATTCGCTAACGGCCACAGGCAAACACTGGTCTGTGATCGCATCGTCGCAAATTCCGGTTTTCGACCCGACAGCCGCCCATTTGAGGAACTGCAGATCCATCGTTGCTACGCGACCGAAGGTCCCATCAAGCTGGCCGCTCATCTCCTCGGAGAGACCGCGGACGATTGCCTGAACCAGACAGGCGGCGCTGTGGAACTTCTGCACAATCCGGAACCCAATTTTTATATTCTGGGTGCAGCCAGTTACGGCCGTGACTCGCGGTTCCTTTTGAGAAACGGACTTGAGCAGATTGAGCAACTTTTCGATCAGATTCCGTCTCCGATGAAGGCACTGGCTTGATGTCTCAGGCAACATCGATGTATCCATCGATTGAACTTCGTTCCCTGGATGAATTGTGGTTTCAGGTTGCAGGCACGGTCTGCAACCTGACGTGTGAGCACTGTTTCATCAGCTGCAGTCCTCACAACCACAGCTTCGAATTCCTGTCGTTCAAAGACGTCGAAACAGCGTTACAGGAATCTGTGCAGCATGGTGTACGCGAATACTACTTCACAGGGGGCGAACCATTTCTGAACAAAAGTCTGCGACAAATGCTCAAACGAACACTGGAGTACGGCCCCGCCACCGTACTCACTAATGGAACAGTATTGAGTCGCTCGTGGCTGAATGAACTTTACGCTGCTGAGCAGGCCAGCCGGTTCAGTCTGGAATTTCGCGTCTCAATCGACGGTCCATCGCCCGACATCAATGACCCCGTCCGTGGAGCCGGTACATTCGAAAAAGCGATTCAGGGCGTGAGCCTGCTTTGTGATGCCGGTTTTCTGCCGATTGTCACAATGACTCAAACGTGGGACGACTCGGATAGTCTGCAGATTCTGGAGGATTTTCGATCGGTTCTAAAGAGCCACGGGTGCAGTCGGCCTCGACTAAAAATTCTGCCTCGTTTGAAAATCGGGGCTGAAGAAAACCGCACCGAAGGTTATCAGGACACCGAACGCATCACACCTGAAATGATGCACGACTTCGATCGAAACCAGTTGCTGTGCAATCACAGTCGCGTAGTCACGAATCGAGGAATTTTTGTGTGTCCGATTTTGATTGAGTCTTCGGATGCTCGCATGGGTGAAACACTTGGTAAATCACTGCAGCCATTCTCTATGCAGCATGGTGCGTGCTATACCTGCTACCAGTACGGCACAATCTGCAGTAACACAACCCTGAGTCCTCCGGAACGACCGACGAAGTCATGAAGCTCGCACTGTTCGGTGGTCTGTACAGCAACTATCTGGCACTGGAAGCCGCAATTGCGGATGCCAGGTCTCGTGAGGTGGATGAAATTGTTTGCCTTGGAGATCTCGGCGCCTTTGGCCCTCATCCGGATCGCGTTTTCCCGCTGCTGCGGAATCACAACATCAGGTGTGTGCAGGGCAACTACGATAACAGCATTGGAAATCAGCTCGACGACTGTCAGTGTGGTTATACGGATCCTCGCGACAATCATTTCGCTCAAATGAGTTACGAATACACCCTAAAAAACACCAGCGACGACAACAAGGTATGGCTAAGAGATCTGCCTGTCGAAATTCGCATGGTTGCAGATGGACTAAAAATCCTGTTATGTCACGGCAGTCCAAGAAAGACGAATGAGTTTCTTTGGGAATCGTCAACCAGTAATGCCTTCCTGGATCGACTGAGTGCCGAATACAACGCTGACGTTATTGCCGGAACTCATTCCGGAATTCGCTGGGCACGAAAATTGACAGATGGTCGCCACTTTATAAACGTGGGAGTTTTGGGACGGCCAGGAAATGACGGTCAAACGCACGTCTGGTCCACTATCGTTCGGACAGGGGCAGATGCAGACAAAGACGCCACTGTGTGCCGTCCCTCAGGGCCGGCTGTACCAGTCAGCATTGACTTTGTTCCAATCCGATACAATCACCACCGATTGGCGAAAGAAATGCGAGCTGAGTCGCTTCCGGCCGAGTTCATTGAAACCGTTCTGAGCGGTTGGTGGACAACCTGCCTGGAGATCTTGCCGTCTCGGGAGCGTCGAGCTGGACGATTTTGACACCGTGTCAGCCGTCCATACTGCGGGCTGCCACCGTCAGCGAACAATCATTTACAATGTCACGTCGTCACCGTCTCAACATCCTGCAGTCGTTCCCGAGCATGATCAGCCCAAGGACCTCGGAAATCGTGACGAAGGTATTCTCTCCAGTATTCCAGTGCTTCTTCGACTCGCCCGGCCGAATCCAGCAATTGAGCGTAGTGAAGCAAGGCATCCGGATTGCCTGCATGAATGGCGATCGCCGTCTGAAATGAGTCTTCAGCGTTTTCAATTTGTCCTGACTCAAAATGCAAACAGCCCAACTGGGTCCACGCTTCAATAAAATCAGGCGCAAATTCGATCGCACAATGATAACGTTCGATTGCCGCGTCCGTATGGCCAGCGCGGTACAGCGAATCGGCCAAATTAAAATTCACCTCGGCCGGATCGGGCATGCCATCCACCAGTGTCAGCAGATTGGCATTGCGCAATGAGTTCCATTCCGCACCCAGCAAACTCAGACTGTTGCGAAACGCATTGACCGCGGATTCGCACGCCCCTTCTTCTGCCAGCCGACAACCTTCGTTGAACCACTCACCGGCAGTCCATTCCTTCATGTCTCGATCGCCAATTCGCAAACTCGCTTCGGCAAACGAGATTGATGCCGGCATCGAGCCGTCTTCGCCGTCAACATCCTGAGGTCCGGTGGAATGATCATCAGCAACCTCGTCGTGCACTCTGATCTGCAGCTGAGTATCAAAGTCGAGTAAACGCTGGCCGGTTCGCGGATTGACAACTCCATGCTGGTCCCGAATCACCACCTTTTCATCCTGAACCAGCAAATTCAGCTGTGACAACGATCGGTCGGTCCCCGCAAGTGTTTGACTCAGTTGTGTGAGACTCGCCTCCAAAACCGCCGGCCTCACACCCTCATCGAGAAGACTGGCAAGACGCTGCGCACTCGAAACCTCACGATAGTCAAAATAAGGCAAACGGCAAATGCGCCGGACCGGACGAATCAGACCAATCCGCGCCCAGCGACGAATCATGCTGACTGGAACCGTCAACAGCTGGCTAAGCATTGCCGGTGTGTAGGCTCGCTGGATATCATCACGCTGTTCATTCAGCCCTGTCAGATGCAGCCATTCCGATTCGGAAATAATCCGCAGTTCCGCCCCGTCAGCAATGAGCTTGCTGGCATGGAGCAGTTTTTGCGATGTCTGACCATCGTCTTCAAGTGGCCAACCTTCTTCGCCTACGACCAACAGAGATACGACACGTGAAACGGATCGGACGTATCGCCCTCCGTATTGTTCTGTCAATTCGCCGGCCGCTCGGTGGGTCATCGACGCGAGCGTTCCTGTCAATGCAACGGACTCACCGGATAGTGGCAAAGAACTCTTCAAATGAGCCGGTCGATCAGACACACGCACGTCTTTACTGTGACAGGACAGGAATTAAGACCTGGATATGTCGAAGATACCGTACCGAATTGAAGTTCGGTAGCAATCGGCCTTCCTGGTGCTATAAGAGACAAAAATATCGGATTCGGGGCAACCAATCGTTACTGAAACGAGTATGAATGCCTCTGTCCTTAACTCTTATCTTCAATAATATCGAACTTACCAAACTGAACGATGTCCACACTTGAATCTGCCGATGAGGCCGTCTGGAAATCCATCTGTCAGGAACGCAAACGTCAGGTCGAAGGGCTGGAACTGATTGCGTCCGAAAACTACACGAGTGCTGCAGTCATGGAAGCTGCCGGCACCGTGCTGACCAACAAGTATGCCGAAGGTTACCCTGGACGACGCTACTACGGCGGCTGTGCTCACGTTGACACAGTGGAAGAAATTGCACGATCCCGCGCGTGTGAACTTTTTGGAGCGGAACATGCCAATGTACAGCCACACGCCGGGTCTCAGGCGAATATGGCCGTCTATCTCACGGTGCTCAAACCTGGCGACACCATTCTCGCAATGGACCTCGCTCACGGTGGACATCTCACTCATGGCATGCATTTGAATTTCAGCGGACAACTCTACAGGACGACTCATTATGGCGTTCGCGAAGACGATCATCGCATCGACTTCGACCAGGTGGCCGCGTTGGCGAAGAAAAACAGACCGACAATCATCGTCGCGGGTGCCAGCGCTTATCCCCGAGAGATCGATCACGCTAAATTTGCCGACATTGCACGTGAGAATGGTGCGGCGTTGATGGTCGATATGGCTCATTATTCCGGCTTGGTCGCCGCTGGAATCCACAACAGCCCTGTGCCGGTTGCGGACTTCGTCACATCCACGTCACACAAAACACTGCGCGGACCACGGTCCGGATTCGTCCTGTGCAGGAAAGAACATGCACGTAATCTCGACCGCAGCGTATTCCCGGGCATGCAGGGTGGTCCGTTAATGCATGTCGTGGCAGCGAAAGCGATTTGTTTTGGAGAGGCGCTACAGCCATCCTTTAAGCAGTACGCGCAACAGGTTGTGGACAATGCTCAAACGCTGGCAGAAGCTCTTATTGCAGGAGGTCTGCGACTCGCCTCCGGCGGAACCGACAACCATTTAATGCTGTGTGACGTCACCGCCATGGACCTGTCAGGAAAGATCGCGGAAACGGCGCTCGAACATGCGGGAATCACTGTCAACAAAAACATGATTCCGTTTGACACGCGGAAGCCACTGGATCCGAGTGGAGTGCGAATCGGAACGGCCGCACTGACGACTCGCGGGATGAAGACAGATGAGATGCGGCGTGTGGGAGCATGGATCCTGGAAACACTAAGAAACACTGAAAACAAGTCCGAATTAACGCGGATTCGCAGCGAGGTGGCAGAATTTGCTTCAGACTTTGCAGTGCCTGGAATCGTCCAGGAAACCAGTGCTGGATCGGGTCCCGTCTGATCTGACTGAGTCGATCGAGCCCTCATGATCACGACGACCTCAGAGAGGTTTAGTCATCGGGACAAAAGGCCTGCAGCGCTACCTGTTTCATTGCATGAAGATCCAGCTTTCCCGTTCCCAGCAGCGGTAGCGCCTCAACTTCGCGAAAACTCTCGACAGAAGGAATCCAGAGGTTTGGAAGTCCAGCCCGTTTCAATTCATCAATGACTTCTGAAACGGGACGGGCAATAGGCCGATGCAGTACGATAAGCCGTTCGCCTTTCCGGGCATCAGGGACTGCCGTCACGGCACAAATGACTTCCGGCTCGTCTTTGTCATCTTCGTCGAGGATGCGAGTCAGCTCGTGTTCGATTTTGATGTGTGGGACCATTTCTCCGCCGATTTTGGAAAACCGACTCTGACGGCCTGTAATCTCAATGAATCCTTCATCATCGATGCAACCAATATCACCCGTGTTGTACCAGCCGTCCTGAATGACTTCGGCTGTCAATTCAGGCCGATCGAGATATCCCAGCATCACGTTGGGCCCCTTGATTTTGAGCAATCCATCCTGGTTGGCTCCAAGCTGCTTTCCGGTATCAGGACTGAAGACAGCAGCAACGGATCCTGGGGTCACACGACCAACAGTTCCGTGTCGCAGCCCTTTCGAACCACCCGGCCCTCCACTGATTCGGCTGTCCGGAACATTGAACGAGGCAACCGGTGAAAGTTCGGTTGCACCGTAGCCTTCGGTCGGTTCAATCCCGTATTTTTCCTTCCAGGCATTCCGCAGTTCCGGCTGCAGTTTTTCCGCTCCAACAATGGCAAGACTGACAGACTTCATCTGCTCCGGTGTACATCGCTTGAGGTACGTTCTCAGGAACGTGGGCGTCGCTGCAAGAATGCTGACACGGTGTTTTTCACAGAGTTTTGCGACCTCTCGACTATCCAGCGGATTAAAATGGTAAACCCCTGCCGGATCGGCACACAGCATCAGCCACATAGTAACTGTAAAACCGAACGAGTGAAAAAACGGCAGCACACCCAGGATCGTATCCTCACTTGTCAGATTAAATATTCCGGTCATTGAATCCAGATTCGACAGGATGTTGTTGTGTGACAACATCACGCCCTTGGGCTCTCCGGTCGATCCCGATGTAAACACGATCGTCATCAGGTCATCGGGGCCTGCGAGATGCAGTCCAAGTCGTTTGCTCAGTATTCCGACAGGCATGAATCGAGCCGCTGCAAATGCTCTGGCTTTGTCGAATCCTGTAATTTTTGGACGCAGGTCTTCCATGAAGATCAACTCAGCTTCCAGGTCGTATGGACGTTGTTCCATGAAACGTCTGCTGGTGATGACCTGCCTCACTCCCGCCGTTCGAATACAATAATTGACAACGTCTTCCGAGAGCGTGTAGTTCAGGTTCACAGTTACTTTGCCGGCAAGACTCAGCGATGAATTGGCCAGAACCCCACCCACAGATGGCGGCAGCAGGACTCCAACATTCCGGACGTCAGGAATCAGAATCGACGATGTCAGGAGCCGGTGAAACGCCAGAGTACCTGTCAACAGACGGCCCCCGGTAAGGTCCACACCGGAAGAGTCGGCACATTTGGTGCGGCTCCATGCAAGACGACACTGGCGAATAAAGCGGCTGGCAGGAATCATTCTACGTTCCTTTCTTCGTGCAAAAGATTCAGCACTCAGTTCGAGCACTGCCTGTCGCACGACATGGACATCATTCACATGCGGAACTGATTTTCCAAAGCTGATCGAAACAGGATAAGGCCAGTGACGAGGCTTTTTCCAAAAAAAACGACCACCATGATAACTGAAGAGACTTCCCCAAAGCTCATCCAGATACACCGGAATCACATCAGCTCCTGTCCCCCTGAGGACCTTCAGCATGCCGCGTTCGAACTTCAGCAACTGCCCGGTGCGGGTAATTTGGCCCTCAGCAAAAATGCACACCAATTCGTCGTTTCTTAGTGCTTCGCGCGCTGTGTCGATCGATTTCACCAGAGCTCGCGGCCCCTCCGAAGTACGGATTGGAATAATACCGAACAAACCGGCCAGTCTGCTCATTAACGGGCCTTCAACATAGTCGGCCCATGCTATCATTCGGATCGGACGGGAACTTGCCAGGAGGATGAGAATCCCGTCCAGCCAGGTCACATGATTGGCGACAAGTAAAGCAGGACCGTGTTCCGGAATATTCTCAACGCCATACGTTCGAACACGGTACAGGGTTCGACTGAACAGCCATACAACAAACCGAATTGTGGCCTGGGGAATCAACCAGCAAACGTAGATGAAGATCGGCAGCGTCCATAGTCCGGCAAGCAGGAACACTTGATTAGAGGCCATTCCCAGCTGATTTCTGAGAAAAGGAAACACCATGGCCACGAAGATCATGCCGATGGCTATCAGTTGATTTCCGGCCGCCAGTATTGCGCCCAGTTGACCATGTGGACTGCGCTCCTGAATAAACGCATTAAGCGGGACGCTGAACAGGCCACCACCCAGTCCAATCATGAACAGCGAAACACCAAACAGATACGGAGATCCGCTGCTGAAAAAGGCCAGAACGCTGGCCAGGGTCATCATCAGTGATCCAAGTGGCACCATACCGAGTTCCACTCGTCCACCTGACCACCATCCTGCCAGAACGCTCCCGAGTCCCACACCAACCGAAAGAACTGCCAGAAACGGTCCGACAGCGTTCTGTTTCATTTCCAGTTCGTTGTTAACAAACGTATCGATGGTGAGTTGAGAAAGTGATGCCAGTGACCAGAAAAACACGATACCCAGAGTCACACGACGAATGGCTCGATTCTCCATCACCAGACGCAGATCCCGTATCGAGTAACGAATCAGATTAGCAGGAAACGGCATCGACGGGCTGCAGGCCGCGACACGATCGATCGGATAACTGGCCAACAGACCAGTCACGGCCACCCCCAGCAGGGCTGCCGCGGACAACCACAGCCCCGATATGCCGTTTGGGTCAGACATTCCGTAGAGACCGTTTCCAGCCACTGTGCCGGCGATGACTCCCACCAGCGTGACCAGCCCAGCCATCCCATTCGCAGCCGACAATTGGCTCCTCGGAACCAGTTCAGGAATAATTCCGAACTTGGTTGTCGTCAACAGGGCACTTTGTGTACCCATTAGAAACAGAATTACGAACAGAATGGTCAGGTTACCAAACCGGATGGTGGCCAATCCTGCAATGATGATGATCAATTCAGCAATCTTCAGAGCAATCGTCACCCGACGTTTGCTGAACCGATCCGCAAGCCAGCCCGACCACGGTGAGAACACCATGAATGGGAGAATAAAACAACCAAGACCGAGACCGAGAATCAGCGATTCCCGACCGGCAACCTGTTCCACCGGTAAATCCTGGGTTGCCCGATACTTGGCAATCGGCACCACCAGCCAGCGGAACATGCTGTCGTTGATAACCGTCATCAGATTCATGGTCAGGTAACTGACAAATGAAGCCGACCACAGCCCGCTTTGGACCGATGAGGAACGTTCAGAACAGGAATCAGATGACATAGCTAACGAAAGATGAGGCAATGCAGTTTTCAGATACGAACCGCAATCTGAGTGAATCAGAGTGAACTCGGGGACCGAGTGCAACCAGTCATTAGACATGTGACCTAAAACACGCGTTACAATGGCCGTGTTTTGACGGAATGATCAGCAGGATTCTCCTGCGTCGGAATCAATAGTCACGTATCGATATCCGGCTGCGCAATTTCAAGAAGTGGCGAACACCCAACCAGTCAGGCTCTCGTCATGCCAGAAAAAGCAACGAATACTGCAGACTCCAGCGAAGATCCGGTGACGGCGGACCGAATTGTGTTCTTTGATGGTGTTTGTGGACTCTGCAATCACACTGTCGACTTTCTGTTGAGGCGGGACACAAAAGGAAGGCTGAAATTCGCTCCTCTGCAGGGCACTACAGCGACAGAAGTACTTCCTTCGGACGTGCGCAAGCAACTCGACACAATGGCCTATTATCGGGACGGACAACTGTATTACCGATCCACAGCCGTGCTGCAGGTCATACGGGATCTCGGTGGAGCTTGGGGCCGGTTCGCAACTTTGCTGTTAGTAATACCGCCAACGGTTCGAAATTTCGGATATCGCTGTGTCTCAGCCTCGCGCTATTGCATCTTCGGTAAACAGGAAGCCTGTCGTATCCCCACCACTGAAGAACGCACCAGGTTTCTGAATTAACATCCTTTGAGGCGCCGAATTGGTTCCAGGAGCGGGTGACCCCGATGTGAACGCCCCTGAAACAATTTCTTCGAGACTGAGGAAGACCCGCAAAGGTAAAAGCATGTGGTGAGTTGCTTGGGCTCACCGGAACAGGACCGGGAGCCGCTGCCATGGCAGACAACAATCACCACGATAGCCCTGCCAATTAGTTCTCTCTCCACCGCAAAAAAGCTCCGATTTCTGCCCCAATCCGGGGCTGCGCAGCGGCAGAAATCACGTTTGCACCTCAAGCGCCCAACGCATTGCGAACGACAACGTTAGTTATGACTCTGCAAATCGGCGAAACAATTGCACCAGGAGTCGTTCCAGACGCTCTCCACCCTGAGCGGCAACCGCAAGAATCTTTTCAATATCGACAGGTTCAAGTGCATCCGGCAGGCACATATCTGTCACGATCGAGAAGCCCAGTGTCTTCATCCCCGCATGACGTGCCACGATAATCTCGGGCACCGTGGACATACCAACAATGTCTGCTCCCATGTTTCGCATCATCCTGTATTCAGCTCGAGTTTCCAGATTGGGACCTGAAACAGCAACTAATACGCCCGTGTGGGCGTTGATTGATAGTTCCAGTGCCGTCGCTTTCGCCAGCTGAAGAAGTTCACGCGAATACGGTTCGCTCATGTCCGGAAATCGAGGCCCCAGCGAATCATCGTTGATTCCGCGCAGTGGATTGTCAGGGATGAGGTTAATGTGATCTTCCAGTATCACAAGGTCTGCCAGAGCATACTGAGGATTCATCCCTCCCACAGCACTCGTGACGATCAGTGTCTCCGCCTGCAGCGCTCTCATGACACGTACAGGAAACGTTACTTCGAGCAATGAATAACCTTCGTAATAGTGCAGACGACCTTCCATCGCCACAAGCGGAACGCCATGCAGGTGTCCGCAAACCAGTTGACCTGCGTGGGATGGTGCAGTCGATTGTGGAAAGTGGGGGATGTCAGAGTACGGAATCCGTACAGCCACATCGATTTGCTCCGCGAGGCTGCCGAGTCCAGTACCCAGAATCAAACCGCAGTCCGGAGTTGCACCTGGCCAATGGGATCGAATCGCGGCCGCAGCTTCAGCCGCATGAGTGCTCAAACTCTGCATAGCCGAAATGTCCTTTGACGTTTAACGAGAACAGACGCACTGACAATCAGGACGCCCGTTTCTGTTTGTGTTCTTTATCGATCATTGGCATCGTTGACACCACGATTCAGATATCATCATCGTCGTCAAAGTCGTCGTCGAAGTCGTCATCGTCGTTTCCTCCATCGTCGTCTCCCCCGCCGTCGTCATCAAAATCGTCATCGAAATCGTCGTCAAAGTCGTCGTCCTCCTCGTCATCATCTTCAAAGTCGTCTTCAAAGTCGTCCAGATCGTCGTCGAGACCATCGTCGAAGTCGTCATCACCTTCATCGTCGTCTGATACGGCGATCGGGCGCACAACATGCCGGACAGGCAGTCCAGCAGAGGAAAGCGGTTCCAGAGAGAAACGATCCGGAGATTCCAATGTCATTGCCAACAACATGACAGACCTCGTCCATTACCTGACGATTTGAGTAAGCGGGGCGAACAGGAGAGACAGAATTAACCTCAACTGAGATGTGTGATAGTCACAGTGTGAAGCTCTTGTCAAGGCGTGCCTGCCGCAGCAACCAGGAAAAAACAGCCGTTCCGTTTTTCAGTGTTTGTGTGGCGGTGACGAGTCTGATGATCGCGAGCCATCGTATTCCGCCATCGACATACCTGCGGCAGGCTGTAAGACTGGCACCGAAAGTGAAAAATGTCGCAGTACGCTGCTGGAGACAGCACGACGGACTATTACAAACATCTGACACGATGATTGGCATTAATGGCGACATCAATGAATACGCCTGGCAACAAAATTGTCCTGTTCGAGACCAAATGGTGGATTGTCAGCCGTGGACAAATATGGGGACCGTTCGACTACCAATGGAGTGCTGATCTGCACGGTATTGAATTCACGTTTCAGGGAAGTAAATTCGGTGAGATCTGCAGTATAGATGAATTCTTTGCCGATCTTACACCGTTTGAGATTCCAATTTCGGTTTGCCGTGTTGCAGCCGTTGTTGCCGGATCATTAGCGGTCTCCCTTTCACTGGCAGAATCAGCTAAAGTCCGCGATTCGCGGCTCAGAAATGCACTCACAGAATTCGGATTCAAACGGTTTACAGTACGTCGTGCCAGTCAGTCGCCCGATAAGTCTCAGTCACGTGTTGAAGACACCTGATGCGGCACGGCCACAACCCTTTTCAGACTGACGCTTCCCGGCGTACCGATGAGCCCGCTGAGCACACTCCGCCATCCGTACACCACGCGCATATAATGTCACAGGTGTTAAAGCGTCCGGCGAAGCTCAGCTGCCTGTTCCAGGATCGCCACGACAGTATCGTGATCACCATCCCTGAGTGCGGCTGAAAGCTGCTTCAGCCCGGCTTCAGCCTTGCTGATTGCATTCAGCAGCTGCGTCCGATTGCTGCACAAAATCTGATGCCACAACTGGGCGTCACCCGAAGCCACTCGTGTCGAATCCCGAAAACCGGTCCCGACAAAAGAAATTTCAGCGGGAGATACGCACATTGTGGTGACCGCAGCCATAACGTGAGGTAAATGGCTCGTGAGTGCCAAGATTCGATCGTGTTCCTCACAACCAAGGACAGAAATACTAGCTCCCAGACTCTGCCAGAAATGCTGACATCGTTGTTCAAACTCGATGCCGGCATCTGACTCTGTCACGACACAGGGTCGGCCCGCAAACAATTCCGGGTCTGCATATTCGAATCCGTTCTTTTCGCTTCCTGCGATCGGATGGGCACCCACGAATCGGGCAGACGCTGCTGCTGACACCATAATTCCGGTCTGAATCGATTGCTTCACACTGCCGGCATCGGTGATGAGGACTCCTGGCGGAGTCACTTCCGCGGCTTCGATCACGGCTTCAGAAATGTGATCGACCGGCAGACAGACCACAACAATAGCGAGGGAATCTACAGATGCTTCTCGAAGTGTTGTACACCAATCGTCCAGCAACCCTGCAACCTGAGCCGCCTGCAGCCGCTCAGGATTTCGACCAACTCCGGTGACGCGACACGCCGGCCAGCGACGTTTCACTGCCGCAGCAACGGAGCCACCGATCAATCCGACACCATGGATGATGATATGCTGATAGGAACCGGGTTCTGACATGCGGCCAATAATAGGACCGTCTGGCAGCCCTCGCAATTGCGTTCAACGCTGTTTCAGAGCGCTAAGCCACAGATTCGCCTGTCGAATTCAGGCCTGGCACCTTCTGAATCCAGAGACCGGTACAGAAATACTGTTGAAACAGACATTCCGGTACCATGACGACTTTTTGGTTCATAGTCATCATGCAAGGTTGATTGAGAGCAGGCATCCTGCGTAGGTTGGTGATCCCACTGCCACATTATGTTCGATTCATCGCATGACCGTTGAAAGCCGGTTCGAAAAGCCGCCTTGGATGAACAGTGTCCTGACCGGTAGTCAGCGCCTTTGAATTCGGTGTGGAACAGACCGAAGAATCATTTCGCAATTGGTAACTATTATCAGCAATTCGTGATCCAGTCACGATTGGGTCACAACAAGTAAAAAGAATCCTCGATGACTGAGTCCTCCAGATCAACCTCCCTGTTCGCACAACCTCTGCAGGGCGTGATTCCCCCAATGATCACGCCACTCACTGGCCGCGATACGATTGACGAAGCCGGAACCGAACGACTCCTCAACCACGTCATTGAGGGTGGTGTGGCCGGAGTGTTTATCCTGGGAACCACCGGTGAAGCCCCCAGTCTGAGTTACCGGCTGCGCCGGGATTTCATCCAGCTGACCAGTCGGATTGTCAGCGATCGGGTTCCCATCATGGTTGGAATCACCGATACGTCATTCGTGGAATCAGTGAATCTGGCACATGCCGCCAGAGAAGCCGGTGCAGTCGCTGTCGTCCTGTCGACACCTTACTACTTTCCCGCCGGACAGACGGAACTCGCACAGTATATCGAACATATTGTCGAAGAACTCCCCTTACCTCTGATGCTGTACAACATTCCGAGTCTCACAAAAGTCACCTTTGAAATTGAAACGCTGCGAGATCTGTCGAGTCACAGTCAAATTGTGGGGGTCAAGGACAGCAGCGGAGACACTGATTATTTTCGTGAACTGGTGACACTTAAAGAACTGCGCCCGGACTGGACAATTCTGGTTGGCCCCGAACACCTGTTGGCAGAAACCGTGCAGGGCGGCGGCGACGGCGGCGTGAATGGCGGTGCCAACATCTTTCCAAAACTATTCACTGCAATGTTCACTGCAGCACAGGCGGGTAACACCGATCGGGTCGCCGTTCTCCAGGCACAAATCGACAACCTTCAGCCGATTTATGACGTTGGCAAATACGCCAGCCGATTCATCAAGGCGACCAAGTGTGCCGCATCGCTGCGGGGCATCTGCAACGACCATATGGCCGAACCGTTCAACCACTTCTTCGAACCGGAACGCCAAAAGGTCGCGTCGATTATTGACAAGGTGATTGAAACGCCCTAGGTACGATGGGCACGACGGCATATCAGGGGCAAAAAATTCCGAACATTCCTGCACGTCAGGGAATTCGAAACCCGATTGCCACCTGACCGTCTGTACAAACTTACTTCGCAAGCTGCCTCAATACCGTGTGAAGGATGCCTCCATTGCGATAGTATTCGACCTCGACCGGAGTATCGATCCGACACGTTGTCACAAAGTGGACTTCATCTCCGTCCGTTGTCCGAGCCGTTACTTCAACGGCCTGTTGTGGTGCCAGTGTATCGTCCAGCCGAATGTCGAAAGTCTCTGTTCCATCGAGGTCCAGATTCTCACGGCTTTCACCTTCACGGAACTGCAGTGGCAACACTCCCATCCCGACCAGATTACTCCGGTGAATTCGCTCAAAGCTGGTGGCAATCACCGCTTTGATCCCCAGAAGAAACGTGCCTTTCGCGGCCCAGTCTCGTGACGACCCTGTTCCGTATTCGGCGCCGGCCAGTACCACAAGTGGTGTTCCGGCTTCACCGTACCGCATCGCCGCATCATAAATCGATGTTTGCTCACCCGTCGGAAAATGAACGGTCACACTGCCCTCCGTTCCCGGTGCCAGCATGTTTCTCAATCGGATATTCGCAAACGTTCCGCGCGTCATCACACGATCGTTTCCACGACGGCTGCCGTAGCTATTGAACTCCTTTGTGTCGACTCCACACTCCTGCAGATAACGGCCGGCGGGACTATCGGGCTGAATCGCTCCGGCCGGGCTGATATGATCAGTCGTTGTCGAGTCACCAACAGATACCAGGCAGCGTGCATCGTCGATCGCAGTGATCGGCAATGGATCCGTCGGCATGTCAACGAAAAATGGCGGTTCCTGCACATAAGTACTCTCAACATTCCATTCGTAGATGTCACCGACTGAACTCCTGATCGCCTGCCACTCCTCCGGGCCAACGGTCGCAGACGAATACTGCTGCGTGAACATTTCGGGAGTCATCGACGCCGAGATCGTTGAAGCAATCTCCTGCTGGGTCGGCCAGATATCCCTGAGGAACACGTCGTTGCCGTCCGGATCCTGACCCAGCGAATCGTGATCAAGGTCGATATCAACCGTTCCTGCCAATGAATAAGCCACGACCAATGGTGGACTTGCAAGGTAATTGGCTTTCACCAGGGGATTGACGCGACCTTCGAAATTACGATTGCCCGACAAAACGGCTGCGGCCACCAGGTCGCTCTCATTAATCGCCGTGGCCACCGGTTGCGGCAGGGGACCACTGTTGCCGATACAAGTTGTGCAGCCGTAACCAACCGTATGAAAACCCAGATCGTTAAGTGGCTGATCGAGCCCTGATTTTTCAAGATACTCGGTGACAACCCGACTTCCGGGTGCGAGACTGCTCTTGACCCAGGGCTTGCGTTTGAGACCTCTGGCAACAGCATTACGAGCCAGAAGTCCTGCTCCGACCATCACACTCGGGTTGCTCGTGTTCGTACAACTGGTTATCGCCGCTATTACCACCGCTCCGTCGGTGATCTCTGAACTGCTCCCGTTGTCTTCAACCCGAACCGGCGACGCAGGCTCGGCCTTGCCGAAGGTATCGCCCAGCGCCGATTGCCATGCCGGCTGCATATCTTTGAGTAAAATCCGGTCCTGAGGCCTCTTCGGCCCCGCCAGTGACGGAACAACAGTATCCATGTCCAGTTCGAGACTGCTGCTGAACAGCGGCTCCGGTGCCTCATCAGTCCGGAACAGTCCTTGTTCCCTGGTATAGCGTTCCACCAGATCGACCAGTTCTGCCGGACGCCCCGTACGTTCAAGATAACGCAGCGTTTCACCATCGACCGGAAAGAATCCCATCGTCGCACCGTACTCGGGAGCCATGTTCGCAAGCGTGGCCCGATCAGCGAGACCCAGCTGAGCCATTCCTGGACCATAAAATTCGACAAATTTTCCTACACACCCGTGCGATCGGAGCATCTGTGTCACTGTAAGTACCAGATCGGTTGCGGTGGCACCTTCAGGAAGATTCCCGGTTAGTTTAAACCCGACCACTTCCGGAGTCAGCATGTAGATCGGCTGCCCCAGCATGACCGCTTCGGCTTCAATTCCTCCAACGCCCCAACCAACAACGCCCAGACCATTAATCATGGTGGTGTGGCTGTCGGTACCAACGAGACTGTCCGGATAGGCAATCCCATCGGTCACCATCACGACTTTCGCGAGGTACTCCAGATTGACCTGATGGACAATTCCTGTGGCCGGCGGGACAACACTGAAGTTCGTAAATGCCTGCTGTCCCCATCGCAGAAACTCGTAACGTTCCTGATTGCGATGAAATTCGATCTCGACGTTATTCTGCAAAGCAAAACGGCTGGCAAATTCGTCCACCTGTACGCTGTGATCGACAACGAGGTCACAGGGGACAAGCGGATTGATCTTTGTCGGATCCCCTCCCATGCGAACCATCGCACTGCGGAGCGCAGCCAGATCAACAACGGCCGGCACACCGGTGAAGTCCTGCAGGACAACTCGACCTGGCTTAAATGGAAGCTCAACCTGAGCCGGAGCTGTGGCATTCCATCTGGCGAGATTCGTAACGTCTTCACTGCTGACAATAAATCCGTCCACGTTGCGCAGACACGCTTCCAGCAGAACTTTAATGGAGTACGGCAGCCTGTCAGTGTCTCCGACACCGTCATCATCAAGCTGACGCAGGCGAAAATATTTGACATCACCAGCTGAGGTGGAAAGTCTGGCTTCGGCGCCGAAAGGATTCGAATTACTCATAAAATGCTCGTTGCGTTCCGCGAGAACAGAAATATTTTGAGAAGGGACAGACAGGGATGACCACAGATACCCGATTCTAGACAAGTCCGCCAAAGTCGCAATTGCGGTTCTCCTGATCGACCTGAGCTGCTGTGTCTTCTCAATCGACTAGGTCATAGGTCAATTGTCTCGATCGCGGATCGTTACACGGCATTGAACAATCGTGCTCGGTCGTCACGAAAGTTAATTTAAATCACAGGCTTTCGTTATTCATCTGTTTAACAGCGTTCGAACGGTTATCCTTGACGGACGACAATTCTCAACAATTGAATTGACCATGAGGAAGCCGGCCGCCGGTGGTTCGGCTGCGTCGAAAGACCAGTGGAACGGGCACGCAAACGACCGGATATTGAATGCAGCGTGCAACCCGGTTAACCTCAGGAATCCAGAATGTGGTTCCACTCGACCACGTCTTTTCTCTGAATTCCTCTCAAGGGCATCGGTCGATCCTGATCTACCCCTGCCCACCGAGTTTGCCTGCTCATGCGAACATTCTGTATTGTGCTCTTCACAGCCCTGTCAGCTACGTCTCTCGCCGATGACGTCGTCGACTTCAATCGTGATGTGAGACCGATTCTGTCAGGTACGTGCCTGCAGTGCCACGGACCGGACGAAGATGCACGCCGGGCAAACCTGCGACTTGATCAGCCGGCGGCGGCAAAACGTGAACTGGATTCAGGGAATGCAGCCATCGTTCCTGGAGATGTGTCTGCCAGCGCATTGATTGCCCGGATCACTGCCGAAGACCCGGACATTCGGATGCCACCATCCGATTCTGAGAGTCAACTGTCCGCAAAACAAATCGACATCCTGAAACAGTGGATTGCTCAGGGGGCCAAATACTCCAAACACTGGGCCTATATTGCACCTCAGACACCGTCTGTGCCGGAGGTTACAGCTGATTTCTCTGCCTGGGCTCAAAACACCATCGACAACTTCACGCTGCGGCAAATGCAAATCCATGGTCTGCAACCATCCGCTCCGGCTGATCGTTACGCACTGATTCGCCGTGTTTCACTCGATCTCACGGGACTACCGCCAACGATCGAAGAAGCTGACGCATTTGCCGCCAATGAAGATCCGGCTGCTTACGAAATGCTCGTCGATGAACTGTTGCAGCGAGACAGTTTTGGCGAACACTGGGCCCGCAAATGGCTGGATCTGGCACGTTATGCCGACAGCGCCGGGTACGCGGACGATCCCCCCCGCACGATCTGGGCCTGGCGTGACTGGGTGATTCGAGCCATCAACAGCAATATGCCGTTTGACCAGTTCACAGTGGAACAGATGGCCGGTGACATGCTGCCCGGGGCCACTGATGATCAGGTCATCGCCACCGCCTTTCATCGTAACACAATGACCAACAGCGAAGGTGGCACGATCGACGAAGAATTTCGAAACGTTGCCATTGTCGATCGAGTGAACACAGTATTCGCTGTCTGGATGGGAACAACAATGGCATGTGCTCAATGCCACACGCATAAGTATGATCCGATTACCCAGAACGAATATTTTCAGACATTTGCAATTTTCAATAATACTCAGGATGCGGATCGCCGCGATGAATCGCCAACGCTGCAGATTTATACAGATGAACAGCAGGAACGCAGATCCCAACTGGAACAACAAATTGCGAAGCTGCGTACGACCCTCAGCCAATCCACTCCGGAACTGGTCGAGTCGCAGCAAATATGGGAAACAGGGATTCGTTCACCGCCACAATGGACAAACCTAATCACTTCAGAGGTCATCCGCAGTTCCGGCAATGAGGCATCAATTCTCGCGGACGGTTCTATCCTCGTTTCGGCAGCCACCGAACAGGACACCTACACAGTTGAGTTGGCGTTAGCTGACAAATTCGATGAAATCGCAGCCTTACGAATCGAAACACTGCCACATGAATCAATCCCAGGAAGTGGTGCAGGGCTTGCCGACGGTAACTTCGTGATCACGGGTGTACAGACCCGGGTCATTCCCAAAGACAAACAGCCTCTGGAAGTCCAGTACGTAAAAGTAACGAATATCGGTAATGGAAAGATTCTTTCGCTCGCTGAAGTCGAAGTTTTTCAGGGATCAAACAACATCGCAGGGAAGGGCACGGCATGGCAGAGCTCCACAGACTTCGATGGTCCGGCCGAATATGCGATCGATGGAATCACCAGCGGCGAATACACCAGGAAATCCACGACGCATACAGCAATGGAAAAAGATCCGTGGTGGGAGCTCAATTTGGGCACTGCGGAATCAATTGAGGCCGTTCAGATCTGGAATCGTACGGATAACAATCTGCATGTAAGACTCCACGACTATCGGATTGATCTGTTCGATGCAGAACACAACCTGATCTGGCACACAACTGTGTCGGATCCGCCAAATCCATCTCAGAAATTCTCTATCAACCGGGAACGCGATGTTCCTCTCAGTGCCGCATACGCTGACTATCATCAGGAGAAATTCGAACCCTCTGATGTCCTGACCGGAAAAACCGGACGAGAAGACGGCTGGGCAGTCGGCGGCCGAATACTGGAGCCACATCAACTGGTCCTGCTGCCGGAGTCCGCAGTGAGTCTGGATGAACCTTCGACACTGGAGGTCACAATCGAGCAGAATTCACTCAACGTGAATCATCTCCTGGGTCATTTTCGCATCGCGGCGACGGCGGATGACAATACTGTTCGGCGAAGCCGACTGCCGTCACATCTTGTGTCGCTGCTGGATCTGCCGACCGATCAGCGGAGTCCGAAAGAGTCAGCCAGGCTTGCGCAGTATTACCGCGAGCAGATCGCTCCTGAATTACACGAACCGCGGCAGCAGCTGAATCGGGCCATCGCCGCTCTGAACAGCGTGACACCGGTCACCACCGTGCCAGTCCTGAAAGAAATTGTGGACAAACGACGTAACACTCACCTGCAGTATCGTGGCGACTGGCAAAATACCGGTCACCAGGTGAAAACAGGTGTTCCGGCAGCGTTGCATCCCGGTGATGCGAAACAGCCAGATAGTCGCCTCGCTCTGGCCGAGTGGCTCGTCAGCGAAGCCAATCCTTTGACGGCCCGCGTTCTGGTGAATCGTTACTGGGAAACACTTTTTGGTCGTGGCCTGGTTGAAACAAGCGAAGATTTTGGTTCTCAGGGAGCGCTGCCCACACATCCGGAGTTACTGGACTGGCTGGCCACAGAAATGATCCGAATCGGCTGGAATCGCAAGGCCATGCTGAAACAACTGGTTATGTCGTCCACGTATCGACAAAACGCTCGTCTCACAGACGATCCTTCGGGAATTGATACTGACAACCGCTGGCTGGCGCGGGGTCCGCGGGTTCGCCTGAGTGCCGAAATGGTGCGAGACCAGGCGTTGGCGGTCAGTGGTTTGCTGAGCCCTAAAATGTACGGACCTCCGGTGAGACCACCGCAACCTGTTCAGGGACTCACTGCGGCCTTTGGCAGCTCAACGGACTGGACGCCAAGCGAAGGGGAAGATCGTTATCGTCGCGGACTGTATACTTTGTGGCGACGCAGCAATCCCTATCCCTCCATGGCCACTTTCGATGCACCGAATCGAGAGGTCTGCACGGTGCGCCGCAATACCACAAATACTCCTCTGCAGTCATTGGTTACGCTGAACGATCCGGTCTATGTTGAGGCGGCCCAGTCCCTTGCGAGAAATGCGCTGCAGCGAGGACCATCTTCTGTGGAACAGCTCACGTGGGCGTTCCGGCATTGTTTGATGCGACTGCCAACTCAGGATGAGTTTCAAACTCTGATGACGTTGTTCGACGATGCCAGATCACAGCTGTCCGGGAACTTCGAAGAATCACTGATACTCGCAACCGATCCACTGGGCCCCTTACCGGACGGCATCAATACCATCGACGCAGCTGCGATGACGGTTGTCGGCAACGTTCTTTTGAATCTGGATGAGATGTTTCTGAAGAGGTAATCTCAGAACTGCCGGCCAGTGCGACGCGACCCGGCAAAACTGATTTCTCGTACAGCCACCGGCACTTTCACCACGGTCAAACCATTTGACGATGCTCGCCCAACCGGGTCCCGGACACCTGCCAACCCCACACTGGAAACCTCAACATGAATCACTATCTGGCAACTCTCGCTCATGCCACGCGGCGTCATTTTATTGCGGGATCCGGCGTCGGACTCGGTGGGATGGCACTGTCGGCTCTGTCGGGCAGCAGCAGTCATGCTGATGTTGACGTGAACGCCATTCAACCGCTGGCCAGTCGACAGCCACATTTTGACCCGAAGATCCGACAGGTCATTTACCTGCACCTGACAGGCTCTCCACCTAATCTCGATTGCTATGACTACAAACCCGAACTGATCAGACGCTCGGGTGAAGATTGTCCACTGTCGTTTCTGGAAGGCCGTACCTTCGCATTTACGAGCGGCGTTCCCAAACTCCTGGGGACGCCAAGGACGTTTACTCAGCACGGCGAAAGCGGCACCTGGCTGTCGGATGCCGTGCCAAATCTCCACACCGTCGCTGACGATCTTTGTTTCATCCATTCCATGACGACCGAACAGTTCAACCACGCTCCGGCAGAACTGCTCGTGTATACCGGGTCTCCTCGTTCGGGACGACCATCCCTGGGATCCTGGGTGACTTACGGACTGGGCACTGAGAATCAGAACCTGCCCGGATTCGTCGTTCTGATCTCTAACGGAGTTCAGCCAAATGGTGGAGCGAATTCGTATGGCAGCGGATTTTTGCCAAGCGTGTTTCAGGGCGTGCAATGCCGATCGCAGGGAAATCCTGTGCTGTATGCGTCTGATCCGAACGGAATGGACCGTAGTCTGCGACGCCGATCACTGGATGCCCTCAAACAGCTCAACGAAATCCAGGCCTCACAACTGGGTCATCCGGACACACTCACCAGAATTGCTCAGTATGAACTCGCATTCCGAATGCAGACGGCAGTTCCGGAAGTAATGGACATCAGTAAAGAAACAAAAGCGACCCAGGAAGATTACGGAGCATCACCGGGGGAATCCAGTTTTGCGAACAACTGTCTGCTGGCCAGACGTCTGGTGGAACAGGGCGTGCGCTATGTCCAGCTGTTTGACTGGGGCTGGGATTTTCACGGAACCGGAGAAAGCACAGCCCTGGGACCGGGACTTACCAGCAAATGGGCAGCAACGGATAAACCCATCGCGGCACTTATTCGCGACCTGAAGGATCGCGGACTGTTTGACGATACTCTGATTGTGTGTGGTGGCGAATTTGGACGAACGCCATTCCGGGAAGGTCGCACCGCAAAGTCAAAAATCCTGGGACGAGACCACTACCCGGACTGTTTCACTATGTGGATGGCCGGCGGTGGAGTCAAAGGTGGATTCAACTACGGCCAGACCGATGAACTGGGGTTCAAAATCACCGAAAACAGAGTTCATGTACATGACCTGCAGGCCACAATTATGCATCAACTGGGCTTCGATCATGAACAGCTGACTTATCGGTTCCAGGGCCGTGATTACCGTCTCACAGACGTTCACGGCCAGGTCGTGCATGACCTACTGGCCTGAGTTACGTTCCAGAAGTGATTCAAGACAGATTCTCTGCTCTGGTAATCCAGTGCCGGATGCATGGTTGTCGACGTTTTCGATGCGTTGTGGTTGCGTTCCTCATCAGTGAAACAATGATGGCGTAATTCGTTTCTCTTTTCAGTTCAGTAGGAACCACCATGTCCAGTCGCCAGTCCGAAGTTCAGGAAGCAATCAAAGAGATCGACTTTGACGCCAATACTTACCAACTGGAGCTCAAAACTAATCACGGCTCGATCCTGCTGGACCTGCTGCCCGATGTGGCTCCGGGCCATTGCGCCAATCTGTTGGCGCTCGCAAAGATCGGTTTTTACAACGGACTCACATTTCACCGTATCATCAGTGGTTTTATGATCCAGGGTGGCTGTCCCGGCGGCACTGGCACTGGCGGACCAGGTTACAACATCGATGCCGAATTCAACGACACGCCACATGTGGATGGTGTGCTTTCAATGGCACGTTCCAGCGATCCGAACTCAGCCGGATCCCAGTTCTTCATCTGTCTGGGAACACAGAGTTTTCTCGACGGACAGTATACGGCTTTCGGCCGCACGGCTAACGACTCCAGCAAGGACGTTGTTCACCAGATCGGTGCCTTGGAGACTGACGGCCAAGACCGACCGCGTTCTCAGGCCGTCATCGAATCGGCAACCGTGATTGTTTCTTAGACGGACTGTTCCCAGCGAGTAGAGATCGATGTCACTCGAACTGAATCAGCGTGCGGCGCAGCTGGTGTCTCAGGCCGTGACAGAAGCAGACCGACTCCGAATCGCCGTCTGTGAGCATGACGAAGTAACCCTTCTGGACTTCGGCGTTGAGTGTCTTGGGGGACTCGACGCCGGAATTCTGCTGGCACGAGTCTGTATGTCTGACCTTGCAGATATCAGGATCGTTCCCGGTGACGGTCAATTACCCGTACCACAGGTTTATGTGACAACCGATCATCCGATTGCGGCGTGTCTGCTCAGTCAGTATGCCGGATGGAAAATTGCAACAGCTGACTACTTCGCGATGGGCTCCGGTCCGATGCGCATTCTGGCCCAGGTCGAAGAGTTGCAAAAGGAATTTGACGTCAGCGAAAACGGCAGCTCCTGTATCGGAGTGCTCGAGGCATCAACTCTTCCCTCGAAATCGGCGATCGAATTGATACGAGACTCAGTGGAAACCACCGGAAAAATCGCATTGCTGACAGCTCCGACAGCGTCGATCGCCGGATCCGTTCAGATCGTGGCCCGCAGTATCGAAACCGCACTTCACAAACTGCACGATCTCAGGTTTCCCCTGGAAACGATTGTCAGTGGTGCGGGTATCAGCCCACTACCACCGATTGCAAAGAATGATCTTGAGGGAATCGGTCGCACCAATGATGCGATTCTTTATGGTGCGACTGTTAATCTGTGGGTGGATTGCGACGATGAATTGATTCAATCAACCGGGCCACTGGTACCGTCTGCATCCTCAGAATCCCACGGGCGAACATTTCAGGATCTGTTCACAGAAGCCGACAACGACTTCTACAGGCTGGATCCCAAACTGTTCAGTCCGGCCGTCGTCTTATTCCACAATCTGAATTCCGGTCGGTCGTTTGGATTTGGACATCGGATGCCGGATTTGGTAACGGCATCATTTGGACTCGACTTCTAAATTCTGCCGGCTTTGTCCGGAATCCGGAATGACGGCCATGAGAATTGGTATTCTGGGAAATGAGGGCAGTTGGTATGTGGAAGAACTTTGCCGGACCGGAAAGGAACTGGGGCACGTCGTCCTGCCACTCGTGTTTCCATCGTTAATGGCCAGTACGGACTGCAAGACACTGCAGTTCGTCAGCGGTGAAACCACTCTGCATGAACTCGATGCAATCATTGTTCGAACGATGCCCCCCGGATCACTGGAACGTATCGTCACCCGGATGGATATGCTGTGCGGACTGGAAGAGTGCGGTGTCAGAATTGTCAATTCACCAAAGGCTGTCGAGTGCGCAGTCGACAAATGGCTCACGACTCAAAAGCTGATCAGTGCCGGTGTACCGGTACCCGACACTGCCGTATGCGAAGACTCCGAATCAGCCATGCAGCTCTGTGAACAGCTGGGTGGTGACATTGTTGTTAAGCCACTCTTTGGTTCGGAAGGCCGCGGAATAATTCGAGTCGACAGTCCGGATCTTGCATGGCGTGTATTCCGGAGCCTGGAACGAATCGGAGCTGTAATGTATCTGCAGCGGTTCATTCCATGCGTCAGTAGTGACTACCGAATTCTGCTGCTGGATGGTCAGGTGATCGGATCGATGAAACGGACCGCTCCACAAGGTGACTTTCGAACAAATGCATCACAAGCAGGCCTGTGTACCCCCTGGACACCAAACGAAGACGAAATCAATCTGGCGGTGCGTGCAGCTGCTGCGACCCGATGTGTGTTCTGTGGGGTTGACGTCATTTATGATTCGGACCGAACCGCCAGAGTCCTGGAAGTGAATGCCGTTCCAGGCTGGAGGGCGCTGCAGAAAGTGTGTGACGTTTCTGTTCCATTAAGACTGTTCAACTGGATAACTCAGGATTGATTCTCCATGTCCTCGCGCGATCAAATTATTACTGAACTCTCGCAGGTACTGCCACCCGTTCTTCGCTGGAGCGGGGCGGTGGCTCGAAGACTGAGACAATTTGACATTGCGCTCGACGGCAAATCGAGTGGCAGTTCCAATACGGATGCGTTGACACTGGCTGACCTGTCGGTTCAGGAACTGATTGTTGCCGCACTACGGGATGCCGATCCGATTCTGCGGGAATGCAGAATCGAAGGTGAAGAATCCACTGGTGACATGACACTGTTCGCCAAAGCGGCTGAACTATCGATTTCGATTGACCCGATCGACGGAACAAAACAATTTCGAGATCGAACGGGAAACGGGTATTCGGTGATTGTGCATCTTCACGACGCAGAGACCCCCTGCTACTCACTGGTATACGCACCCGAAATGGGTCCGACAGGAACATGGACCGAAGTCACAAATACCAGGATCGTTTGTGGCCCGGATGATGTCACTCTGCCTGCCCGTGCTGTCCTGAATGGTCTGCCTGATCTGAGTAAAGACCGCTGCAGCCCTGGAAGCGGAATTTATCTCATTGGGTTTCAGAACGAGGACGCAGCTCGAGCCAGGGAAGTGGATGCTCTGGGATTAAAGGGACGAACCTCCGACGAAATGCCAGGCAGCATCTACCCGTTTATGGCAACCGGTGAATATGGAGGATCGCTGATTCACACGCCAAATATCTATGATTTCCCGGTCTCGATGCATATTGCCCGCGTTCTGGGTGGTGATGCCGTCCGTGCCGATAACCGCGAACCTGTACGGTACAACAATCTTTGGATGGACGAACGCGCTAACATGCTGCGTTTTTCCGGAATTATTGCGTGCAGTGAAGACCCGAGAATCATCGACCAGCTGTGTAACCTGGCGCAGAATTGGGATTTGATACGTTACAAATGAAATGAACGAAAATCCGGAGCTGCCCCTCTCGCTTCAGACCTGCGACACCGGATCGCGCAAAGGCTGCTTCACGAGTTCCACCAGGATTCCACCCAGTCGCAACATCTCATGTAATCGGGTAAACCACAATTCCTGTTCCCATGTGAGTCCAACTTCCCCGCAAACCACCCTGAGTTCATTGCGTGAAAACGTGCGACATTTCCACGTATGACTCGTGAGCAGACCGGAAAATGAGTCCTCCGTCGCAAGCAGCAGAATCGTGCCGCGCGGCTTGAGAACTCGCGAGAACTCTGCCAAGCCAGGCTGGGGATCAGGCAGATGCTCGAGGACATAGCCACAGGTAATGCAGTCGAATGACTCGTCGCGAAACGGCATCTGCATCATGTCAGCTGCCACGAAACTTGGACGGTCAGACTTGAGACGTCCTCTGGCCCGGCGCAACATCTCGGCTGACAAATCAAATCCTACGATCCTTGTGGCATCCGACGTCGTTCGCAAAAGATGACGGATAATCTGGCCGGCTCCCGATCCGACATCCAGAATCGTTTCGAAACGTGAAGCATCGAAGCGTCCGGACCGAAACAACTGGCCCATCAGCGGGTCGTGCAAAGACAACAGGCTGCTGTATCGCAGAACGGCACCCTGCGGCCCGTCGTACAGCCGTCGAACAGAACTCTGATAGTGATTGAGCGACTGCCGCTGAATTCCGCGAAACTCTGCAAACCGGCGAACCTGCTGTTTCGCGGACTTTTGCAATGTTGTCACCAGTTTTTTTACCACAGTGGCCCATCCTGACGTTGCAGCGATTTGTCGACACGTTCACACAGTACATTTCGCCGGTGCCCGCGAATGATTCCTCGTTGATTCTACCGAACAACGATTTCTAACATGTCAGCCGCTGGTTAGCCGTACAGTACGACTCCAACGGACCTTCAATCACCTCGATTGTCTCAGGAAACATGTTTTATCCATAAACTATTTACAGCAAATGTGTTACAGCTGCAAATTTTCGTTCCTTGCGCCCGACCACGGGCTGGATTCGGACGATCATAACACGCAGCCCCTTGAGATTTCGCTGAACTCCCGGCATGATGTCGCAAATCACGTCAGCGAAATCCCCCAATCGGGTGGACCGCCAGGCTTTGTTCCGAAGTCTTCTCAACGGAACTCCGTAATATCGAAGGTGTTCGAGGACGCTTCTTCCGGTGGAAAGGTAAGAAGAACAACCGCGCCTTATTCCGAAATCAGGAAAGGAATACTCTTTGAGGGTGCTGTTTGTATGTACTGGAAACACATGCCGAAGCCCAATGGCGGAAGCAATTTTTCGCAATATGTTCAGCGAACGGCTTGGTTGCACGGAAGACGAACTCAGACGCAGCGGATACGACATTCTGTCGGCCGGCATCGCGGCGGTGGACAATTCTCCTGCCACTCAGCAAGCGGTTGAATTGCTGCGGGAACGAGGGATCGACCTGTCCGATCACCTGAGTCGGCCGGTGACTGCAGAAATTCTCTCGGAGTGCGATCATGTCTATGCAATGACACAATCACATTTGTCTGTTCTTCAGGAAGCACGTCCGGACCTGATCGGACGGATGCAGCTGCTGACTCAGAACGGACAGGATATCTCAGACCCGATCGGAGGCGGAACTGAAGTATATCGAGAATGTGCCGATCAACTTACGGAAGCTATCCGATGGATTGCAGATGACCTCATTAGGAAAGACGACACAAAATCATGAGAATCGCCATTGCCAGCGACCACCGTGGATTCCAAATGAAAAGCCGTCTGCAACAGACCATCGAAAATCTGGGATTTGACGTGGACGATCTCGGTCCGGAATCAGGTGACAGTGTGGACTACCCGGACTATGCCGCACGCGTTGCGGCGTCGGTCGCGGCAGATGAACACAACCGAGGTATCCTGATCTGCGGTACCGGTATTGGTATGTGTATCACAGCAAACAAATTCGCAGGCGTGCGCGCTGCTCCCTGCCATGATACAGTCACTGCTGAATACAGTCGACTCCACAATGACGCGAACATACTTTGTCTGTCTGCAAATCAGCTCAGTGATCAGTTGGCTGAACAAATGATCCAGATCTGGCTGTCGACCGATTTCGAAGAAGGGCGGCACGCAAGACGAATTGAAAAGATCGCAGACATTGAACGCGACGCCAGCAACCCCTTTGCTTCCGAAACACCCGGCTGCGGCGGGTAAGCGAAATGTGCACCACCACTGCCTGTCGTGTCATCGTCGAGCCGGCTCCTCTGGCCGGATCGGTCAACATGGCAGTCGACGGAGCGCTGCTGCAGGCCGCCGATGAGCAACCGGCGGCACCAGTCGTACGAGTTTACCAGTGGTCAGAACCTACGATTTCACTCGGCTATTTTCAGAACTTCGATACGTCATTCACCGATGAAAAACTGGCTGACTGCCCGCGTGTCCGGCGGGTCACAGGCGGCGGAGCCATTCTGCATCATCATGAGCTGACATATTCGTGCGTCGTCCCTCGAACACATCCTCTGCGGCACGAGCCATTACGGCTGTACCAACTCGTTCACGGGGCGATCGCAGACTTACTGAAGTCCTGTGGCGTGACCGTCGGATTTCGGACAGAATACCCACTGCAGGATGATCGTCCCGAATCGGATAACCGCGACGAAGACGAACAGTTTTTTTGTTTTCTGCGGTCCGATCCTCGGGATTTGGTCGCGGTTGGTGACCACATTGCCGGACATCCGAAGATTGCTGGAAGCGCTCAGCGCAGGCGAAGGGGGACCGTCCTCCAGCACGGCACCATTTTGTTAAATTCATCACCTCTGCTGCCCACTGCAAGGGGCCTCTGCAATCTGTTTCCCACCTTCGATTTTTCCAGTTTCGCAGATGCGTTGCCAGGTAAACTGGCGAATTCAATCCGGGACGCTCAAGTGACGTCAGAGTATACAGAACGCGAACGTCATTTGACGTTCGCCATTCTGGAGACACAGAATCGAGGAGCAGTCCATCGGACTGCTGCCAACGCTTAATGAATGACAAAGTTATGATCTCAACCTGAACACCAGAACAATTGCGTGTCACGTCATTTTTAAACAGGAATTTTGCCAGGTCGTTGTGATCCAGATCAGCACACACTTCTCAAATCAGACCGGACGCACGGATCCAATCACCGCGTTGAACCAACCATGCGATCGGATCCCGATGGAGAAATCCAGAAACTGCCCCAACCAGCCCTTCTTCGTCCGTCCAAACCTCACTGTACAAAGAATTATGACGACCTTCTCATCAGCGGATAAGTGGGTTCCTCACAGCCAAAGGTCTGCAGGTTCGTCAAAGTGTTCCTGAATCGACGAAACTGCCATCTAATGGGCCTGCAACCAGCCTGACGTAAACGAATAACTGAATTTAACTACTCAATGCAAACCTCCTATTTTTAACATATGACCTATAGCAACATCAATAAACTGATCAACACTAAGACACCTTTACAGACCATTCCACACCCCTGATCGGCTTGAGGAGCCCCCGTTAAATTTCAATTAGACCGAAAAAATGTGGGGCTGGCGGTGTTTATCTCACTGACATGGGTTGTCATACTCCAACTCTCGTCAATTTGCGTGTCCGCGTTCTGTGGACTTGCTTACGGCTGGTAATTCATCGCCATACCACATCTCCGTGTAACTTGCGTTCCCCTGAATTGCATAGCGCAGCAGCGGCGCATCACGTTGCGGTTTATGGAGTGACCCAAAAGATATGATCGAAAGCGAACTTCACGTCCTTGGTGGTAAACATGCCGGACAGGTTATCCCACTGAATGGTCGAAAGTTTTTGATTGGGCGCGAGAGCGATTGTCAGCTCCGTCCGAATAGTGAGCTGGTTAGCCGGCATCACTGCGTCTTCGCCATCGATGAATATTCTGTGCGTCTGCGTGATCTTGGCAGCACCAACGGCACAACTGTGAATGGCGAACGAATCGTTAAAGAGACAACTCTGGTCGCGGGAGACAGAGTCGTCGTCGGCAATCTTGAGTTTGAGTTTAGAGTGTTGAATCCCGCTTCTGCGAGTGGGGACGAAACTGTTGTTTCGAATGCCGAAACAGTAATGGAATTCACAACTCCTTCGGAAGATTCGACATCGGACCATGCAACTGAGCAAAATGAGCCGATTGATGGACCTCCGTTGAGTGTCCCCCAGGATTTGACAACTCCGATTGACCAGCCGCAGCCAGTCACCAGCCCCACCACTGTAATACCTCAGCAGGGGATGGTCCCTGGGCAGACGCCCTATCAGCCAATGAGTTATCCAGGCCAGGTGTATGGTGGCTATCCGTACCAGCAGCAACCGATGCAGCAGCAACCGATGCCGCAGCAACCCATGCCGCAGCAACCCATGCCGCAGCAACCGATGCCGCAGCAACCGATGCCCGTCTATCCGCCCTTGGGTTATCCACCACAGCCGCAACCCATGATGCCTGGATTTCAGCAACAGTCATCACCGCTGATTCCGGATCAGCAAATTCCACCCGCAAACGAGCCAAGTCTTGACGTCAACCTACCGGACCCATCAGAAACGGGTGCCACCAATGAACCGCCGAAAGCGGCGGCGTCAGCACAATCTGCACAGAGTGGTAATGCTAATGACGGCGATTCAACCGGCGCAGCAGCTGATATCATCCGTCAGCATACTCAAAGACGCCCAGGCTAGAATCGGCGCAGGGGTTGCGAATAAAACAGCCAGGCATTCGCACTCTCTGTGCGAAAATGTTCAGGCCACTGGAAGCGATGCGTGGTCCTGTCCGGGTTCAAGTTAACGTGTTTTACCGATTGAGTGCCGGACAATCAGACCATTCTCACAGCCAGCGTGGTATCGCAGTTTGGAAACGTGACCATTCGCACTCTGTGTTTCTGATACCGGAATCTTCAGAAGCCATGAGACCGACAACAGATCCGTACTCGAATGCTGTTCGCAACCAGTCCCCACAATCTACCTGATTCGTCCCGGTAAATTGGTCAAATATCACTTAAAGTTCTAGACTGGGAGAGTCGCGTGTCGAGACCCGCCCAATGGAACTCTGGATCCCGCAGCGATCACAAGAATACCCGGAGGGACCAATCTATGGCTGAACAGTCTGAACAACAGCGGCGCTACAAAGAATTCCTGGATCTTCTGCCGCTTACAATCTCTTTGGCCGGCCTGCCCGGAAGCGAACCGGGACGATACTTTACGGCAGAGCAGATTGAATCTCGAATATTTACGGTCAAACACGCCTACAGGTCCGCTCGACAACTCGCTCGTGACAGTGTCCAGGGACAACCGTGATAGACGATGTAAAGTAGAATGTCTTCCGCTACCAATGTCAGTCACCAGTATACTGATTCCCGGTTTCGGCAGGCATATCCCGACTGTTGACAGATTGAATTCATCAGAGTATCGTTTGTAATTGGACTGTGTAACTCGGGGCTTGTTCCTGAGTTGCTCCGGACTCAGTTTTCTCAACGGCAGGTGGTGTCAATCACCATCCGGGACCGAGGAAGTGAAGATGGACATGTGAATTATCCCATCACCTGACGTGTTGCTCTTCCGGGGAAGGACTCCGGCCATCAGAGCACGCGTAAAGGCCGGTTGGGCCGGGCCGTCGCAGGATGGTCAGTGGCACTACTATAAAGTGGGACAATGTCCCACTTTTTTTTTGTTATAGCGTCTTTGCTGGGCGACTCTTGAGCATGAACGGACCCGAAATTCTGCGGATCGTCGATGCGATTCATCGTGACAAATCGATTGATCCGGAAATCGTTTTCGAAGGCATTGAGCAGGCGATCCTCTCAGCGGCACGAAAGCATTTTTCGGAAGAAGAAGAACTCATCGTTCACGTGGATCGGATTACCGGCGAGCCCTCTCTGACGTGCGATGGTGCACAACTGGAATCCGATCTGCTGGGAGACCTCCTCGGTCGGATCTCAGCTCAAACAGCCAAGCAGGTGATGATCCAAAAAATCCGTGAGGCTGAGCGTGACACGCACTACGAAGAATTTCTGGATTTGAAGAGCCAGATTGTCTCAGGGAGCGTCACCCGTGTGGACCGCGGTACGGTGATCGTCAACCTCGGTCGCGTAGAAGCCATCCTCCCACGAAGTGAACAGATCCAGAAAGAAACATATCGAGTTGGCGATCGCGTGCGAGCGTCTGTCCTGGACGTTCGAAAGTCCGGTTCACGAGTACGAGTGATTCTGTCCCGCACTCATGCCGATTTTGTACGCCGACTCTTTGAAGTTGAAATTCCGGAAATCAACGACCATGTTATTGAGGTTCGGTCGATTGCTCGAGAAGCAGGCCATCGGTCCAAAGTCGCTGTTTCATCATCAGACACATCAGTTGACTGTGTCGGTGCGTGTGTCGGCGTTCGCGGTGCAAGAATTCGTGGCATCGTGGAAGAACTCAATGGAGAACGAATTGATATTGTTCGCTGGAATGACTCACTACAGATTCTGGTTCCCAACGCACTGCAGCCAGCAGAGGTTGAAGATGTAATT
>JAKVAY010000038.1:0-71827 GCA_022447185.1 Fuerstiella sp. | reverse complement strand
GGTGGAGTGATGATTCGCAAGTCCTGATTCCCAATGCCCTTCAACCGGCGGAGGTGGAGGATGTGATCCTCTGCGAATTACTTGGCAGGGCGATCGTGCTTGTGCGCGAAGATCAATTGTCACTGGCAATCGGTCGTCGCGGTCAGAATGTACGGCTCGCGTCGAAGCTGGTTGGCTGGGACATCAACGTAATGACCCAGGAGTCACTGGACGAGCAACTGGATATTTCGATCGAAGCGTTTAGCGTGGTCCCGGAAATGGCGCCAGAGCTCGTTGAGAACCTCGTGTCTCAGGGGTTCTTCACATTTGATGATCTGTCTGTCATCGAACCGGACCAGCTCGCTGAACTGGGAGGACTGACACAGGAGCAATGCGATACAATTGTTGATTTCGCAGATGTTGAAAGTCTTCGAATCGAAAAAGAGGAAAAACTGGCAGCGGAAGAGCGGAAACGGAATCCTCCACCGTCGCCTGAAGAGGTCGCAGCAGCGGAAGCTGTGGCAAAGCAAGCAACTGAGAGTGACGAGTCATCGGAGAAAACAGAAGAATCGGCTCCTGCAGCAGAACAGGCGGCAGAAGTCAGCACCGATTCCGATGAACTCGAAGACAAGGATGTCGTCGCCACAGAAGACAGTACAGATATCGACGGGGAAACAACCGATTCAACGGTAACAGACGCCGCCGAGACGACTGATGTTGATTCGAATGAATCGGCACAAAGACAAACAGAAGCAGCAGACGATTCGGAGGAGGTCATCTAGACGGCGAGGAGTTGTCGCTGGCCTCACGCAGCGTCTCCAAAAAAGTTGTACCAACACCTCGCCGGCTTCGCCCAAAATCTTCTTGTTTACCATGCTGTAAAGTCAGTTAAATGCACCGTTGATCAGTCCGATCGACACATTTACCGCACATATCGTTTGTTGGAAACAGCGGCGAAATCGGGAAAAGGGTAGTTGTTTTGAAGATTCGTCTCTTTGCTCTGGCGAGAGAACTTGGCCTTGACAGCAAAGTCCTGATCGAGCTTTGTGATGAGGCAGGTGTAACGCTGCGCAATGCGCTGGCAACGATTACACCGGAAGAAAAAGATCAGATTGTCGCGTTCATCAAGAACCGCAATTCTGGAACACCGCCTTCCAAACCGGCCGAAAAACTCGCTCCAGTTCGTGAAGAAGTAACCGCAGCAACCAAGGTCCGTGAAATACGGACAATCGCACCTCGTTCGACGCAGGACGAAGCGTCAAATGGTGAAACAGAAACAACACAAAGTGAAGCGGCGGCCGAGACGGATACGACCGACAGCAATGAGGTCAAGGCTGTCCACAGCGAACAGGAACAAGCTTCGGAATCAACGCCGACGAATGACGCATCAGATGCCACCGATGCAGAGGAGGCCACCGATGCAGAGGAGGCCACCGATGCAGAGGAGGCCACCGATGCAGAGGAGGCCACCGATGCAAAGGATGCCGGATCCAAAGAATCAATAAAGGATAAGGATACAGCTACTGAGTCAGTTGCGCAGGCCCGACGTCCCACCATGCACCGCATGCGAGACATGAAACCAATCGGTTCGGTCAAAGATCGCAAAGCGTCCGACTCTTCTGAGGAAACTCCCGACGGTTCGGAGGAGACCGATCCCCCTGCGCCTCCCGCCCCCGGCAATGGCAAAGCACGCCCAATCGTCGCCCGGCCAATGGTCGCTGCACCACCATCCTATACACCGCCACCCGTTTCCAGCCCGAAAGAAGTTCCAGAAAAAGTCCAGAAGCCGGACATGGCTTTGAAAGACATCGTCGACCGACACAGTCCACTGGCAGATCAGCTCCAGCAGCTGAAGCACGCTCGAGCGGAACACGACGGTGGACCAGCAACCAGTCGAGGTCGCGGAGTCAGAAAAGGATCTTTACTCAAAGACTTCAATGACCAGCGTAAACTGGCCCGACAATCCAAGCGAATGAAACGTCGCAGGAATCGGCCGGCAGCAGAACTTAAGACATCGGCTCGAATCGAACTTCCAATCACAGTTCGTACGTTGTCCGAAGCCATCGGTCGCCCCGCCGGCTCAATCGTAGCGATCCTCTTTAAAGAAGGACGGATGGCCACGATCAACGACGAACTGACGGAAGATGAAGCGATGGAACTGTCCATGGAACTTGGCGTCGATCTCGAAGTCAAGCGTGGCCGTGATATCGAAGCGGAATTGCTGCAATCCATGGATCATGAGGACAGCGAAGAAACACTGCAACAGCGCCCACCAGTGATCACAATTCTGGGACACGTCGATCATGGAAAAACAACACTCATCGATCGACTGCGACGATCCAATGTGGCCAGCGGCGAGGCAGGCGGAATCACCCAGCATATCGCTGCTTACCAGGTAAACTACGAGGGGCACACGGTCACATTTGTTGACACGCCGGGGCACGCTGCGTTTGGTGAAATGCGATCGCGCGGCGCCAACGTCACAGACATTATCGTTCTAGTAGTCGCAGCAGATGACGGTGTTATGCCTCAGACGGAAGAATGTATTAGTCACGCCCGTAATGCCGGAGTCCCAATTGTCGTCGCTTTGAACAAAATGGACCTGCCTGGAGTCGACGACCAAAAGGCACTCCAGCAACTCGCCCAGCATGATCTGTTACCGGCAGAATGGGGTGGCGAATACGAAGTGGTCCGAACATCAGGTGAAACAGGACTTGGGATCGATAGTCTGCTGGAAACACTGTTGCTTACGGCAGAACTTCACGACTACAAGACGGATCCCGATCGTGATGCTATCGGAGTCTGTCTGGAATCATTTCGTGATGAAGGCCGCGGAGTACTGGCATGGCTGATCGTGCAAAAAGGAACACTCCGTGTCGGCGATAACGTACTGTGCGGCAACAGTTACGGCCGTATACGAGCGATGTATGACGATCAGGATCGACCGGTGGAAGAAGCCGGACCGTCCACTCCGATTCGCGTCGCGGGTCTTGACAGCGTCCCCGGAGCTGGCGTGCATTTCTTCGTTATGAAGGACATCGAGGAAGCTCGGACTGTCGCCGAAACACGCGAACACGAGGGCCGGTCCCAATCGCTTTCCGGACGCGGACAGGCAAAGACTATTGAAGACATCCTTGCCCATGTGCGAGACGGTGAAGGAGTTCAGGAACTGCCGTTGATTCTTAAGGCTGACACGCCTGGTTCGATCGAAGCACTGAGAGGTGAACTTGACAAGTTCGATCATCCGGAAGTGAAAATCAATATCATTCATCACGCAGTCGGTGGCGTCAATGAAAGTGACGTCTCGCTCGCAGCCGCAGCCAGTGCTGTGATCATTGCCTTCCATGTGATCGCTGAAGACCGTGCCGAAGCAATGGCCGAGCAGGAAGGGGTTGAGATTCGCCGGTATGACATCATTTACGAAGTCACCGAACATATCCGTCAGGCTCTGGAAGGTTTGTTACGACCGGAGCGTGTGGAAGTCACGACGGGGCGAGCAATTGTCCTGCGGACATTTCAGATCAGTCGTTTCGGTACTATTGCCGGATGCCGGGTTATGAATGGTACGATTTCCCGAGACAACAGAATCCATGTAATTCGCGACCAGAAAGTTCTGAACGACTACCGCATTGGTTCGCTCAAGCGGGAAAAAGATGACGCGAAAGAAGTGCGTGATGGCATGGAATGCGGAATCCGTCTGGATGGATTCAATGATATTAAGGAAGGTGATCTGCTGGAGGCTTTCCGCGTCGACGAGATCCAAAGAACTCTGGATGACAGCACCTAAGCAGTGAGTGACTAGGACTGTCGCCACGCTTGACAGGGATTTGCTCCCGCTCAGTGCGAAAGTTGTGCTGTTTCCCGGGAGGCATTTGATTCTGCTGCATCCGTGGTACGTTGTATCCCTTTTATATCCGACACTCAGTCGAATCCATCATGTCGATCCGTCGAACCGCTCGAGTTGCTTCCGTCATTCGCGAAATCGTCAGTACTGCGATTCTGCAGGAATTACGGGATCCCCGGATTCAAAATGTGACTGTGCTTGGCGTTGAAGTCTCCGCAGACGTACGCCATGCCAAAATCGCTGTCTCGGTTATGGGATCCGAGCAGGAAGCGTCGCTGACGCTGCATGGTTTGAATTCTGCTCGCGGATACCTGCAGTCCAAAGTCGCAGGTTGCATCAAGACCCGATATACTCCGGAATTAAGATTCGAAATTGACCGTGGAATTCAAACATCATTTGAGGCCACCCGAATTCTGAAGCAGGTCCTGCCGGATTCCTGTGCAGAAGGGTCATTCGACACAAAACCTGATGTCCAGGATGACTTGGAATCGACCCAGGACACTGTTGTCGAAAACGAGGCATCACCAAACGACGACCATGCATGAATCAAACAGCATTGCCCGGAATGAATCCGGCCTGACAGGAATCAACAATGCCATCGCCGACTGCGACGAAAGCCAATGAAAAACAACAGGCCTGTAAGAAACTGACCTCGTTGCTGCATAAGGACTACGGCAGCATGAGCGTTCCAAAACTCAACCTGCCTGTCCTGGAAACCATGTTGTTTGCAGCATGCCTGGAAGATAATTCCTGGGAAGAGGCAGAACAGGGCTATGAGCGACTGAACAGACTCTACTACGACCTGAATGAAGTTCGCGTGAGTTCGGTCGCAGAAATCGAAGAGACACTCTGCGGCGTGAGATCAGGTGACTGGGCCGGACTTCGCATTCGATCGATCCTGCGCTTCGTGTTCGAATCGACTTACACATACGACTATGAAAAACTTAAGAGGCTCACACAGGACTCTGCGCAAAAGCGACTCAAAAAAATTAACAACATGTCGCCCTTCATTCGAAACTTCACGGTGCAGCATTCACTGGGCGGCTATCTGGTGTGCCTGGACAAACTATCCACCCGTGCTGCCATTCACCTTGGAATCGTTCCACCCGATTCAACAGAGGAACAGGCTGGAGATTTCCTGAAGCCTGGACTCAAGAAAGCTGAGACTCACGGATTTACCTGCGCCTTGCGATGTTTGGCTACAGATCCTCAATTTGTCGACCGACTCAGTGAACCACCGGATGAAGACGAAGAATTCAATGTAAAATTGGTGGAAGAACGCTACCACAGCCTCAAGAAGCCCAGAAAAAGGAAAAAAAAGAAGAAGCCACCTGTTGTGGCTACAAAAGCAGCAGCGAAAAAAAAGAAACAGGCTGGGGAAAAATCCGACGCGGGCAAAAAGGCTGTGAAAGCTCGTTCTGTCAAAAGTTCTTCGTCGGAAAAGACCGCGTCAAAGGCCGGCACGAAAAAAACGGTAAAGAAAAAAACGGTAAAGAAAACGTCTTCAGTAAAGAAACAGACCTCCCGGAAGAAAACAACTGCTGCCAGAAAAAAAACAACTGGGAAGTCAACGGCGGCCAGATCAACTGGAAAGAAAACAAAGACAAAAAAAACCGTCTCAAAAACAGTTGCCGCGAAAAGAAAACCTGCAAAAAAGAAGACCACAGGCCGGAAAAAATCCACAAAGAAAAAATGAATTGCGGTCCGGTGGAAATCAAATTTACAGCTGTGGGCTTCCCCAAGTCAGGGCCGAGCGACCACAACGCGGACATGCAAAGGCACTGCAAAACACGAAACCAGGGAATTGATCTCGAAAAAGCCCGATTTTCTAATTCGGCAACGAAATAGTCCGCCGGGCCTCATGTGAAAACGTGGCTTCCGAAGGCACAAGTCCACTTGGCAGCTGTTTAATAATCCAATGATCCTTGGTCGCTTCGATCACTGGATGTCCCCTCCAGGACAAGCGAGTGAAGAGTTCTGATTGTGGAAAACGCTCTTTTCAACCTTTAACCCCGTATCCAGCGGTTCACAACGCAGCCTAGTCAATTGCAGGATTCGACGTTGTCGTGGCTCAGTGAAACCAAATTCCTTCGCAAAGCTGACTCATGCGTTGATTGGGTCGAATGCACTTTTCATCGTTTGAGCAATCCTGGACAATTGAATCTGAGGGAATTCAAACTGTGAACGAGCGTACCTTTGGAATTTGCGGCTTGCGGCAATCTGCGTTCCCGGAGATCATGACGTCCGAAGCGTGTCACCGGCTCCCTTGGTGTTGCCCGTCACGTTACTGCACGTGGCAGCCATAGGGGCTCTTTACGATTTCGTCGCGTGTCCCAAAGTGGTCGTGAACGAAGTGTCACAACGGAGAACCTGTACAGGAATCGCTGATGTTGACCCAATTCAAACCGGTACTGCTCATCGCCGGACTGCTGTGGGCAGGACCTGCTGACCCGACGGCCGGACAGGAGACGGTTTCCCAGCTGAACGATTCACTCCGACAGCCTGGAGACGATATTGCTCGCCCTGCCGAACCTGACCGGCCAATCGATCCAAACCGGGCCGAAGCACTTGCCTGGTACATGAAAGGCATCGAGGCTCAAAAGAATAACGACCTGGATGCTGCTCTCAAAGCATTTGAGAAAGCATCTGCGGCAGACGAAACCGCTCCGGATCCGATTCGTGCGCGAGCAGTTTTACTGCTGCAGCTGGGGGATATTCAAAAGGGATTGAGCCTGGCCCGCAAGGCGATCAGTCTCGACGAGACTGACTTCCGCACACGGTTTCAACTGGCAACAAGTCTGCTCCGACTGCGCAGCAACGTTCGGACGATTCGTGAAGCCATTGAATTGCTGGACGAGGCTGCCGCATCAGAGCGTCTGACTCCCGTTGATCCGGAGTTTATTCTGATTCACAGTGTCCGCGGACGAATCCTGCTGCAATTGAAGCAAAATGCGAAGGCAGCAGAAAGTTACCAGGTGTTGCTTCAGGCGCTGGAACGTCCGGAAGATTTCGGCCTCGATTTTCGACGGCACAAAGCCCTGATGGATGACCGGATGACAGGGTATGAAACAGTGGGAGAAGCGCTACTGTCGGTTGGTCGCACAGACGAAGCGCTCCGCGCGTTTGAAGCACTCGTCCGTATTCGACAGGACTCCCCTGGACGCCACCATCTGCTGCTTGCACAAGCTCGATTCCGGGCGGACGATATCGAAGAAGCAGAAGCCAGTCTGGAAAACTATTTTTCCACGCATCGACGCGAAAAAAATTCTCTCGAACTGTTGACTCAACTCTATTCTGCCACGGCACGCAGCAGTCAACTCATCGCAAAACTGACGGAACTGCAATCCGACACCCCGGATGAAACAGTAGTGAAACTCTATCTGGCTGAGACTCAGCTCCGACAGGGACACTTTGATGACGCGACAAAGACATTTGAAAGTGTCATCTTGGAATCCGGCGATCCGGCGGGTTACCCGGGACTGATTCGCATTGACATTGTTCGGGCCGATGCAAACTCACTGATCAAAACGCTGCAGAAAGCATTGAGAGCGCGCGTGCAACTGGCGGAAATCGTTCCGTTTCTTCCTGAAATTCTAACCGATCATGAGTTTGCAAAATCGGTTGTGGGCTCATGTCTGGACTCGGTGGAAAGCAATGAAAACCTGTTTCCCGAAGTCTGCTGGGTATGTGCACAGATCGCTCAGGAAATCGAAGCGTCCGAAGAACAGAGGAAATTACTGCAGGCGACCCTGGATCGAAATCCCAGTCAAGACATCGGCCAGCGTACTCTGCAACAGCTTGGAATGCACCATCTGCTGAACGATCGATTCGCAGACTCTGTAACTGTGTTTCGTCGCCTGTTAGCAATCAGAACGCTGCCAGTGGAAACACGCGTTTTGACACTGCGAAATCTAGCCATTGCAGAAGTCTACAATGAACGGATCGGGCAGGCGCTGGAAGCAATCCAATCCGCACTTGCAATTTACCCTCAGAATCCCGAACTCCTGTATCGGCTGGGCTGGATCTATTTCCAGGATAGCAAGTCCGGTGATGCGCAGGAATCGCTGGAAGCGGCAATTGAGAAAGGCAAAGACGCACCTGACGTTCAAAACAGCGCGAGAATGCTGTTAGCCACAATTCACTCCCAGGCCGGGAGGTGGGACGAATGCATCAATGTGTATCAGAACGTCATCGACAGCCCTGCGCAGGATGAAGTCACCAGGCGACGAGCGCGGTTGTCGTTATCAGCGGTCTATGTTGAACGGGGTGACAATTCATCAGCCGAAATGATTCTGGAAGAATTATTTGAAGAACAACCCGATGACCCAGGGGTGAACAACGACCTTGGTTATCTTTACGCGGATCAAAACAAGAATCTCGAGCAGGCGTTTAAAATGATCGAACTCGCAGTGGAGGCTGAACCAGACAATCGAGCGTACCTCGACAGCCTTGGCTGGGTGCTCTATCGACTCGAACGCTACGAGGAGGCACTTGAAGCACTGCTCACAGCAAACAGCGATCCCGAATTCCAGGACGCAACCCTTCAGGAACATCTCGGTGATGTATACAAGGCATTGGGTCGCGATGACGAAGCTGTCGAATTATGGAAAAAGGCCCTGTCAACGGAGCAATCATCGGACGTTCCTGATGACGCAGTAATTAAACGGCTGAACTCGAGATTGCCTGGTACAGATGTGGCATCCAAGTCGAAACCGCCGGAAGGCGAACCTGTGACTTCGGAATGATCGGAGATCACAGGATTTGACCGATCAGGACGGATAAATCAGACTGGAACGACGCCTCCAGCACCAGTTCCGGGATTTTCAAATGACGCTTGGTCAACTTTGTCTGGACGTCAGACGTTTGATGGACAACGAAAGCTGGTTTAATTGACAATTGTACTGACAGCATGATTCGGAAACGGACGTACTGCGGAAACTGAATGTCGCTTTCGAACCCGTTCCAGGTCCACATCACACATTCCCAAATCGTCCAATGGCTCGTGAACCCACAATCCGCAGTGATGACTCTGATGATGGCGCACGCGAGCCTCAACCTGACCAAAGAGCAACCCGGTCAAGGGAATCAGATGACGAACTCCGACCGTCTCAACTGGACGATGTCATCGGTCAGGCAGCGGTGGTCGAACGAATCCGTATTCTCCTGCAGGCAGCCGAAAAGCGAGGAGACCCGCTTGGACATCTGCTGATGGACGGGCCGCCGGGACTCGGAAAAACCACGCTGGCAATGGTCATTCCCCGGGAACTGGGAACCGATTTTCAGATCACGGCGGGACCATCTCTGAGCGCCCCAAAAGATCTGCTGCCATACCTCACAAATGCGAGTGAGGGTTCGGTATTATTCATCGATGAAATTCATCGCATGCCGCCAGCAGTCGAAGAATTCATCTATCCGGCCATGGAGGATTTTCGAGTCGACATCACGCTCGGTGAGGGGCTCAATGCGCGCACGATCAACATGAAATTACAACCGTTTACCGTCATCGGCGCCACCACACGCAGTGGAATGCTGACAGCTCCATTGCGGGACCGATTCGTCAGTCGGGAACATCTTTCTTTTTATTCGCTGGACGAACTTGCCACAATTGTCTGCCGGAGTGCCGCCCGACTCAACACTGAAATCGCGGATGATGCAGCAATTGAAATTGCGCAGCGGTCCCGCGGCACACCGAGAAAAGCAAATAACTGGCTGCGTTGGGCACGGGACTTCGCGGATGCACGATCCGACGGAGTCATTAGTCTCCCGGTTGCACAGGCCGCCCTTAAAATGAAGGGTGTTGACAGCATCGGCCTGGAAGAAACTGATCGTCGGTACATGGAAACTATCATGACCGTATTTTCGGGAGGTCCGGCCGGAGTCCAGGCAATCGCCCATACCATGAACCTGCCGGCTGATACTCTGGAAGACGAAGTCGAACCCTTCCTGCTGCGGGAGGGTCTTCTGCAACGGACCCCCAGAGGTCGGACACTGACGCTAAAAGCCTATGCGCACCTCGGGTGCACATCTCCCGAAACACCAGACGGCGATCATGCGCAGTCAGAGGACTAACCCGGCCTCTTTTAGGTTCACACCGTATGTCCGCCACAGACTTCTATGATTTTGATGTCATCGTCGTTGGCGCCGGCCATGCCGGGACGGAAGCAGCGCTCGCCAGTGCGCGTCTGGGAGCAAAGACAGCACTGTTAACAATGAGTTGTGATACAGTCGGTCAGATGAGCTGTAATCCGGCAATTGGAGGCGTTGCCAAGGGGCAAATCGTCCGTGAAATTGATGCACTCGGTGGCGAGATGGGACGCGTCATTGATGCCACTGGTATTCAGTTCCGGATGCTGAACAGTGGTAAAGGGCCCGCGATGCACAGCCCGCGAGCACAGGCAGATAAGAAGGCCTACCAGCTCGAAATGAAATGGCGAGTCGAACAGCAGGAACACTTATCGCTGAGACAGGAGCTTGTCGAATCGATTGAAACAGACAAAAACCGAGTGACAGGCATTCGAGTGGCTGGAGGAGTCGTTTATCGTGCAACCGCCGTCATTCTGACGACGGGAACCTTTCTCAAAGCCATTATGCACACAGGTGAGTCGACAAGTGAAGGCGGACGGGCAGGTGAAAAAGCAGCACATGGGATTTCCGGGATACTCCGCGATCTTGGATTCCAACTCGAACGATTCAAAACCGGTACTCCCGCACGCATCAATGGTCGGACCATCGATTTTTCAAAATGTGAACGACAACCCGGAGACTGTGTTCCTCAACCATTTTCCTTTCTGACCGATCAAATTGAGCAGACTCAGATGGATTGCCATCTCACAGCAACGACGCCTGAAGTCCATGCTGTGATTCGGGAGAATCTGAATCGATCACCAATGTACACGGGACAGATCCAAAGCGCCGGACCGAGATATTGTCCGTCGATTGAAGACAAGATTGTACGATTCGCCGACAGAGAATCTCACCAGATCTTTCTCGAACCCGAAGGTCGCAACACTCTTGAATACTATTGCAACGGGATCTCAACGAGTCTCCCACGGGATGTTCAACGTAAAATGATTCACGGAATTCCCGGGCTCGAACACGCCGACATCATGCGATTCGGTTATGCAGTCGAATACGACTTTGCTCCACCCACTCAACTCCATGCCACACTGGAAACACGTCGCGTGGCTGGATTGTATTTCGCAGGGCAGATCAACGGGACAACCGGCTATGAAGAAGCCGCCGGACAGGGTTTGCTGGCAGGTATCAATGCCGCACTCAAAATTCGCGGTCATCCAGCGTTCGTGCTGTCCCGCAATCAGGCCTATCTGGGAGTTCTGATCGATGACCTGGTTACCAAAGGCGTCGACGAACCCTATCGAATGTTCACATCTCGGGCCGAGTATCGCCTGCTACTCCGACAGGACAACGCCGACCGTCGCCTGACTCCCCTGGGCATTCAACTGGGAATCGTCTGCCCCGAGCGAACTCGCAGGCACAACGCATACGAGAATGAACTCGAAAGGGGCTTTCGGTTCATTGCACAGACACGATTTCAGGGCAATTCACTGGAGGAATGGTTGCGACGACCGGAATTCACATGGCGAAATGCGGAAGAATCCATTCCCTCGCTTAAGACCGAGAGGTTCTCACCGCACTGTATCCGGCAGATCGAAATCGACACTCAATACGCCGGCTATATTCGCCGTCAGGAAGCAGAAATCGCTCGGCTCGAAAAAGTCGACAGTATGCGAATCCCTGATACGTTTGACTTTGCTGCGCTGCCTCAGCTTAGAATGGAAGCGAGAGAAAAACTCGGCCACCTGAAGCCGACAAATGTTGGCCAGGCCAGCCGAGTGAGCGGGATTACTCCGGCTGATATTGCAGTCCTCGTTATGTATTTGAACTCGTCGTAGAGAAGCAATCCTTCCGGGATGTGGTGTATTGCCCGATCAAAAACGTTGAAGGTGTCAGCCCCAGTCAACCACACGCCACACCTACGTTTTTTACACCCAACACATCCTTCCCGACCGATGTCTGTGAATTATGTGTCTTTATATACGAAACCAGAGAAAAACGCCGTCTTGACACTTCAGGAAGTTTACGCAACAAAACTCCAGTTGACCGACTTTTGCGAATAGATACAATCGGTTAACATGAGGAATAAAACAACCCGGGAAGAAGCAGTCAATCAGATGAACTGGTGAGATTCGACAGTCTGTCAGTTTCTGCTTTGACGCATCAAGAAATTCGGTCAGCAATTTAAAGTGGGACGTGACAACGTCAGATTGAGTTTCAGCCGTTGTCGCAGGTGGTCCACGGATGATGTCCGAACGTAGTCGGACGATGAACGACTGCTGTTTGCAGCTCATCGCTTCCCACAGAATGGAGGTGTGATCTATGAAAACGGTGTTTACCACTGGCGAAGCTGCCAAAATCTGTAAAGTCAGTCAGCAAACGATCATTCGGTGTTTTGATTCCGGACAACTCAAAGGATTTCGAGTACCAGGCTCACGATTTCGTCGGATACCCCGCGACGTTCTCTATAAATTCATGAAGGAAAACGGGATTCCAACGGATGCCTTGGAGAGTGGCAAACGCCGGGCCCTCATCGTCGATGACGATGCGGAACTCGTTGAACTGATCTCAGATGCACTGATCGCCGACGGACGATTTGAGTTACGAACGGCTGACAATGGGTTCGATGCCGGGATGATGGTGAAAGAATATCATCCTGACATCATCGTTCTGGATGTGATGCTTCCGGACATCAATGGCAAGGAAGTATGCCAGCGTGTCCGAAGTGATTCCGCCATGGATGACGTTCGCATCATTTGTATCAGCGGAATGGTGGAACAGGACAAGATCCAGGATCTAAAGGATGCCGGAGCAGATCACTTCGTGCAGAAGCCATTTGAAATCGATCATCTGATAGAACGAGTCTGCAGACTGCTGGACATTGAACAGCTCGCGTCCTGACTCCCAGACAGTCATTCGTTGCCGATACACCCACAGGCCTCCGAAAATCGGACGGTCAATTTTCGATGGGCAACAGTCACTCGTTCATTTGTCCGGAGTTGGTTCCGTGTTGTATCGACGAATCGTCTGAACTTTGAGCGCCGCAGTACATGCGGCACGATGCTGAGGAATTGAATCTCATCAGGCAGGATCGGATCGAATCAACTGACTGGGTAAAGAAAATCCTGCGCTGCCTGACAGTGCCATCGGCCACGGAAGATGCAGTGTCAGCAGCTGCTGCGATCTGGCTCCTCACCGAGGATGCTGACACAGCTGTCGCCATCACCTTCACTTCCGGTTCCGAATATCTGGTCGCGAACGCAAGTCGCAGCTCAGACGGAGACATCAACGTCTCGATGACTGCAGGACAGCGGTCCATTACTGCATTATTCGCTGTTGATCAGTTAACGGAAATTGCGTCGCCACACGGATCATCACACGATCTGAGATCGTTTGTATGGCCGGATCGATTTTCGGCATGTCTGGTAAACCGTCCGAAAACTTCCGACACGACAACCGCAGACGCTGCAGCCACTGTTCTGGCAAACGCCCGGTCGCAGCACACTGTTATCCCTGATCCAGATCGTATGGAATCGATGGCAGAGTTCGCGGCCGGAGCGGGACATGAAATCAATAATCCCCTGGGCAGCATCATTGGGCAAACACAGTTGCTGCTCAATCAGGAACCACTCACGGCTCGCCGGCAGTCACTGGGAACAATCGGTTCTCAGGCTTGGCGAATTCGCGACATGATTGGCGATTGTATGTTGTTCGCCAGACCACCGGCACCTGATCCCGAGCGGTGCGAAATGGTTGACCTGGTCAGACAGGCTACTTCGGATGCTGTTAATTCATTCGAGGCTCCATCCAGCCAGGTACGGTTCGACCTTCCCACCCCGCCGGTCACAATTGACATCGATTCTTCGCAGATTCGCACCCTAGTCAGCCATCTGGCACGAAATGCCATGGAGGCGTGTCTCGACGGTGGTGTCAGAGCGGACATCCTTGTGAGCCTAATAATCGATGCCAGCGCCGTCATTCTCACGGTGAGTGATCAGGGTCCCGGCATTACCGATGAAAAATTGCGTCGGCATTTGTTCGATCCGTTTTTTTCTGGTCGGCAGGCAGGCCGTGGCATTGGATTTGGGTTGCCGGTCTGCTGGCAAATCGCGAGAAACCATGGTGGATTGATTCTTCAGGAATCACCGCCAGACGGTGGTGCAAAGTTTGTTGTCGTCCTGCCGCGCGTTGGGTAATGTCGAATCCGATTCCTGTGAACTCAGCAAGAGTCACCGTTCACATGTACCTGAACAATGTCATACGTCGGTCGATTTTCATTGCTGTCTGTACGCTGCCATCGGTTTCCACTGCGGCAGAAGAATCGGTTGCTCCGGCAGACATAATATTCGACAGCCCACACACCTTTCCTGCCGGAGCCGGCATATCAAAGCTGACGTTTCGAGCTGTTGGCGAAGACGGAAGCATGCTCACAACATGGTCAGGGACGGTGTCACTTTCCGGCCTGGCAATCCGCACCGGGAATGCCGCTGCGAATTCAGAACTCCGACCATTTGCAGGCGAGGTCACATTTAAATCCGGATTACTTCAGGTCACACCTGCTCTGCTTGGCGTTCGCCAAATAAGGGTGTCACCACACGGGATCTCCGTCACTGCCAACAAACAACACTGGCACTTTCCAGTTCATGTACGACCATCGTGGCTGAGGCTTCTACCTCCGATTCTGGCCATTGGACTGGTTGTTCTGTTCAGGGACGTGACGGTATCACTCGTGCTGGCAATATTTGGAGGATGCCTGCTGTTCTTTCCACTAACCGAGTCATATCTGGCAGTACCTGTGTTCTGCGAAACGATGGTGCGGACAATTGCCGATTACGATCATGCCTCTGTGATCCTGTTTACACTGTTGCTGGGAGCCATGATCGGGCTGATGAACGACAGTGGGGGAACGAGAACAGCCATTGAGTCGATGTCCGGTCTCGCTTCGACACGTCGCAGAGGCATGTTCCTGACATGGCTTATGGGATTTCTGGTGTTTTTTGACGACTACGCTAATTCCATGTTGATCGGTGGAGCGATGAGACCGCTGAGCGACAAACTGAGATTCTCACGAGCCAAGCTGGCATTCCTGATCGATTCAACCTCGGCACCCGTTGCCGGCCTGGCCATCAGTACCTGGACAGCTTTTGAGATCGATCAGGTTGTCGCAGGATTTGAAGCCGCTGGAGTCGAGGCAAATGCAGCGGATTTCTTCTGGTCTACCATTCCATTCCGAATTTATCCAATCCTGATGATCTGTGTCGTCGCTGTGGTCGCGTGCAGCGGACGGGATTTTGGCCCCATGCTGCGGACAGAACAAAACCAACCTTCAGTCCAATCCTCATCACAGACATCGAAAACCCATGGCAGCATCTGGCTCGCAGTGATACCGGTATTTAGCCTGGTGATTATCACCGTAACCGGGTTTCGGCAGGGGATTGATGCCTACAGGCTGCTGCTGATTGCCTCATTCGTTTCATCGACCCTGGCAATCGTGCTGTCTCTGTCGTTCAGCCAAATGTCACTGGACGACTGCATCCGCAGCTGGATATCGGGCATCAGTTCTATGATTCCTGCCGTAGTGATACTCGTTTTGGCATGGGGAGTCTCTGCCGTCTGTGACACTGGTCAACTTAATACGGCCGGGTACATCATTGCGATGATTGGAAACTCAGTTCGCCCCGAATTCCTGCCAGCCATTGCTTTTCTTGCTGCGGGAGCGATCGCAACAGCAATTGGCAGCTCCTTCACCACAATGGCACTGCTGCTCCCGATACTGATTCCTCTCACCTGCGATCTGATGGGCAGTACAAATGCAGTCATTCTGAATGATCCCGTATTTGGCAGTACAATCGGGGCAGTTTTAGCAGGAGCTATCTTTGGAGACCATTGTTCGCCGATATCTGATACGACGGTCCTCTCATCAGCCGCCGCCGGATGTGAACATCTTCTGCACGTCACAACGCAGCTTCCGTACGCTCTGTTGACTGCCATCACCTCAGTGTTACTGGGGTACTTGCCAATCGGTTTTGGAATTCCGTGGTGGATCTGCCTGCCGGTGGCAATTGCCGTGTGCATCGGAGGAATCCTATTTCTTGGTAAAGAATCGGATTCATAGACATCAGTGTGATCGCTACAGTACGCAAAATCTGCCGCCGGGACTTTGGCGAGTCAACGGAATCCGTTAAGCAACAGAAATCACAAACAGAGTTTCCAATGCCGAATCAACGTCTTCAGGGTATTTTTACTCCGAATCTCGTTCCGTATACATCGGACGGTTCTATCAACGAAGAGGAACTGCGCCGATATATCGACTGGCTGATTGAGCGAGGCGTTCACGGCCTGTATCCAAATGGTTCCACCGGTGAGTTCACTCGGTTTACCCCGGAGGAACGTCGGCGAATCGCGGCGATTATCGCTGACCAGACACGGGGGCGGGTCCCCATTCTCGCAGGAGCTGCAGAGGCCAATGTGAAGGAGACACTCGCAGCCTGCGAATACTATGCATCGTTAGGCGTTCGGGCCGTCGCGATCGTGGCTCCATTCTACTACAAACTCTCTCCGGCTTCCGTTTATGCGTATTTCAAAGAAATCGGTGACAACACACCTGTGGACGTCACGCTCTACAATATCCCGATGTTTGCCAGCCCAATTGATGTCCCTACGGTCCAGCGATTGTCAGAAGAGTGTGAGCGAATCGTAGCCATCAAGGATTCATCCGGAGAGATTCCACACATGATCCGGATGATCCAGGCCGTGCGCCCTAATCGACCGGATTTTGCATTTCTGACCGGATGGGATGCAGCCCTGATGCCCATGCTCCTTGTTGGCTGCGATGGCGGAACCAATGCCAGCTCAGGAGTTGTCCCAGAACTCACGCGAAAACTGTACGACACGACACTGCACGGTGACCTCGAGGCGGCACGCCGCCTGCAATACGACCTGGTGCGTCTTTTTGACGCCATGATCTATTCGGCCGAATTTCCTGAAGGATTCCGGGCAGCAGTAGGATTACGAGGCTTCAACATGGGACACGGCCGCCAGCCGATGTCGTCAGAACAGCGAACAGATTTGGAGACGCTCAGTAACGAACTGCAGTGTCATCTTGCAGCTCATGGTTTTACCGACCAACCGATTGGAGGTTGTCCGGTCGATCCGAACGCGGTGATTGCCGACACCGCAGAAGTGTCGGCAATCGTGCAGAGCGTGCTTGCTGAGCTGAAACGTCGCGGATTGTAGAGCGAATGAATTTCGCCAGTCAGCGTTATTCGAAACAACAGTCTTCGATCGTTGATGCCCCGGAGTTCTGCACTTTGTCACACCTGCCACACCCGTTTCGGCCATTCCATCCTGACAGAACGAAACAGATCATAGGATCAATCACTCGGACGATCAGAAGTATTCTGATTTCCAGCTCAGGTTTTCAGAATCATCCAAGCTGCTCCTGAAAAGCGTCTGCACCAGCTGTGATCGCATCTGCGATCCTGTCAAGTTGTTTTGCACCAGCTTCAGCAATGTCCGGCCGTCCTCCTCCACCGCCACCCGCCGTCTGCGCCGCAACTTTCACAGCCTGGCCGGCATTGAGGCCTTTGTCTTTCACGAGCGATTTGCTCACGGCTGCGATGAGCGCGACTTTTCCGTCAACCTCGCCTCCGAGAATCACTGCAATCGGACTGTGCTTGTCTCGCAGTTGATCCACATAATCTCGAAGTGATTCACGTGTCGCGTTGTGCACCTGCTGTGCCACGATCTTCACATCTCCCACGTGCTCAGCACTGGCAACCAAAGCATCGATTCCCTCGGAAACAGAAGCGGAAGAAAATGCGGCCAGTTGATTTTTGAGATCACGCAACTGAATCTGGAGAGCGTCAACACGCGCCGGCAAATCGTCGGGCTGATTGGCTTTCAACATTCGTTGAAGCTGCAGCAACAGTTGGTCAGCATCACGTCCCTTTTTCAGAGCTCGCGGACCTGTGACGGCAGTAATTCGACGGACTCCTTTGGCAACAGGCTCTTCCGAGGTGATGCGGCACAGCCCAATCTGGCCAACATTCGAAACATGCGTCCCACCGCAGAGTTCAACACTGAAGTCCCCCATGGTCACGACGCGTACTTCATCGGGATATTTCTCGCCAAACAGGGCCATTGCACCACGTGACCGTGCCTCGTCGATTGGCAGCAGTTCCGTTTTGATAGACGCACCGTCCGTAATGAGCCTGTTGACAATGTCTTCAACCTGACGAATTTCCGCTGGTGTCATTGCCTGCCTGTGGGCAAAGTCGAACCGCAGCGCATCTTCTTCAACTTTGGAGCCTCGCTGTGTCGCGTTTTCCCCCACCGTCTGATGCAGGGCATGATGCAGGATGTGGGTCGCAGAGTGAGCACGTCGGATTCCGATTCGACGTGCTTCATCAAATTCAGCGTGCACCACATCTCCAACTGCCAGCCCTCCTGTGATCAACCGGCCTTCAAGAACAAACAATGTTTGATTGTGCTTTTGGCAGTCTGAGATCTCCACACCGATACCATCACCGGTCAGCCTGCCGACGTCTCCGACCTGTCCACCTGATTCCCCATAAAACGGCGTCTGATCCAGAACAATTCCAAAGTTGCCCTGTGTACCGGCAGGAACACTATCAACGCTGCTATTGTTGTGAATCAGACCGATGACGGTTGATTCACACGTAGACGCATCATAGCCGAGGAACACGGTGTCACCGTGCTGCTTACGAATCATGTCGAGTGGTCCCGCCACCATGACGGAAAATTCTTTGCCTCCGCGGCTGATCTTTGCATGATTGCTGGTGAGTTTATCGTAATGGGCCCGATCAACTTTGAGACCTCGGTCTTCCGCAATAGATTCGGTCAGTTCAATCAAAAATCCGTCTTCCGTATGAAGTGCAAATGCGTCTTCTCCACGAATCTTTCCCTCTTCTGAATTCGCTCGTGCAGCAAACTGATTGAATCGGGCGAGTCCTCGTTCAATTGTGCCCAGAAATTGATCTTCTTCTTCCTTGATGGTGTTCTGCACACTCTCAACCGTTTCCACGAGATCCGGGTACGCGGATTTCATAACGTCGACGACAGCCGGCACGATTTGATAAAGGAACGGCTGGCGTTTGCCCAGCAGGTAACCTTCCAGTAATGCACGTCGAAGCAACTGACGTACGATATAGTTTTCCTTCTCTGTGTCGGGGATCACTCCCTCATGAATGCAAAAGCTGATCGCTCGAACATGATCAGCGATTCGTCGAATCGGACGTCCCTGCGGGGAGTCAAAACGGTAGTCCACTTCTGCGATCTCGGCAGATGCAAGACACAGTGGCTTGAATACGTCATTATCGAAATTACTGATCACACCCTGGAGTGCGGCGGCCGTTCGTTCGAGTCCCATTCCCGTATCGATGTTTTTTGCCGGCAGGGGGCGCAGGTTGTCGGGCGGATCACCAACTCGATTGAACTGAGTGAACACCAAATTCCATATTTCAACATCGCCGTCGAAACCTGGGGGCTGATAGAAAATCTCACTGCAGGGACCGCAGACACCGTCCGGCCCCTGACTGGGCGCACCGGCTGGCCAATAATTCTCATCTTCTTCCAGAAGGGCAATGCGGTCCGTGGCCAGACCGATTTCATCTCTCCAGATGTTGAAGGCCTCTTCGTCGAAACCGTGATCTCCCTGATACACGCTGACCGTCAGTCGATCCTTCTCAAGACCAAGCCACTTTGAATCGGTGAGGAATTCCCACGCCCAGTGAATCGCCTCACGCTTGAAGTAGTCACCAAAAGAAAAATTGCCAAGCATCTCAAAAAACGTGTGATGGTAGGCCGTAACTCCCACATTACTGATGTCACCGGTACGTAAACACTTTTGGCAGGTGGCGGCCCTGGTGAATTCCAGATTCCCGACCCCCATAAATTCATTCTTGAACTGATTCATCCCCGCCGGTGTGAACAGCACGGTAGGATCATCGCGAGGGACCAGGACGTCGCTGGGCCGACGAACACAGCCTTTGGATTCAAAGAACACAAGGTATTTTTCACGGATTTCGTCAGTTTTCATGGCAGCCTGCCAACGATGGATTCTGAACGAGAATTGTCAGGAGGAACGATACCAGACAACGGAATTCTGAGAAGCTGCCCGACCGGTTTTCAAGGCAGACTGGATTCGTGTGACTCCGTTTCCTGTGATACATGGCACTCGCACCCGAACACGCTGAATCCGAAAAACTCGGACTCGGTGAAGAGAATCGACTCACTGGTGTCATCGACCGCACCATCGGCGGGTTGTCGATAAAGCACACCCTATGAACGGGAAATTGCTGCAATTCTGTCGATGGCCCGGTTCAAATTACTAAAGTCGGCAAACAAATGGTCGGGATTATTCGCAGCGAGTTCCTCTATGTCGACCGTGCCCGTCGCGACGGCGACCGCGACGGCGCCAATGGATCTGGCACATTCAATGTCAGCCGGCGTGTCGCCCACAACACAGCAATGGCGTCCGGGAATCGAACGACCAAGTACAGATTCCGCTGTCGCTCTGGCGGAATCTGCAACCGAATTTCGATCGGCATGGATATCCCCAAACCCACCAAATTTAAAGTACTGGTCCAGCTGGAAGTGCCTGAGTTTGATCCAGGCTCCTTCCGAATAATTACCCGTCAACAAAGCAAGCACAAGATCCTCATTAGAAGAGAGCGCGACCAAAAGCTCTGCGACACCAGGCAATATCTGACCAGACAAACTCTGCAGGCAGTCCGGAAGCCGTTCCAGATATGCATTGCGAAAACGCTCATGCTGTTCCCTGGAATGAGCGATCTGATATCGATCGAATATCTCTGTCACAATCCCATAGTCAGTACGACCGGCTGTCAACACACCTTCAAACGGAACGTTAATCCGAAATTCTTCTACCAGGGCGTTTTCCATGGCCTTTTGACCAGCTCCACCTGATGCCAACAATGTCCCATCGATGTCAAAGAATACGACTCGTTGTAGCATGAAAATCGAATCCATTAAGTCTGCCGTGACTGCCAACCTCTCATGGAGTATCCCAATGTCAGCAAGCTGCGGACCGGATCAGGCCTCGTCGAAAATTCCGAATGTCCATCCGTCAAATCGGCTGAAGCGGGGATAGATTTCCTGTCGAATTAAGTTTTCAGACAATTTACAACAGGACAGTGGCATCCGAAATCTCTTTGGGAAATAGAGATTCTGTCGTGGGTCAGCCTTTCGCAGACTCTCACGCATCGATATTCTGCCTGCCCAGTATTCTGCTGAAAATGCGACGATTTGAATCCAATCAGGCGTTGATATGGCTAAGACAAACCGAAAACTCAATAAAGCAAACCATGGGCGACGTCCGGCAAGCGCGAAGGCTCGACGTTTGAAGCGCAAACATGTGAAACTCTCTCGCTAACAAGCCTGCCGTTCAGGAGTCTCATCACGACTCAAAACGACAGACGGCCGCAGTGTCAAAACAAGCCCGCACGGATACCCGTGCGGGCTTGTTTCATCAGAACTCGGGACAGTCCATGTCGGCTAAAAAAATTAGCTGTCAAATCACGAATTCGTTGACTCGAATCGCGAACACTCTTTAGCAGAGCTGGCATTCCAAAGTCGCCAAACTTTTTCGGCATCATTGATGGCGAACTGTTTTCAGCATGACATCACAATCCCAGCTCACTGGTGAAAAATCATACACCGGCACAACTGGACGACCAAACGCGGGAAGCCTTGCAACTGTCGCGAATCCACCATTCGTATTGACGATTTGATTCTGAATGAATCTGGAGTTCCTACAGAGAGAAATGCAGAACGTCGATCGTCCCATCCTGTTCATATTTCCCGGTAAAATTGCTCCGGTCGGTACCATGGACAATGAAACATTGGAGGGCATTTTTAATGCTACCCCGCGAAGAACCATTCAGTATTCGAGATCCGCATCATTGCCGTGGGATAACAGCTGTTCCAGCGAGTAAACGCATGGTTAAACAATCCACGTGTTCCCGTGGAAGCATCAAGGACCAGGGACAAAAACGTTGTTCTCAACAGCTGACTGAACTGGTCCATTCCCGGCGTTTGGTGAACGGACGTCAGTAAGGAGAAAAACAAATATTCTGCTCGAATCGATCGAACACATTCTGACCAAGGTGTCCAGAACGGACCTGACTTTAAGGAGCTATATTGAATACTCACAGGGAAAGTCATGCTGTTGTATTTCGACCGTGATTCGGATGATCTACCCCAGGCTTGGATTGCTTAAATGATGGGGCAATTCATACGCGGGGCTGTGGACTCAACACCGGACGTATGGTCATGACCTAGGTGCCAAAAACCTGCTTCCCACCGACTGACGATGTGAGTTTCTTAATGCCGTAGATGCAGGGTGACAGAGGGGACTCCCATGTTCATCATGTGATACTTGGTGAAATGACGGAAATGAATATGTCGTTGGCCGGATAAAATCGATGGACCAGCCTTACCGCAATAACGGCTCCAGTCGCACAAATCTCACCATTCGTCCAGACGGCCTCATCTGAAGTGTGGATTTTCCGGCAATTCCTGCCGCAAGGACTGACCCACAGTGAAAAACTGCAGATTGACACTTTGACGTGATCCCCCTAACGTAATGAGACCACTCCGTCGATCATCCTTGGGAACGGTTCTGCGCGTGGAAGCAACTTTCCAGGTTGCTCCCATCATTTCGAACATGTGTGCGTGTCAGGTCACACGCAGGAAAAGCGAAATATGTTCGGGTTCGCAGGCGGTATCAAGACGGGAGGTCTCGCTACCCGAATACGGTACTTTTGGGGCAGATACAGATCATGAAATTCGGAATTCTTGCAAGCTTCTATGTGTTGGCCTTCCTCACGTCGAACGCCGTTTCGGATGACTGGGCCAGACCAATGATCGAGACGAAGAGAATCGATTTTGGCGTGATCGCAACCGGATCAGAGGCAAAAAAACTGGTTGAGATCAGAAACATTTACAACCGCAGCGTGCATATTTCGGAAGTAAAAACAACATGTGGATGTTCTGCTGCCACACCAGGCCGGACAACGATTGAACCCGGGCAAACCGGAACAGTTGAAGTCAAAATGAACACTCACAAGTTTCGGCAGAAAAAAGATTCCAATCTAATTATTCGCTTTGACGTCCCTCGGTACGCTGAAGTACGAATTCCTATCTCGGCTTACATTCGCAGTGATGTTGTCTTTGATCCAGGTTTGGTGCGATTCAACAATGTTGACTTCGGTCAGGACGCTACCGTCACAGTGAACATCCGATACGCTGGTCGTCCGGACTGGAACATTGTCGATGCCAGAACTGACAATCCCCACCTGACCGCACACCTGATTCCCGGCCAGCGTGACGAAGGTCGTATTGACTACCGATTAGTGGTGAAGCTGAACAGCACGGCTAATGCCGGACGTCTGCGGGATCTGGTCACGATTGTCACGAACGACAGAAGAAACCCATACGTTCCCCTCATGGTCGAAGGAACTGTCATACCGGACATCACCGTCACTCCTTCGCTTGTGAAATTCCGTCCTGTCCAGGCAGGAAACACAGTCGGGCAGCGAATCGTAGTTAAAGGAAAAAAACCGTTTCGCATCGCGGCAATAGACTGTGACGGAATGTCAGACTGTTTCGAGGTCACTCTTCCGCTGGATAAAAGAACTGTACACGTGGTTCCTGTTGAATTCAGTGCACCGCTGGACCCCGGTCAGTTCGAAGATGAATTGATCATTCGCATCGCAGGTCGCTCTGAACCATTGCGAATTCCGGTAAGCGGAGTCATTAATTAGCAGCACGGTCAAGATGGACCTGTGAAAAATTAATGAGTGAGACAAATCCTGCCCGAACGACGGCAAGCTCGTTTCGCACCCTCAGGAAAATGAGAACGAAAAGCTATCTGTCAGCAGGCCTGCTGCATTGCACCCCAGCCAGTCTGCTGTACGGACGAAAACACACGACAAACGTGTTGCGGCCATCCTCAATCGTTACCGGGAGTTCGACCTGATCGGCCGGTATTCCTGATGCTTGCTGATTCGACGGAAAGACCTGTAAATTAACCCTGTGATTTCCCGCAGGAAGCTCCATCTGCACCACTTCAACAGCCGCAGGCAGCAGGTTCCATTGGCGTAGATCTGCCTGTTCATGTGCTTCCCAGAACAGCCCGGCCACGTTCAGCAATAAATCAGCAACGGATCCCCCTCGCACGTCAAGGGCATTTCCGGCTCCGTATACGACACCTTTTTTGACAACACGTCGCACGACTGCGCGGGCAATCTGCTGATCTCGACCCGCCTGCCAGGCATCCCATGCGGCTGCGTTCAAATCAACAAGCAATCGACCACGCTTTGGTTTCTCCCCTGCGACCGAAATATGTGTCAGAAACGTCGGTTGGTAATGTTGCCGGACTGGTCGAGCAATCCGAACCGGAACATTGGTCGGCGGTAATGAATTATCACTGGTGACACTCAGAACACGATCCGCCAGCAGTAAAGCAGCTGTAGTTGGTATAATCTGCTTGGACTTCCAACGTGAGATTCGGCCGGCAAGGGTCACGACCTGCAGCGTACCGGAATCGCGTGAGCTGCGGGTCCCTAGTGTCTGCAGGGCATCAGTGCCGGTGTTACCGGAAGGCTCCCACACTGCCACCTGCTGCATCAGTCGATCCGTGACATCGGCATCCAAAATTCGTTCCGAACTCGAGGCCGCAGCCAACCAAGCGGTCATGCGATTTGCTGCAAATCGGGCAGGAACAGGATCAGACTGCAGGACCGTTTCTGACTCGTTAGATTCAACGGCGGTCCGGGACCGATTGAGAATTCGCTCGTCTGCAAAAACACCGTTCATGCCCCTGGATGCAAGTGCGAATACATCGTCATCATTCTGTATGAGACTCGCAATGACTTGCAGGTTGTCGACCATTCTCCGCTCAAAATCGTGACCGATCCAGGCAACAGACGAATCATCATTCAATGCGGAAACCGCTTGTTCAGTAACGTTGACCTGCTGCAGGTAGTCGAGCCGTTTGCGACTAAACTCCAGTTCACGGATAGCTGACTCAGGCCGGAAATCCAGCAGATAGAGAATGGCGCGGTTCAATGAGGTGATGTCTGGTTCGTTGTCGCGTCTGTCGGCCAGACACTCAAGTTGAGACAGCGCTTCATCGGCTTCACCACGATCGTATGCTGAGATCATCCTTTCCTGGAACTTCGCTGTCGTTTGGCAACCAGTAGAGGTGAACAGACACCACAGAACCAGCAGGACGGCACGTCGAAATACCAGACTCATCACAGTGGCCTTCACTGTTCTGCGAGCGGCTGCGTCCGGTAACAGAGTCGAAAGCACCGACACTGATCTGCCCGTTCTCAGAATCCATAACACCGGGGTCGTTGACAGACCAGTATTACCGTCTCGAAGTCAACTCGTATCTGAGCCTGCCAAGATAGGATTTATGATACCCCTTACGGAGTTGCGCCGACTCCTTGATGGCAACACCCGTATGAACGTCCAGAAGTTCAAGCGTCAGCAGATAGTCACGCTGGTAGTCGCCGTTGATATCCGTTGTCCCGGAGGTTACCTGAGCGAAAAGCAGATAATCAAACGGCTGATCGACTCGTTCGAGTGAGGCCTGAAGCTGTCTCTGATTCGCTGGAAGGATCAACGCGTCGGGACGACAGCGAATTTCCTTCATCGCCGCCTCAACGTAGCGCCGACTCACCATTTGAAAATGCGGAGACTGGCCCACGAGTGAGTCAATATGCTCGTAGATCTGCTCGCGAAAATCTCCTAACGGTTCGCTGCTTCTATTTTCCACACCTGCGAAACACACGGTGCGAACCGACAGCCCAACCGGCGTTGTGTATGAAACGGTTTCCACACTGTCGACGGAACGGGCCAGCAGTCTGACGACTGCCTCATCGATGAGTGGCTTCCAGGTTGCCGCACCGGCCTGGTGGCTCCCAACCATGTCTTTGTCGGTAGCGGACAGTATTTGGGCATGTTGGTAATTGCGACATCCGATCAGCCCGGACATCCCCAAAACCGCCAACAGCACGATCCATGCGTCTGGGCGAGTATCCATCACAAAACCCCGCTCGATCCTGACTCAGTTCATTAGCTACACACAAGCTGTCGAAACAGAAGTATGTCGCGTGACAGGATCTGCGAACAGACGAATGATGAAAATTCCATTACCCAACGAAACACAAAAAAGCAGAACCATCCGTACGGGATGACTCTGCTGATGAGTTGCCAGTGTCTGACTTAGACAAACGCAATCAAACAACCTCCACTGTTGCTCCCGTTGACTCGATGCTGATTTCTCCAAATGGCAGTGCAATTCGCAACTCGTAAGTTTTTTCACCACCGAGCGAATCGGCAAAATTTGCCAGTGCAAAACTTCCGATACTCCTGTAGCAGTCGGCCAGTTCACTCCAGGCAAAACTTCGAACAGGAGTGGGCATGACTCGGGCAGCCGTCTCCAGATGTTCAATTGCCAGTTCTGATTCACCGGCTCGTTTCAATGCCAAGCCAAGTAGCAGATGACGAGGCCCCTCCAGTGGGCCAGCGTTTTTAATTTTCTGAAGTTCACTCACTGCCAGTTCAGGAAGTTCAAGGTGCAGATAACCGTCCGCGGCCAGCAATCGGCGAATGACTTTTGGGGTAACGGGTGATCGCATGGTGCTCTCCCTTTTCGTTCGATACTGCTGATCAGAATGACCGTCTTCGTTCTGATAACACAATAAAGCAAGTGTTGCGCCAAAAGCGGATCTGAGAAGATAAAATCCTGTAAGATACTTGCAGCAAAAGGCTTACGAAAAAACTTCGGCAGACAGTCTGTCAAAACATCCACTGCCAAAACTACAAGCTGACTACGCTGCTATGCCAGAATTACCATAGTATGATGTACGCATGTCCATAGATCTGTATATCTGTTGAAGTAATTTCCAGCCTCGATGGCAATCCGACAGCGAATCCCCAAAAGACCAAATGATTCAACCGTCACATGCGAGGTTGTCACCGTAGATTGAATCAGACGGGACAAGGTCCTGTTTACTCAGAATCAGACTGGTGCTGACTGTTCTGATACTGGATTCGAACGCCGTGTGGTTACTTCCTGTACCGTGAATAAAATTAAATTAATGGTCGGCGGGGTGACCACGGCGTATCAGTGGCATCCCGCAGCCACCCGGCGAATTACAAAATGGAAGTGTTGAGTTTCCTGGTAGCGAGCTTGATTGCTGCATTTATACCCAGCTGTGTGTGCGCCCCGATGATTCGTGCGCTCGCGCCCCGACTGGGACTCGTCGACCAGCCAGGACACCGTAAAATCCATCACCAGCCCACACCACTGGGCGGTGGTATTGCGCTGGCGATCGGAATTGCACTGCCGCTGGCCGCATTGTACCTGGCGCCACTACAGTTTGTTCGCGTTTCGTTTGGTTTCGAAACACTGTTGTCAACACTTTATCGCAACCCCGCACTCTGTCGACAAATGGCCGCGATTGTCACCGGCGGAACAGTACTGTTTTTGGTCGGACTGGCTGATGATCGCTGGAACATTCCGTGGCAAATCCGATTACTGACTCAGATCGGCGTCGCTACTGGTGTCACCTGGACGGGGGTTCAGGCAACACTGTTTGTCACACAACCCTGGATCGGATTCGTAGTGACTGTTCTCTGGATTGTGGTTCTCACGAACGCCCTGAATTTTCTGGACAACATGGATGCCTTAGCAGCTGGAATCGGTCTGATTTCCTCCATATTGTTTGCCGGAATTCTGCTCACTCTGGTCCCGACTCCGCACTGGGTTGTCGCTTTTGGTCTGTTGATCACGTCCGGCGCTCTTGGTGGTTTTCTCGTGTGGAATCGACCTCCCGCATCCATCTTCATGGGAGATTCCGGCAGCAATCTGGCCGGATTTCTGTTGGCAACACTGACGGTTTCCGGCACGTTCTATGAGACCTCGGGAAGTCGCCATCTCATCCTCGCACCGCTGTGTGTTCTGGCTGTGCCCTTGTATGACTTCTGCACCGTGATCCTGATTCGGTTGCGCCATGGCCGCAGCCCGTTTCATGGTGACAAGAGCCATTTTTCCCATCGACTGGTCGAGGTTGGGCTGAAACCGGCTCACGCGGTTCTCACAATTCACCTTGCAACACTGACGACAGGTCTTGGCGGCTTATTGCTCTATAAGGTATCAGACTGGACGGGCGCATTCATGGTGATCGCCCTGATCTTCTGCGTGCTTTCAGTCGTCGCCATTGTGGAAACCGCCGGACGAAGATCTACTAAAAGACACCGTGAGGAGATGACATCCCGATCGGTAAACGTAAATCCGTCATCCGGTCAGGTGCCAATGCGTGAGACTGCGAATGCTCCATCTGCGCCACAAGATAGTTCTGTGAACTGAACCGGCTGATGATCCGCACCAAACTAAAACTGAAAAAAACGGGACAGTCGGTTAAAGATTCGTTCTCGTCAGAACCTGTCGGACAATTTGCAATTCTGGCATCATTGCTGGCCTGCGAGTTTTATTGGCCGTCACTGGCTGCGGTTGAAGGAGATGGACTGCACCTGTCTTTTCTGTGGCTTGCTGCCATTGCCGGAATCCTTCAATGGAAACACTGGCAGAAAACCGACTCTTCACTTGATTCAGGTATCAGATTGGGGAAACAACCATGGAGATTCTGGTTCACACCTGGTGGCCTTGTGACGGCCGGTTTGGTAATTCTTCCTATCGGTATCTGGCTGTCCACGTGGAATGTCTTTCGAGTTTCAGGGGACCGACGCGCAGCGATTAATCTGGCAATGGCATGGACCGCGATTGCTGCCTGCGGGTGTCTGTGCCGTCTGCTGGCATCGCATCCGGGCTGTCGCCGAACGCTGGTCAATCTGATCGCCGGTCTCGCTACCGGTCTGGCTGTGTACGGTATCTGGCAGAGCCATGTTTTCTACGCTCGAGAAGCTGAGTCTTATCTAGAGAAACGCAGGATTATTGACAGCGGAACAAATCCGCTGGAAACCGCAAGAATTCAACGAGAGTTCTCGAGTACAGGGATCCTGGATGGACCGGGACGCGACTTGTTTGAAGAACGGCTCTTGAACAGTACCGAACCATTCGGTCCGTTCGCACTCGCAAATACGCTGGCGGGAGTTCTGGCAGTTGGACTAGTCCTGCTGAGTGGTGGGCTGATATCGGAATGGCGTGCCCCTAACCACGACTGGAGGAAACTGGTGATCCCGCTTGCGGCACTCATTGTCGTCAGTTGGTGCCTCATACTGACCAAAAGTCGAACAGCCTGGGTGGGAACCAGTGTCGGTATGATACTGCTGCTGATCCGACGTGATAGTCAGTCAGAAACATCCCGGTCGATACTGTGGTCGATGTTTAGAATAGTCCTGACCATCGCGATCCCGGCAACACTGTTATTTTTCATCGGGGTGCTGTCGGGCGTTATCGATCGTCAGGTGCTGCTTGAGTCACCACGATCGTTGCAGTTTCGATTTCTGTACTGGATTGGAGCTGCCGGTGTCATCTGTGCAGAACCACTGTTTGGATCCGGACCGGGAAACTTTCGACAACTCTATCTTTCACATAAGCCTGTCCAGTCCAGCGAGTCCATCATGGATCCGCACAATTTTCTGCTGGACGTATGGTGCTTCGCAGGCGTTGTCGGATTCGTCGGAATGCTGTTGATCGTAGCAGGTGTCGCTCGCTCGATTTGGTCAGTCACTCCTGCCCGAAAAAACACAGCAAAACCGAATTCTGTGCCTGTTGCCCCAGGAATCATTGGATGCCTTTTCCTGCATTTTGGATGGCACTGGATAACCGGTGGCGCATTCGGATATCTGGCGGCTATGAGTGCCACAGCAATGCTACTGACCGTGTTTGTCACCGCAGCAATTAGCAGACTCCCATGGAACCCGTTGGCGCCCGCGGCAGGATGTATTACGTTGCTCGTGCATCTGCTGGGAGCAGGTGGACTTCAGGTCACCACTCTGTGGTTTCTCTTTGTCGCACTGGCTTCGATTGCGACGCCTGTGTCTCAAATCAATTATGGCTCTTCACCAGTACGTCCGACCCGATTAAGGCCGTTCCTGGACGCCATTATTTGGTCAGCTGCTGCGGCCGCAACACTGATCTGGGGACTCATCCCTGTCCAAGCAGCGCGGGTCCAGTTCAGCATCGGTCAGCAACGATTCTGGAGCGGAGACAGCAGTGGTGCTCAGCATGCATTTGAGCTGGCTGCCGCCGCCGACCCTTTGTCCCCAATCATTCGCCAACACATTGTCCGGACCGCAGCGTATTCACTCATGCAGCGAGATCCACAGCAAGAATCTGGGACGCCCGGCAAAATCCGGGACAGTGAGTTGAATACCATTAAGTTGGCATGCGACAGTTACGTCGCATGCGACAAACGCCGAATTGATGGACGACTCACACGAGCTCTGGTGTATCATCAGGTCTATCAAATCACCGGCCAGCATGAGTACATTGAGTACAGCCTTGACGACTTGAGGCAGGTCATTGAGTGGCATCCCACAAATGCTGCCTTTCGGGTGCAACTGGCACTTCTGGAAGAAACAGCAGGGCAGATTTCTGCAGCGTGTGCGACTGCCAAAAAGGCAAAAGACATCGAAGCAGTAAATCAGGAATGGGGACACAGTGACCAATACCTGTCTGCTGACGACATCAGAAACATGGACCGAATTATTAGTGGTGGAACACAATGAATAGCATGATGCGACGAACTCTGCGGTGGCAACCGGCATGCCTCTGGGGACCTGGTACCTGTCTGATCGCAATCTTCGTTCTGCTCTCGGGATGCGAGGATCCGGATGGTGCCCAAAGTACCTCTGAATTGATCCTGAGCATCGATAAAGACGACCAGGTCGAGCAGGTTGAAGACGACAACAAGAAAATCAATCCCGCGCCGAAAGTGTCACCGACTGGCCCGTGGCCCAAAGCGGTATCTACAGGAAGAACATACGATTTTGGTCGTATGCGGCTTCACGCTCCGGACAAAAAGCATGAATTCACCATTTCCAACGAGGGAGAGGCACTACTGGAACTGACAACCGGAAAATCAACGTGTCAATGCACCAGTTTTTCACTCGACCGAAATCAGATTGCGCCTGGAGAGTCTGCAACTGTTACGGTTCAGTGGAAGGCTGCAAAAGAGAATCCTGCATTCCGTCATGGTGCCACTGTCCAAACCAATGACCCCGACAACACCGAAATGACATACCTCATCACAGGGATTGTTGAGTCGTCGATCATCACGAAGCCGGCAGAAAAATGGTCCGTCGGAAATCTCAACGGAAATACACCTGGAGTGATTCAGACAACCATGTTCTCACGGATTATTCCAGACTTAAGGATTGAAACCATATCGGCCGAAACAGAATCCACCACGGTCGAATACGTCCCGATGAAAGAATCCGATCTCAATCTGAACAATGCTCTCAGTGGCTGGAACTTCAACATCACAGTACGCCCTGATTTTCCTGTCGGCGAGCTGAACGACACCCTGACAGTAACATTTCGTGACGGGAAGGCAGACGATGTATTGATTCCTGTGTCCGCAAGACGCATCGGTGACCTCCGATTCATGCCCATGCGAGGAACTCGATTTGACGAAAGGAAGCGACTCATCAGCCTGGGCCAGTTTCCAGCTTCAAAGGGACACGAATCCGATCTGCTGTTGCTCGTGAATCAGGAAGAATTCGACAAAGAATTCAAGATACTCGAAATCGAGTCGGATCCAAATTTTATCGAAGTCGCAATTGAACCGCTTGGAAATTCAGCAGGAACTGTCACTCGATACCGCATGACAATCGGAGTGCCGCCCAAGGGTCTGAGGTCCGAACGGTCCAGTACAAATCCAGGAATTATTCGCTGCGTCACGAATCATCCGACGGAATCGGAAATTGTCATTCTTGTAACATTCAACGCTTTTTGAAATTGGAATGTCTCAAAAAGTTCCGACCGGGTACTGTTGTGCGTCCGGAAAATCCCCTTGAAAAACGCTCAATCACATCGTCGATGTGTACAGACCAGGTTAAAAAATGCCAGGGCCGCTCCGGTGAATCGGTTCATACTGTTAAAGACCAAGGCTTCTGCTCCGGGAAATGCTGACGTGCGAGGTTTGTCGCTGATTATTATCGGAATCATCCTGACAGGATCACTATTCTGGCTGTTCATTCAGATCTCCGACAGGCCGAAACCCTCAGCTGATCAAGGACTCAATCGTCCATCCAAACACACTCAACAGGTCCGCCATAATTCCGACGTCGTCCCGATCTGGAATGAATGGCCCAAACCTCAGGCAGCTCTGATGATCAGTGGTGAACAGCATGGATTTTTCGAACCGTGTGGCTGTACATCAAATCAAATGGGTGGCATGGCACGACGGGCTGACATTTGGCGCAAACTGAGAGACTCAGGGTGGGAGATTCGAGGTGTCGATTTGGGAGGACTTTCTCGACGCACGGTTCGCCAATCGCAGATCAAATACGAAACATCAATGCAGGCACTCAATGATCTGCAGTATGTTGCAGTGGGACTTGGCCCGGAGGATCTGCGGCTGCAACCGGACTTTCTCATCACTCAGGACGCGATAGATGACACTGACATGGCGCCGCGACTGGTGAGCGCCAATCTGCTGTTTTATGGTTCCCCGGAGATCGGCACTCCGGTTCAGTCGCGGATCGTGGACATCGGTGAACGACGTGTCGGCATCACCAGTATCATGAGCAAATCCACAATAGCCTCGATAGTCGCCGAAGGAGCTGGTTCCGACATCACCTGGAGCGACCCCGACCCGTCCATCGCAAACGTCCTGCGTGACTTTGAATTGCAGAACGTCGACTGTCGAATCCTGCTGTCTCACAGTCTTCCTGATGAATCTCGCGCACTGGCGGAGCGCTACCCACAGTTCGACGCAATCGTGGTCGGTCAGGGATTCAGCGACCCCGACCCGACTGCCAGGACAGAGAAAATCGGTAATACTCTGTTTCTGCAGATTGGCCACAAGGGGAAACACATCGGCATTCTTGGTCTCTATCCTTCGGACCATGAAACACCGATTCGTTTTCAGCTGATACCCCTGGAACGGAGTGAGTTTCGTGATTCGCCAGCGATGATCGTTCACATGCGCAACTACCAGCAGAGACTTCGTGACGAAAAAATTGTGTTGGCAGATGGTGTGATCGGCCATCCGAGTGGTGCATCGTTTGTCGGTGCGGCAAAATGCGGGGAGTGCCACACAGAGGCTTACTCGATCTGGGAAACAACACCACATGCTCATGCGTTCGAGAGTCTTGATCCCGCCAATGAACGAAAAGGACACGAGCGTCTGAACGGTGTGGGTCGAATGTATGACCCGGAATGCCTTAGCTGTCATGTCACCGGCTGGGATCCCCAGGAATACATTCGCTATCACGGCGGATTTTTGAACAGTGAGTTCGCGGAAACCCAAGAAGACAGACGTCTGCAAACACTGCTCGCCGGCAACCAGTGTGAAAACTGCCATGGCCCCGGGAGCAGACATATTGAGCTGCTCGACGGCGGAAACCTGGAGCTTGCTCGTGAAGAGATGAAAGTAACCTACGAACAGGCTGAATCAATGTGCTACGACTGCCATGACACAGACAACAGTCCAAAATTCGATTTTGACGAATACTGGCCCAAAGTAGAACACTACGGTCTGGACTAGACGAGCACTATCGTATCTACAGGTGAGGCGAGAGTGAGTTTCCGACCGGTCAGAGAATGGCACGGTACCGGCTCGTCCGTCAGGATCACCAGAAACTCGCGTGGTCGGCCGAACATCAACGGATAACCCTGGCTGCATCATGCAAACTGAACCGTCCGGGGGAAGATCTCATCAATACAGATAACCTGTCAAAGATGAGCGAGTATCTTCACATGTAAACAGAAGAGGCATTACCTGCCGTTTCAAACAGCGTGTGCGATAATATCGTCCAGTACGTATCCGCCGATATCGGTCAGTTGGCGCAGGCGACCAGCATGATGATAACGAAGCTCGTCGTCTTCCAGCCCCATCAGGTTCAGAATCGTGGCATGAACATCGCGAATCGGAATGCTCTCATCAGCGACTGACCGCAGTCCAAATTCGTCGGTTTCACCCGCAGAAGAACCACCTTTGACATTCCCACCGGCCATCCACATCACAAGGTTCCAGGAATTATGCTCCCGACCCGGTTTCTTTCCCATCGAACCATTTTTGAATGGTGTACGGCCCATTTCCGATGCCCAGACAACCAAAGTATCTTCGAGCAAACCTCGCTCGTACAGGTCGGTCAGCAAAGCGCCAACCGGCTGATCAACTTCACGCGAGTGCCTTATCATACGGCCCTGCACATCTCCATGATCGTCCCAGCTGTGTTTACCAATTTGGACTCCATGCACCAGCAGCGTATACCGTACACCACTCTCGACCAGACGTCGCGCGAGCAGACACTGGCGGCCAAATCGCGCAGTCACCGGATCATCAAGCCCGTAAAGCTCATGTGTCGCTGATGTCTCGCCCGAGATATCAACAAGCTGAGGTGCCTCAGCCTGCATTCGGAACGCGAGTTCGTAAGCATTGATACGAGCAGCAAGTTCCGTATCGTCGACACGTCGGGACAGATGACGATTGTTGAGCTCTGACAATACATCAAATTCTCTGCGTTGCTGATGCATTGAAATCCCCTCAGCACGTGCGAGATTCAGAATGGGTGTTCCTTCCGAACGCAGCAAAGTCCCCTGGTAGCTGGCCGGGAGGTAACCGTTCGCCCACACAGCTGCACCATTGACAGGGGCACCACGCGGATCCTGGATGACAACATATCCGGGCATATCCCGGTTTTCGGATCCCAGTCCGTAGGTCACCCATGACCCGACCGACGGACTGCCGGGAAACTGATTTCCCGTTGTCACGTGCAGTGTCGACGGTCCGTGATTCTGATTATCAGTTTTAATCCCCCGAATCATGGCCAGCTTATCCGCATGTTCTGCCAGATGCGGATACAACTCGGAAAACCAGTGCCCCGACTCCCCATACTGCCCGAATTTGAAGGGACTGCCGATCGTGACATGAGGAAATGTCAGTCGTCCCTGCAGCTCGCCGGATATACTCGGTATTCGGGGCAGCGGCTTGCCATGATGTTCATTCAGTGCCGGCTTGTATTCGAATGAATCCATCTGGCTCACACCACCCTGCATGAACAGAAAAATGCAGTGTTTGGCCTTGCGCGGCAGATGTTGCTCTCGTACCGACAGTGGATTGACCGCCTCAGACTCCGAACCCCGGCTGTTCGACAGCAAATCACTCAGCGCTAGCGCACCAATGCCGTTGAAGGTCGCATTGAGAAAATGCTGTCGAGTAATGGGCATTGGATATATTTCTGCAGTTGCGCACTCCGATCCGGTTTCAGAATGCTGACAGGTATTAAAATTGACCTGAGGGTTCTAACGGCTCCGAGACGTGTGACCCAAAAAACTTCCACACGTGATTAATCCACAAATATAAATTCATTGCTGTTCATCAGGACTCGGCATATGGATTCCAGACCGGTATCCACCGATGTGAACAGCTGTGCCATGCTCGCCTGTTCGTCCTCTGTGGGCGGCCGAACCAGAGCGATCTCATATGCTCGTTTGATCTGTTCAGCTGTGCCTGCATCAGCCCCGACTGATACGCGTACACGTTTCGCAAAGTGCTTTGCTTCTTCATTGACCAGGCGTCCGTTGTACATGGCGAGTGCCTGCAGTGGTGTCACAGAATAACGTCGTCGCGGTCGTGACTCATCACATACCAGAGCATCAAATGCCTGCATAAATGGCATGGTCAGTGTTCGCTGTTGATAAATGTAAATACTGCGTTTGCGGCCTTCCGGACCAGTTTGGGTATCCCATTTGTTTTGTGAATACTTGACGCGCTGTTCGATGTCGTCCGGAAGCGGGGGAAAGATCGGAAGTCCGTATTGTTCGGGATTGAGACGACCACTCACGGTCAGTACAGCGTCGCGGATGGTTTCAGCATCGAGACGTTGTCTTCGATATCGCCAGAGCAGACTATTGTCCGGATCGATCTCTGACGCCCGCGGATCAACTCGCATCGACGTCTGCCGCCAGGCCGCAGACGTGAGAATAAGTCGATGAATCGACTTGATGCTCCACTTGTCCCGTATGAACTGTTGCGCCAGCCAGTCAAGTAACTCCCGATGGGACGGGCCGCCGCTTAGTTGTCCGAAGTCGCTGGGAGTCGGAACAATTCCACGACCAAAATGCCAGTGCCACAGGCGGTTGACCAGGACACGTGCCGTCATCGGGTTATCCTCGCTTGCAATCCATTTGGCCAGCGCGGTACGACGACTGCGGGTCGGCCAGCGTTTGAAGGGGTCCAGTCGAATCGCTGCGGGCTCTTCGTTTCCGGTAATACAGCTCAAAAAACCCGGCTCTACAACTTCACCCGGATTATCATATTCACCGCGAATCATAATCCGCGAAACGGGGACTCCAGGTTCAAACGGGGGCCCAAAGGAATGCCTCAGCGACATGGCAACTGGATTCAGTCGTTTGATCTGCTGATTGAGCATCCGTTCACGATCACTCAGCCACGTCAGGAGTTTTCGCTCTTCGAAAGACACAAGACCGTTGTTCGATTTCGCTAATGCTGACTCAAGATCTTTGCTTCCGGATGCTCCCGAATTCACAAAAGTGCTGATGAATTCATTATGACTACCAACGGATAATCCGTATCCTTCATCTGAATGTTCAGCCGTATAAACCACGACGATTGAACCCTGCTGGTCGTTCCTAAACGGGGCATCGGCCAGTGTTGCTGCCAAAAAATCGTCTTCAAATCGAACGCCTGAGATCTGCCGGGAATCGGATGTGATTCTACTGACGACCGGTTGTCGATCCGGATCGTTCTGCACGAGCGCTATGTTGCTGACACGGTCGGTCCATTCGACCACCGGACGACCAACCGGAGGATTATCTGAGTCTGGGTCGGCGTCTAGATCGCCCGCATCGAACCAGACCCGGAGTCCGTTTTTCGGCGGACCAGCCGCAGTCTGAGGGCCGCTGGCATTCAACCAGAGATCGAGCTGATTTCGTTCCGTTTCACTCAGCGGATGATCGTAAATCATGATTTGGGCAAAGTCACCGTGATAAGAACTGCCTGACGCAACGGACTCCGTTCCTGCGGAAGACCGGCCAAGAGTCATCGATCCTGAAGTGGCAAGATCTCCGAACCACAAACCGCGATTTGATCCGCTGACCGCACCCGCGTCAGATTCAACAAGACTGTCCGTGAAAAAGGTCCAGGAATCCCCGTCGCAGTTTGCAACGGAGCAATGCAACATTCCGTCATTCACAGGTGACCGCGTGTAGATGTAATCATTTCTGTGCCCTTCGCCCGTGACCTGCAAACCGAATCCCGCTCCGAAGTCCAGACGTTTTGTGAGTTCAGCACGTAGTTGTTCCAGTTGCTGCGCTGATTCTTTGATTTCACGTTCGAATCTGATTCGCTGCTGGCTGGCCCATTCCTTTTCGCCGTCACGATAGAATGCAGCCGGTATGGAACCACCAATCTGATAAATATCTCCCGGTTCGGGAGGCGGCATGGAAACCGTCGCAAAGAACGCCTTCATACGATAGAAGTCTTTGGTTGAAATCTCATCGTGTTTGTGATCGTGACATTTGGCACACCCAACGGTAAGGCCCAGAAACACGGATCCCACCGTCGAAGTGATTTCACTCAACATTTCATGTCGTGTCTCATCGCCACGTGGTTCGGTAAAGGGTGCCAGTCGCAAAAATGTAAGAGCCACCGTTCGATCCGGTGGAACCGCGGGCAGTTCACCAGCACCCATAATTTCATTGATTTCATCTCCAGCAATCTGTTCTTTTATAAATTCGTCATACGGCTTGTCCGTATTGAAGGCGTCGATGACGTAGTCGCGGTATCTCCATGCGTGAGGCAGATCAGGATCACCCTCGTAACCAGCCGTGTCGGCATAACGTGCAAGATCCAGCCAGAGGCGTCCCCAGCGCTCCCCGTAGCGTGAATCGTCCAGTAAACGGTCAACCAGAGATGCCCAGCGATCCTCAGACGAATCCTCCAGATATCGCCGCAGATCATCCGGACTCGGTGGCAGTCCGATCAGATTGAAGTACAACCGCCGAACAAGGACGGTATCCTCTGCGATTCCAGCTGGCTGCAGCCCCCGTTCGTTGAGCTTCCGAAGAACAAACGCGTCGATTCCGTTGCGAACCCAGCTGGAATCGACGTTCGGTGGCTGAGAAACATTCGGTGGATAGTATGGCCATTCGGCCTCAGCAGGAGAGAGTCCGAAACAAGCCCACACCCAAAAAACGAAACCTGCGTTTAATACACAAACTCTGCCTGGATGATTTCGGATGACGCTCATGCCAGTCAGTATAGCAATTTGTACGGCAGACACACCAATTTGGGTGCCAAATGAAATTCCTGCAACCACTCAGACAGCGATCGGTCTCGTTGGGCCATTGGGATACGATTGAAGCATGTCAGACCCACTCATTGCAATTCAGAAACTGACAGGGTTTTCCCTGCGGGATGACTACAAACAACTGCTCGACAACTTTCCCTCGCAGCTGATCAACGTCACTCGCGCCGATGATGGTTCTGAAAGGGAAGGTCTTGTCAGTTCGGTTGAGCTTATGAGCGACTCTGCCGACGTTCTGGACGTCAATCATGAAGTTCGATCCGGATCTGTGATGCATCCGGACGGCAATGATTTTCAGTGGCCTGACCAGGTACTGGTGATCGGAGAAAACGGAGAAGGCGACTATTATTGCATTGATTCGACCGGCAAATACTCCGGAGTACTCCTTTTCGATCATCAACTGGTGGAATTCGAAGAAATCGCAGGGTCCCTCAGCGAATACATAGAACTGCTTCTGGAATCATTTCCTGCTTGAAATCACAGGGTCCGGAAGAAACACTCCATTCATGAAGACACCTCAAAACCTACGTGTCCATCGTGACGCCGCTGTTCTTGAAATCATCTGGGCCGAAAATGAAGTCTCCCGACTGCCATTCCGCCTGCTGCGACAAAGCTGCCGTTGCGCGATGTGTATTGACGAATTTACGGGACGTCAGATCCTGGATCCCAACAGTGTCGCTGAAGACATCCAGATAAATGATGTTTCACTGACCGGAAATTATGCGTTGAAATTTGTATGGTCGGACAAGCACGACTCCGGGCTGTATACATGGACTCATTTGCACAATCTGCAACCGTGACTCAATCGTCTGTTATTTGTGCTCACTGAGTGTATTTGGATTGGATACGCCTCGTCATTCGGTCAGTTGACTGTTATCGCCGTCAGTACTCCTGAGTTGAAGATTCTGTAATATTACTCAACAAATCCATTGCTGAAAGAACCTGAATTCATGCTCGATTCTGCCATTCCTGCCACACGGCGAACGTTTCTTGGCGCCAGTGCAACTGCTGCGATGACTGTGGTCGGAGCACCGCAGGTGCTGACAGCGAGACGCACGACTGAGGAAGTGATCGTAGGCGACGGTGAATTTCGTTACCGAATTGAACACGCGTGGCCACAACTCCCTGAACGGTACAGCTGGCAAACGACACACAATGTGGCGGTCGACAGTGAAGCCAATCTGTATGTGATTCACGAGGGAAGAGCAGACCAACCGGATCATCCGTCGATTTTTGTTTTCGACAGTGAAGGCAGATTCATGCGGGCATTCGGCAGCCGATTTCAGGGAGGTGGACACGGACTGGAAGTGCGTAAAGAAGGCTGCGAAGAATTCCTGTACGTCACAGGGTATCAGCAGGTTAAAGCATTTTCAAAAATGACGCTGACCGGCGAAACGATCTGGGAAAAATATGCACCCATGGAATCGGGTGTTTATGCGGTGAACGAAGACACAGACCGGAAGAAGATCTGGGGACGTGATCGCTTCATGCCCACAAACTTCGCGTTTGCCGACGATGGCGGCTTCTGGCTGGCAGATGGCTACGGATCCTTTCATATTCACCGCTATGACAAAAATGCTAACTGGCTCAGCTGCTTCGGTGGACCAGGCGAAGGGAAGGGCACCTTCAATACAGCTCACGGCCTGTGGCTCGATAATCGTCCAGGGCGTGCCGTTGAAATCGTGGTCACCGATCGTGCGCACGGTACGTTGCAGACATTCACTCAGGAAGGCAAATACAAGCAGACTTTGGAGGGATATGGCCTGCCTGCCAATATTGATACATGGAAAAACCTGATGCTGGTCCCCGAACTGAAAGCGCGTGTGACTCTTCTCAACGAAAAAAACCAAGTCGTTGCTCACCTGGGCGCAGCTGTAGATCGCATCAACGAAATTGATAATCTACGCGTTCAGCCGGACCAATGGTTGAACGGTCAGTTCATCCATCCTCACGACGCGTGCTTTGATGCCGAAGGGAATATCTTTGTAGCAGAGTGGGTGGGCAGCGGGCGCGTGTCGAAACTGTCGCGAGTCTGAAAGACAGAGGACAGCGCATCTACAAATTTAGTTCACCGTTGCTGCTGAAAATGGATACTGGTGCACCGCCCACGACGATGTTTTTGGCTGCTGACTGTTCTGGCTGCTAACCCTGACTGAATTAATATTGCCTGTAAGCAGATCCAGGAACAACCCGGGATTATCAGAATCTGCTGAAACTGGAAGCGATATACGTTTCTACTGACATACATTCGACAGAATGCGCCCCGAACAGAATCTCCGGGACCTTGCCACTCTTACGCCTCACGGGTACGCTGCGGCGCAATGATACAGGCAGTTCGCCGGATCGCCTGTCCCGCCTCTCACAGCCCGAGATTATCCTGTGCCCGTCAACGATCGTATTGTCATCACTGGAATTGGGCTCACTGCTCCCAATGGAAACAGCCTGAACGAATTTCGGCGTAATCTGCTCAGCGGACGATCAGGCGTCGTAAACTACGAAACTCGATACATGCCACCTGTTCTGGCAGGTGTTTGCAACTTCGACGAGCTGCGCTATCAGTCGCGAAGAGAAGTCCGCCGCGGTACACGGGCCGGATCGGTCGCAATCTACTGCTCCAATGAAGCCATCAGACATGCTGAACTGGACTGGGATAATGTCGAAAAATGCCGCGTCGGCGTATATCTTGGCATCACGGAACACGGCAACGTAGAAACCGAAAACGAGATCTATGAAATCTCACAGTTCGAATATGACACCAAAGTCTGGTCACACCATCATAATCCGCGTACAGTGGCCAATAACCCGGCCGGTGAGGTCACACTGAACCTCGGCATCACGGGACCTCATCTGACCGTGGGGGCGGCGTGCGCTGCCGGCAATGCAGGATTCATCCAGGGTCTGCAGATGCTGAGGCTGAACGAAGTCGATATCGCCATTGCGGGTGGTGTCTCAGAAAGCATCCATACATTTGGTATCTTTGCCAGTTTTCAGAGTCAGGGCGCACTTGCGACTCACGAAGATCCCACACAAGCCAGCCGTCCGTTTGACAACGCGCGCAACGGCATCGTCGTGGCAGAAGGCGGCGGAATCTGCATCCTGGAACGACTCCCCGATGCCCTGAAACGGGGTGCCACCATCTATGGAGAGATCATCGGACATGCAATGAATTCCGACGCCAGCGACTTCGTACTGCCCAATTCTGAGAGACAGGCAGAATGCATGCGGCTGGCACTTTCACGGGCAGGAATCACTCAACATGATGTCGACCTTGTGAGTAGTCATGCCACAGCGACAGAACAGGGGGATATCGAAGAAGCCACTGCACTGCGGGAGGTGTTTGGTGGAACCAATGCTGTCGTAAACAATACAAAAAGTTTCATTGGACATGCGATGGGCGCTGCAGGCGCTTTGGAGTTGTTGGGAAATTTGTCGTCATTTGACGATGGGATGGCCCACGCTACAATCAATGTTGACTCTCCCGACCCGAGGTGCGAGCTCGATCAACTGGTGGCGAATCAGCCGCGTGATCTCGGGAAAGTTCGGAGCATCCTGAACAATTCTTTTGGAATGCTGGGAATCAACTCGGTGTTGATCGTTCAGAAATACGAAGACTGAACCAGTCCAGGGTTGGTATTTTTGTCTCAGCTCGCACATATTCATTTGACGGTTGACGTTCTTGAGAGGGTCGATTGATGACGGGTGAGGAGATCAGACAGGTCGTGCTTGATATTCTGGAGCGGATAGCTCCGGATGAAGATCTGTCCGGTCTGGATGATGCAATGGCGTTCCGTGAACAAATGGAACTCGACAGCATGGACTTCCTTGACATCGTGATGGAATTGCGAAAAGCCTATCGAATTCAGATTCCGGAAGATGAATACGAACACCTGACGACGATGGCCACCACGGTCGCCTATCTGGAGCCTCGCCTGAAGGACGTCCCCGTAGCCGGATAGCCGGCACGTCACAGGCCTGTAACCAGACTCAGTGCAGACTTAACTGTCATCAATTCGTGTATGTCGCCTCTGCCGTCAGAGGAGCATGATTAAAAGTCGTCATCGAGTCCGTTCCACTTACAGACGAATCACCCCAAAGGACGTCTGCCGGTGAAATACGATACCGTGATCATTGGTGCAGGAATGTCAGGCCTCTCGGCCGGAGTCCGGCTGGCCTATTTCGAAAAGAGCGTCTGCATTCTTGAACGCCACACAACAATTGGCGGTCTCAATTCGTTCTACCGCCTCCGCGACCGCAACTACGATGTCGGTCTGCACGCGATCACAAATTATGCAGAACCCGGTACAAAAGCAGGACCGCTCAGCAAATTGCTCAGGCAATTGAGAATGAGATGGGAAGATTTCGACCTGCGTCCTCAACTGCAGTCAAAAGTCGCATTTCCAGGCTGTGTGTTGAATTTCACGAACGATTTCAACTGCCTGCTTAATGGCATCGCAGAGGCATTCCCAAAGCAGATCGACGGGTTTTGCCGCCTGCTGGAAAAAATCAATGAACATGACGCGCTCGACCTGAACCGTAAGTCTGTTTCTGCACGGAAGGTGCTCAGCGAACACATCAGCGATCCGGTTCTGATCGACATGCTCTTTTGCCCGCTGATGTTTTATGGCAGCGCCACACCGCGTGACATGGATTTCAGTCAGTTTGTGATCATGTTTAAGAGCATATTTTACGAAGGTTTTGGACGACCGTTTGATGGAATCCGTCGAATCCTGAAGCAGCTCGTCAGACACTTCAAGTCACTTGGCGGACATCTCAAGCTGAGGGCAGGTGTACAGGAAATCGTGCAGCGTAATGGCCAGGCTAATTCCGTCATTCTTGACGACGGTACCGAAATCGAAGCGAAAAACGTGCTGTCGTCGGCCGGAGCGGCAGAAACCATGCGGATGGTCGACCCAACGCAGCCCGTCAGTCGCCCCAGCCCCGGAAATATATCATTCGTTGAATCCATTTCAGTTCTGGACTGTGAACCGTCAGACCTTGGACATAACGAAACCATCGTTTTCTTTAACGATGCTGATAAATTCCATTATGAACGACCGAATGCTCCCGTTGATCTGCGCAGCGGAATCATTTGTTCACCGAATAATTTTGACTACTCCCGGCCTCTTGAAGATGGCAGAGTTCGAATCACGGCGCTCGCAGATCCCGAGTACTGGATTTCTCTGTCAGAAGAAGATTATCAGCTTCGTAAGATGGAATGGAATGATCGCATCATCGAGGTGGCAATGAACCATATCCCCGATTTTCGGGGCCACGTACTCGACACCGATGTCTTTACTCCGCGTACGATTCGCCGATTTACCGGTCATGACAACGGATGTGTCTATGGAGCGCCCCGGAAGTTCGTCGACGGCCAGACGTCTGTGGACAACCTCTATCTATGCGGTACAGATCAGGGCTTTCTGGGAATTGTCGGTGCGATGTTGTCCGGTATTACAATCGCCAATCGATATCTGCTCAAATAGATCACGACTTCGCACACAAATCGCACACAAAATACTCTGGCTTTGCGAACAGCCGCTATTCCAGTGACCAGACGCTGTCATATGGATCAGTTACCGAGGACATCGTTGAAGTGAACCCATCACTTTGCGTAGTCCCGAGGGGCCATCGGGAAATCGCAGGGAATTCATTTTATGTCGCTGCCGTTGACCGATTGACGCTCAACGGCAGCGACATAAAACGACGGTTTGATCAACTATCCAAAGTTAAGGTGACAGAGTGACAACGTCGATTGAGCAGATCTGGTGCAATCGGGAGTCAATTCGTGAGATACAATCGCGTCGACTCCGGGATATGCTGGCGGAAATCATACCTCGTAATCGCTTTTATGCTCGCAAATTTGCGGGTATTGATGTATCAGCCATTGGCGGTTTGAAAGACCTGTACCAGCTGCCACTGACTTCCAAACAGGAACTGGTCGATGGACAGACCACACAGCCACCGTACGGAACGAATCTTACTTATCCGTCCAACAGATATCACCGCCTGCATCAGACATCGGGGACAACCGGACAACCGATGCGATGGCTGGATACAGCAGCAAGCTGGAACTGGATCATGGAATGCTGGCGACAGATTTATCTGTTAGCAGGCGTCACTCCGATCGACCGTTTTTTTTTCCCGTTTTCGTTTGGACCGTTTATTGGTTTCTGGGCGGCCTTCGAAGGAGCAGGGCGGATCGGTAACTTCTGTCTCGCCGGCGGAGGGATGTCAACCGAGAATCGTCTGCGGGCAATGATTGAAAATGAAGCCACCATCGTCTGCTGTACTCCCACTTATGCTTTGCGAATGGCGGAATTGGCGCAACAGAACGACATTGATCTGCACGAATCCGCAGTGCGTTTACTGGTCGTAGCCGGAGAGCCCGGAGGAGCCATTCCCGCGACTCGCAGTCGCATCGAACAGGCCTGGGACGCGCGTGTCATCGATCATTGGGGTATGACAGAGATCGGTTCACTGGGAATCGAGTCTGCTGATCGTCCCGGTGGAATGTATCTGCTGGAAACAGAAGCGATCGCAGAAATTGTCGATCCGGAAACACTGGACCCGGTACCGGAAGGCAATATAGGAGAACTGCTGATTACAAACCTCGGTCGAACTGGCTCACCATTGATCCGTTACCGAACGCGCGATCTGGTGCGTGCGTCAACGGCAAAAGATCCCGCCGATCGCCAACTGCTGTGGCTGGAAGGCGGGATCCTGAGCCGGTCCGATGACATGGTCACAATTCGCGGAAACAACGTGTTTCCATCAAGCGTCGAGGCAGTGCTGCGTGAAATCGATGAAGTGGCTGAATTTCGAATCGATGTCCGGACCGTCCGGGCGATGCATGAGTTGGTTGTGACAGTCGAGTCGGTTTCAGCTGATTCAGGCGAATTGCAGATTCGCGTCAACGACGCGTTAAGGCAACGGCTCGGATTTGCCTGCAATGTAAAAATCGCCACTCCAGGTTCGCTCCCAAGATTTGAGCTGAAGGGTCGACGTTTCCATCGAGAGTAAAACAAGGATCACTTCTCACGACCAACAGATGTTAATATTCCTGTTTCGCAGCTCGTGCGATTAAAAGGACAGCTCAATTCCCGCAACTTACTCTTGTTCCGCCACGCATGAGTCCGTCGCTCACTCTGCTGATCGGACATGGGCCCTGACGTCGCCATTATTACCGTCATCACTTGGCATTCGTGGCCACCTCAGTGGGCGAAACTGTGTTCACTAAGAACACACCCAAAAAACCAGAATCGTGCTTGAGATAACGTCAAACAACACCACGTGTCACGAAAATTCAACTTCATGGATTGCGTTTGCAGTTGTTCGGCTGCGGCTGCAGATTACAATGAGACACTTCGATTCCCCGCAGGCGTTCCTCCATGATGCCTGTCCGACGGGCGGTTGATTGTAACTACTTGTTGCAGTTGGCTTTACGGGGATCCATCAGCCCGGTCCCGATGCAGTCGCCACAGTGAACCGCTGTGGCAGAATGATTGATCCAATGGCCACAATTTCAAAAGCTGATCTCAAAAAACTACGCAGACGACGCGCCCGTCTCAAAAAGAAGAAGATGGAATGCCCGTTTTGTCCAAACGGCGTGGTCCCGCGTCCAGTGTATGTGGACTACAAAGACCTTAAAGTACTTCGATCCCTTATCGACCGGGAAGGCCGTATTTTGCCGCGCCGTCGGACAGGCACATCAGCCATTTATCAACGTGCGGTACGAACAGCAGTCATGCGTGCTCGGTTTATCGGACTGCTTCCATTTGTGGCCGTCGAGTAACCAATGCGCGAATTTGAAAAATCCGCTGGGCCGACAGGAATTACCTGTCGGCCTGTTTCGTAGACGGAATGCTCATCTATCAGCAGGATTAAGCCAACTGCCCACGCCTTCGGGCGATGCCTATGATACTAATGACGCTACTTTTTTCCGGCTTTGTGCTGGGTCGAATTGCCGCTGGCTGGGCAACTCACGTATTGACCGGCAACTCGTCAACAAAACTGGATCGCTGTGAACGATGCCAGGCTCCCTGCTCAATTCGCCAGCGCTGGTTGGGAATGGGAGCTGTTCGCTGCAAGGTATGTGGAACTCGCTGGACAGTCCGATGGCCCGTCGTTTCGTCACTGCTGGTCGCAATGTTGGTTACGGTATACGCTTGGCTCTTGACTGGACTCGACTGTCAGAAGATCGCAGAAGTTCAGCCTGCGACTGCGATGCACCTGCTGAGACTTCCGTATCACCTGGTATTCCTGTTTCTGCTGACCGTCACCGTGCTGACAGATCTGCTGGACTATGTAATACCTGACAATGTGATCATGCTGGGAATTTTCGCTGCAGTCGCCGGAGCAACCGTGTCTGGTGATTTACAGATCATCCACGTATGGGTGAACTGGGATGCTCAGGTCCCCGGACTGCACGGCCCCTATCTGCCCGAATGGATGAAAAATCATCACCACTTGCACGGTTTGGCCTGGAGTCTGGGCGGTATGATTGTCGGAGCCACTTTCATATGGCTGGTTCGCGGTATCTCCGGATGGATTCTGGGCCAGCCGGCCATGGGATCTGGAGATGTCACACTGATGGCAATGATCGGAGCATTCATAGGGTGGCAACCAGCGATTTGTGCAATCGCAATTGCTCCCGTGACGGCGATTGTGGCCGGATTGGTGGTACGCGTCACCTCGGGTCGTAGTTTTGTGGCATTTGGCCCCTACCTCGCTGTTTCTGCAGTGATCGTGCTGAGCACATGGCGATGGATATGGGCAGAGCCATTATTGATGCGAGATGTGTTCAGCCACTGGCCATCCATCCTTGGACTCGCAGCAGGATCACTGGCTGCACTCGCGGTCCTGCTCGGTGGATTGCGAATATTTCTGGCAACTCCCGCAGAGTCGATTCGTCGTTAGTCAGCTCCATTTGCTCACAGCACTCGTAAGTACCACGAGATCCTGCACGATCCTGGCTCAAGAACCGAGACTGCCCCTCAACTCACGGCTGAAAATACAACGGAAACGATTCGAATTATCGTGATTCAATCCAGTGAACAGACAGGACTGTCCGTTCTACGAGTTGATTATCCATCATTCCGGAATCGGATTCAGTCTCAGACTTTTTTTTTCGACGGGTTCCGCTAACTCGCAAATTCAGATCATGTCCAGTTTGCGATGACGGCGAGAGGGCGGGCGAGCGCACTGACTGCAAATCCCATGAACTTCAAGACGATGACCCGTCATTCGAAACCCATGATCAGCTGCGATGGTTTCGAGGTTCTTTGAAATCGCATCATTGCGGAATTCAATCAGTGAGTGGCACTTCTCACAGATAAAATGATCGTGTTGTGGATAGCCGTAATCATGTTCGTAAACTTCGCGGTCGTTACTACGGGCAACCTTGCGAATCAAACCGGCGTCTTCCAGATGACCGATTGTTCGGTAGATTGTCGCTCGGCTCACACGTGTACCACCCACGCGTTTCTTCGTCAGCCTCGCCACAATCTCATCCGTTTCAAAGTGCTCATGATCTGCGAAGATCTCGCGCACGACGATGTCACGTTCCTGAGTCAGACGCATTCGCCGACTTTCGAGGTACTCCCTGAATTTTTCTGCTGGTGCGGCTGAAACATTTTCCGGCGCCAGATTCTTCACGGCAATGCCTTTGTCTGAAAACTGTTCGCCGACTTTATCGGCACATGTCTGTCGGAACACCGCTTGAGCGTCAGTTTCGCAGCCGTATTCAGTGTTTCAAAGGACTGGTCAACAATCCACGAAGATTTTTCGCTATTCGATATCTTCGGAAAGCCGTTTCAGCATCCTTTCGAGGGCTTGGTTCAGGAATTCGTCACTATCGTATTTGCCATTGTTCACATCCCGTTTGATACGACGAAGCCTGTCGTCAGACGATTCGTCAGAACGATTGGAGCCCGGTGGTCCCCCTGAATTTGCAGACATTGAGGATTTCGGGTGTTCCTTTCCATGCATGTCAGCAGATTTAATTTGCGTTTCGCCGTCCGCCGGACTACGCGTCGACTGGGTATTTTGAGATGACTGTTTCGAGTCCGCCATAACAATTCGTTCATTGGCGACACATTGATAAAACGTTGATCGTGTCGGCACATCGTATGCAGGAACGACAGTCTGGTCCAGCGATTGTTTGCCATCGCCTCAACGGCGACTTTCGCTTCAGGTGACGTTGCAAAAGACAGAAACACCCCGAGCGGAAGTTCAAACCGTTCCGGATTTTTTCGGATCTTTGCATTGAGGTTTTCCGCCAATTTGACGTTCTTTCCGGCAACAACCTGTGCATCAATCGCTTGCCGGGAACAACCCGTTTCTCGCACTAACCTTTCTCTGACATCCCCGACTCGCAGCAAACGAAACCCGTGGAGTCCAACGAACGTTGAATAAATTAACGGCAGGCTTCTTAAACCATCGCCACTATCCGATCTCACAATGCTTCTTTGCCGTTCCACGTCTTCAGAAAACGCAGGGTCAGCAACAAACTCACGCTGGTACGTTATGACTTTACACCATTCGTCCACCATCGCGTGAAGGGCCACCAGGAGAATGGTGGTACGCAGGAACCCAGTCGTCTCTCCGGTCAAAACACAACCGGCTCGACCTCTGATGAATAATCTGCGACAGCCACGGTAACATTCCATGACAAACGGCTCAGCGTGAACACGGCGAACAGAAATCCTCTGCGTATTATCTGCCGACAGACATACATAACACAGCCTCCTTACAACCTGGATTTTCTGCCGTTATTCCGAATGTGGACCTCCGGCCGGGACTCGCTGTTCTCTTATGCCGGCTGCCATTGCTTTGCGAACAGCGTCAACCGCCTTTGGGATATCCTCCGCCTCAACATCCAGATGCGTAACGGCCCGCATCCTTTGTCCGCGGAACGGACTCATCCGGACGTCAAACTCTGAAAGGGCAGATCCCAGTTGCGCAGACGTTCCCAGATTCTTATCGATTTCAAAAAACACCAGGTTGGTCTCCACATCCTTCGGGCTGATACAGATTCCATCAACAGCGGACAATTGGGCAGCCAGTTGCTGGGCATTCCTGTGATCGTCGGCCAAACGGGTCACATGATTTTCCAGAGCGTACACAGCTGCTGCTGCAATGATACCTGCCTGACGGAGAGCACCTCCAAAAATTTTGCGAACCCGACGTGCCTGACGAATGTCGTCATGTGACCCGGCAAGAATCGACCCCATCGGACAGCCGAGCCCCTTACTGAAACAAATTGAAACAGTGTCAAAACACTGACCAACGTCTTCCGGCGAATACCCACCGGCCGTTGTCGCATTAAACAATCTGGCGCCGTCGAGGTGCATTTTCAGATTGTTGGACCAGGCCCATTCGGCGACCCGCTGCATTTGCTTCAGCGGGTACACGCGACCCCCACCTGCGTTCGCCGTGTTCTCGAGACAGACCAGCCGAGTGCGACATAAATGCTGATCCTCGGGAGCCAGCTGGCCACGTAAATCCTCTACTTCCAGAAATCCGTTGGGGGCCGTAATATGGCGTACGGTGATACCACTCAGTGCTGCCGGAGCTCCACCTTCATAATTACCAATGTGCCCCGTCGAATTGATCAGCAATTCATCACCTGGCACACAATGCACGCGGAGTGCCATCTGGTTGGACTGTGTACCCGAACAGGCGAAGACAGCAGCTTCTTTCCCCAACATCTCGGCAACCATGGATTCGAGGTGATTGACCGTGGGATCTTCCCCCATCATGTCGTCACCAACAACGGCCGATGCCATCGCCTGTCGCATAGCAGGAGTTGGGCGCGTCACAGTATCGCTGTAAAGATCAATCATTGATGAGGGTTACCTTGAGAAACCTGTCTTTGATGGAGCCGCGTAACCGAAAACGTCCGGTTTCATGATGAAAATGGTGATGAGTGACTGTACATCCGTCGTTTGCCGGCTTCAATCATCAACGTGGCGGAGTTAGATCAGTCCGTCGTTACAGCTGGTGTCCATCAGACCCGACTCATTTCGCGGCTCGTTTTGTTCGAAGCCTGAATTGCCCATGACAAATTCATCGGACGAAAATTGCCCAATCCCGGTGATTGATTGTCGCCGTGACGATGCGGCCGATCTGTTTCGTGCTCTGAGAGAGAAACTCAGCCCCCGCGGCGATGTGGTTTCTGAAGCTGGCCGACAACGAACGATTGAATTGTTTGGTGAGGCCCTCAGTCCACGTGCCGTGATACAACGCATCTGCTCAGACGTTCAGACGAAGGGCATGGCAGCCGTCCTGGACTATACATCGCGGCTCGACAGAAGCGACCTGACTGCGGAAACCGTTCGAGTGCCTCAGGAACAACTTGAGGCAGCCGTTGATGCTGCCAACCCGGATTTTCTCGCCACTGTTCGAATGATCCGTGACAACATCGCCGAATTTCAGACGGTGGTCCTGCCTGAAGACTCGGAAATCCAACGAGACCTTAATGGCGGCTGCGTCAAACTCCGGCAACGACATCTGCCCATGAAACGCGTTGGAATCTGTGTACCTGGTGGCGCCGCAGCGTATCCCTCTACCGTGTTGATGACTGCTGTACCGGCAAAGACTGCGGGCGTCAGAGAGATCGCTGTCGTTGTACCGCCCACAAAATTCGGAGCATGGAATACCGACATTCTGGCGACCTGCCACGAAGTTGGAGTAACCGAAGTCTACCGAATTGGAGGCGCCCAGGCTGTAGCGGCTCTGGCATACGGCGTCGAAGGAATCAGACGTGTCGATAAAATCGTGGGCCCCGGCAACCTGTTCGTAGCTTTGGCTAAACAACACGTCTTTGGTGATGTGGACATTGACAGTATCGCCGGTCCCAGCGAAGTCGTTGTTCTGGCAGACAATACCGCCCGCCCGTCCTTCGTAGCAGCGGACCTGATTTCGCAGGCCGAACACAGTCCTGGGTCCGGAGTGCTCATGACCTGGCATGAACCATTAATTGCAGAGGTGCAGCGCGAACTGGGACGTCAGCTCCGGCAGTTGCCCCGTGGTGATCTGGCTCGCATGAGCCTGATGGACTACGGAGCATTGATTCTGACAAAGGATGAGAAGCAGGCAGCTCAACTCACCGATGATCTGGCTCCGGAACATCTGCATATTTCGATGTCAGACCCTGAATCGATGCTGCAACGAATTCAAAACGCCGGTGCGATCTTTATGGGACATTATACGCCCGTCGCACTGGGAGACTACGTTGCCGGTCCGTCTCATGTGCTGCCCACCGGAGGAACAGCGAGATTTTCCAATGGATTGGCGTCGACCGATTTTTTAAAGCGCAGTTCGATCATTCAGTACGACCGGCAGTCACTCGCAGCAGACGCCGAACACGTTCGGCTCATGTCTGCCACAGAAGGCCTGACAGCACACGGTGCCAGTGTCGATATTCGTCTGCAAAACTCGTAATGTGTGGCTATCCCTGTCTGTCCACTCCGCCGCAAGTTCCATTTCATAAAGTCTGACTGCACATGATCAGATCTGCTGTCACTATCTGTCTTGTCGAACAGGCTCGCCAGGGACCGTTTGTGTTTCATGATGATGTTGCCGCCAGCTGCCGTAAGGCTGCTGAACTGGGCTTTGACGCAGTGGAATTATTTGCCCCGTCCGCTGATGCAATCAATGCTCTTTCACTGGGTGCGCTGTTGCAGGAAACTAATCTGAGCCTTGCGGCCGTCGGCACCGGAGCCGGAATGGTGATTCACGGGCTGCACCTTTGTGACCCGGATGTTGTTCGACGCACGGCCGCTCGAGAGTTTATTGAGGCGATCATTGACGCCGGAGCACCATACGGTGCTCCGGCAATTATCGGATCCATGCAGGGACGGTGGGACGACAGAACGAGTTTGTCAGCTGCTACGGACCGTTTGCGGGACAGTCTGGAGTCACTCGGCAGCTACGCAGCAGATCACGGAGTCCGTTTGTTCTATGAACCCCTGAATCGCTACGAGACGAATCTGGCTATGACTATGGAGCAGGGAATGGAATTGCTGGCCCCACTGACGACTGACAATGTGGTGCTGCTCGCTGACCTGTTTCACATGAACATCGAGGAAAGAAATATTGCAGATGCCCTTCGAGCAGCAGGTTCAACGGTGGGGCACGTTCATTTCGTGGATTCAAATCGTCAGGCAGCAGGTCGAGGCCATATGGATTACACTCCAATCGTTCAGGCGCTCCGTGACATTGGATACAACGGCTACGCTTCAGCAGAAGCATTTTCGATACCGGATTCTGATGAAGCGGCACGACAGACAATCGAAACGTTTAATACGGTGTTTCGCCAGAACATCAATTAGCTTGTCAGACTCGCTCGAAATCGCATCTGGCAAGCGTATTGTTTCACATTTAAGGTCGGCGGGAGCAGACCAGCTGAACTGAGATCTTACTGACCGTCATCCCGGCCCTGAACAGAAATACCGGACAAGGAATCCCGTTCCGCCCTGTACCTGCGATAGTAAAACAGAAAGCAGGGTCATCAGCCCCGCGGATACAAACTATGAGTGACTCGGGTCCCACTGACGATGTGTGGACCGTTCAGCGGATTCTCGCCTGGACGACAGACTACCTGACGAAGAGCGGTGTCGCAGCAGCTCGACTGGAAGCGGAATTGTTGTGTGGTCACGCACGACAGTGTCCGCGAGTTCGTCTGTACACGGACTACGACATTCCGATGACAGATACGGAACGCGCCCGAATGCGGGAGTATGTTCAGCGGCGAGCGACCAGGGAACCACTCGCCTATATCACCGGCAAACGTGAATTCTACGGTCGTAATTTTGAAGTGGGAATCGGGGTACTGATACCACGGCCGGAAACAGAAACACTCGTCGATCTGGCCCTTGAACAGATTTCCGACGACCGCCCGTCACAATTTGCCGAAGTAGGGTTCGGTTCAGGCTGTATCACAATAACCCTGGCCGTTCAAAAAGCAAAGTGTCGTGTTACAGCAAGTGATATCTCGGAAGTCTGCTGTCAGTATGCCGCCCGCAACGCCGCTACTTACGAAGTTGCAGACCGAATTCAGTTTGTTCACGGAAACGGCCTGGAAGCGGTAAAGCTGTCGCAAACTGACGTACGGTATGATGGGATCATCAGCAATCCACCGTATGTTTGTGATCACGAACTGCAGGAACTGCAACCGGAGGTCGCAGAATACGAACCACACGACGCACTGTTTTCAGGGAGCGACGGTCTCGATCTGATTCGCCGCCTGATTCCGGAATCACTGGACATCCTGAAACCGGGGGGGTGGATCGGGCTTGAATGTGATCCCGCGCAGTGTGGTGAAGTCTGTCGCCTGATGACAGATTCCGGTTTCACAAAACCTCAGATTCATCAGGATCACCGGAACGTGGATCGAATCGTAACGGCCATAAAAAAGGGGAATACGTGTGCAGACAAATGATGCACAGAAGGCATCCCGACTGATCCGGGAATGGATGGGCGAATCGCACTGCGTTGTGGCATTTACCGGAGCTGGAATCAGCACGGAAAGCGGAATTCCTGATTTTCGATCTCCTGGTGGTGTCTGGTCCAGATATCGCACGGTGTATTTTGACGAATTCTGTGAGAGCACTGAAGCTCGACATGAATACTGGCGACAAAAAGCAGAAGCTCATCAGGACTTCACTCATGCCGAACCAAATGTCACTCATCGAACACTGGCCGGCTGGGAGTCGACCGGACGGCTGCACGGAATCATCACACAAAACATCGACGGCCTGCATCAGTTGGCCGGGAGTCAACGCGTGCAGGAGCTGCATGGAACAGCACGTGATGTCATTTGTCTGGACTGCGGATGGCGTGATCACGTGGATCGGTGGGTGGAAGAATTCCTGGCAAGCGACAACGTCCCTGTCTGTCCCGAATGTACCGGTCGCCTGAAGCACGCAACCGTGTCGTTTGGTCAACCCCTGCCGCCTGATGTTCTGGACACGTCTGTACAGTGGACTACTCAGGCTGATATGTTCCTTGCACTGGGCTCGTCACTGGTGGTCGAACCGGCAGCCAGTCTGCCAAAGATTGCTGCAGATCAGGGCGCAAAGCTGGTGATCATCAATCGAGATGAAACGCCACTCGACGCACTCGCGTCACTCAATGTGCGTACATTACTGGGAGACGTCTTTCAGCTGATGTGAACCAGTCTTCGGTCTGCTCTTATGTGCTGATTCGATGTGTCAACCGTTTGAGTTGTGTTAAGGTGCTGTGCGGCGGGGTCACTCGTGTAACTATCCCGCAGACAGACCGTTTCCCATAAGGGACGTCTCGAAATACTGAACCGTGCCAATCCGATTCATCGCCCGGAGTGGTGGTGTTTTACTGCTGAAGTTTGTATTCCTGTCTTTTCAGACGATCAGAGGAATGGAACTTCCTGACAGCGGCGTTTATTGGTTTTGAGCCGGTGAAAAACTCATAAGCTGCGGCTGTTCGCGGTACCGTTTGTCAGCAGGGATACACACGGATGGACATGTTGATCGTAGAGGGAGGCCGACGGCTTTCGGGACGCGTTCGTGTCCATGGATCCAAGAACGCGACATTGCCCGTCATGGCGGCTTCACTGGCAGTGGACGGTCCTGTCACGCTAAACAACGTCCCTGCACTTGTTGATGTCATCACGATGGCTCAGTTGCTGAGGAGCCTCGGTGCCAGCGTTTCAGGCACCGCAGGCTGTGTCAAAATCAATTCACAACATGTGGAAGGAGTGGTCGCGGAATATGACCTTGTAAGACAAATGCGGGCCGGCGTTTGCGTGCTGGGCCCTTTGCTTGCACGGTTTGGCAGCGCAAGAGTCTCCTTACCGGGTGGCTGTAACATCGGACACCGTCCCATCGATCTGCATCTCCGGGGTCTGGCCGCACTGGGCGCAGATATCCGTATCAACGGAGGCTATGTGGTTGCTGAGGCAGGGACGCTGCGTGGCGCTGAACTTCACCTGGAGGGTCCCCACGGCAGCAGTGTCACCGCGACATGTAACGTGATGACTGCGGCTGCTCTCGCCCACGGTCGCACAATCGTCCACTGTGCGGCAAAGGAACCTGAGGTTGCCAGCCTGGCTGCTTTTCTCAACCGTCTTGGTGCTGATATTGATGGAGCAGGTACTTCCACGATTGAAATCACCGGGGTCGAACACCTGCATGGTGGAAGTCAGACGATCGTGCCCGATCGAATCGAGGCTGCCACACTGGCAATTGCTGCCGCGATAACTCGCAGTGAAATAGAAATTGAAGAAGCACCCGTTGATCATTTGGTGTCCGTCATTTCCAAACTTCGCGAAATTGGAGTCGACGTGAAAGTCACCGGCAGACTTATGAACGTGAATGCTGACCAGACACTTCGGCCAATCGATGTAACTGCATTGCCTTACCCAGGAATTCCGACAGACACCCAGGCTCAGTTTATGGCCCTGCTGGCAACAATTCCTGGAACCAGCGTAATCACAGACAGCGTCTTCCCGGATCGTTTCATGCACGCTTCTGAGTTATTACGTATGGGTGCAAAGCTGCAACGAGCTGGAGATTCCACTGTCGTTGAGGGTGTGAACTCACTGTCCGGTGCACCACTGATGGCATGCGACCTGCGTGCGAGTGCAGCGATGTTACTGGCAGCCATAGCTGCCGACGGTGAGTCCCAGATTCGACGGGTTTACCACCTGGATCGCGGCTATGTACGACTCGAACAAAAGCTCAATCAAATCGGTGCCAGAATTCGGCGCTGCAACGAGGCTCACACTTTACACCGCCACGTCAGCTAAAATACAGGAGTCACCCGCAGCAAGTTTTTGTGACCATCAGTAACTTCACTCGACAGAATGATCGCAGCGCTGATCTGCCTGCCGAACTATGTACGACGGACCGTACAGAGACTGATCTGCGCACAGGACATAAGGTGAATACTCCATTCGGAACCCGTCGCAGGAATCAGCAAACAGGTGACCAAATCCTCGCGGACAAAATGTATCCTTTTCGCACCGTCTGCACTCCGTGAGGGTGGCAGCCCGGGGACGATACCAAGTGGTGTAATGATGCATTGGAAATGCGAAGTGCTGAAATCCGAAACCACCGGAACCCGGCGATCCCAAATCGGGGGTGGCACGCCAGGTCTCAAATCCGTTGAAGACCGCCAATGTCGGCTCACAGGAATCTGATACTGCTACCGCCGTCGAAGAGACTGGCGTAATCACTGTCACCCAGTGACGATCGTTTCCTGCCTGCGTTGTGGCATGTCCAAGGACAAATGCCACGACGTAGACTGCTATTGGAACGTAGATGCGCATCCTGCTTCTCCCGTTGTGCCAGACCACTTCATTTTGGCCAATCGGCGGACACGGAAGGCTTTCGCTTGCGAACGATGCCGGGGAACAAGGAATGTCGGCAATCCCTGTTAGTCATCCCGTTGTTTCCGAATTTACGGACGAACTAATCCTCAGATCACACCTGTTTTCTCTGGCTCTCCGAGTCGCGGACACAAATGTGACGGGACAGACCGACCCGCGATGTGTTGTATTGAAATCCACCAGAGTCGTTTTATCAGCACCGCCATCGGCAGATTATGCCGATGTTTGAATTGATTCAGTCCGTCCGGCTGTATGGTTCTTTTTTTGTGATCCGGACAGAATTGATCATCAGATCGAACAGGTTTCCAAAGAGACGACAGATCGCTAAACTTACGTACTGAGACCAAGTCAGTAAGTAGTTATTTTTGTTCTTGTTGTCCTCACCCGGCACACGGTCGGTTTGTATGATGATTCGGCTGATCGAACAGGATCAGCCTGTGGGTACCGTCAATGGATGCACAAATCGCAGCAACGGGCGCGCCGGCTTCGACCAATACGGAAATCGATGCCGAAACGGTCCTTCGGGAAATGACAGCGGCAGCACCTGCACCGCCGCAGACGGAACCCGTATTCCGAACGTCCTCGCGCACTCAAAAGCTGCTCGGAATCTCGATACGCGGTATCGGATCTGCGTTGCCTGAGGAAATCCTGACCAATGAGGACCTGAAGCAGAAATACGGCTTCGATCCGGAATGGATTGAAAAACGGACAGGTATCCGTGAGCGGCGCCGGGCAGCCGCTAATGATTCAACAAGTTCACTGGCTGTCCGCGCGGCCAAAGAAGCAATCTCCGATGCGGGAATTTCAAAATCAGACATTGATCTGATCGTCATGGGTACGTTTACACCGGACTATCATTGCGCTTCCAGCGCCTGTCTTGTCCAGCACGAACTGGATCTGGATGCTGCGGCATTCGATGTCCAGGCTGCCTGTGCCGGATTCATGTACGCTCTGGCCACAGCAGGACAGTATGTGGTCACTGGAAATTCGCGGACAGCACTGGTGATCGGCGCAGACGTCATCAGCAGTTGTGCTGAACCCTCTGACAGAAAAACTGCTCCATTGTTTGGTGATGGAGCCGGAGCGGTCATTGTTGAAGCCGGAGGACCGAAACAGGGCCTTCTGAGTTACCAACTGGGCGCCGACGGCCGAGGCGCCGAACTGCTGTATTGTCCGGTTGGAGGCAGTGCCCAACCGCCGGAACCTCACACAATTGCTGCCGGTGACCACTTCCTGAAGATGGACGGTCGAAAGGTCTTCAAGTGGGCAGTGCAGACAGTCGCCGATTCGATCAGAGTTGTTCTGGGACGCTCGGGAGTTTCAGTTGACGAGGTGAGTTTGTTTGTCCTGCATCAGGCAAACATCCGCATCATTGATCACGCAATGAAAGATCTGGGGATTCCAGGTCATAAGGTCGTTAACAATCTGGAACGAGTGGGCAATACGTCAGCGGCATCGATCCCGCTGGTGCTGGCCGAAGCGAACAAAGAGGGCCGTATTAACAGCGGCGACCTGATCCTGATGTGTGGCTTTGGAGCTGGCCTGACCTGGGGCACCGGCCTGTTTCGCTGGTAGGTCAACACTTACCAGTCATTGAATACAGACCGGGATTCAGGTCTTCAGTTATGACGGGGTCTTATCCCGTGAACGTGTCATCTTTCTTCCGAGTGCCGGCATCAATCGGATGATCTGATGATTGATCGGGCAGGCGACGACCTGGTCGAAAGTAGCGTTTGGATTCATTCACAGCCGTACGGCGAGTCGTCAGACGAACAAAGACCGTAATCAGATAGTCTTTCCAGCTGGTGATCAGGTACTGCCGCCGTTTTTCCAGCCCTTTGAGAGCCTTTCGGACCACGCGGGTGGTCGTTTGTGCTGTGTGCTTTTGCAACCAGCCTGGAGCACCCGCAAGAGTGAAGAACTCCGTTTCAGTCACTCCAGGACACAACCCCATCACAGTCACCCCACGACTGCGTGCTTCAGCCCACAGTGCTTCACTGAAGTGCAGAATAAACGACTTACTGGCCGCGTACCCAGCCATAAATGCAACTGGCTGAAAAGCGGCAACCGATGACATGTTGATAATCGCACCATGTCCGCGCTGCAGCATTCCCGGCAGCAGTCGATAGGTCAGATCCGTGAGAGTGAGAATATTCAGCGTCAGCATCCGGCGGACTTCATTCGGATCTGTCGTTTCAATGTCGCCGATCAGGCCGGCCCCGGCATTGTTGATGACCAGTTCCACGTCGATGTTTAGACGTTGAATTTCATTGAACAACCTTTCGCCGGCATCCGCTGTGGCAAGATCGATCGTTACAATATGGCTCGTTGTCCCGTGCCGAGTAAGCAGATCCTGCGCCAGTTCATTCATCAGATCGGTACGGCGGGCGGCAAGTATAAGATGCATCCCGCGGCCAGCGAGGCGCGCAGCGAACTCACGGCCAATTCCGGAAGAAGCGCCTGTTACAAGTGCCCAACGATCGTTATAGGTGTCCAGCACGAACAAATGTCCGATCTGTGTCCACCCGAGTTTGTCAGCGGGAAAAAAGTTGCCATTTGTGCTGCCCGTCGGGAAATCGGACAGTGGCCAAAAGTCTAACCGAATTTTCGACATCCGTCCCGGAAGCATCGACGCCAATTTCAACGGCACTGGAATTTCTGCGAAAGACGACGATGAATGCCCCTCTTCGTTCAAATCCAAATGATCTGATTCTGTCCCGGGACGAAGTGCGGGCAATCGACGCAGCAGCGATTAAAACCCTGGGAATCCCCGGGCTGATGATGATGGAGAATGCCGCCCGCAGCACTGCCCAACAATTGCCTGATCTCGATCCATCCCGTCTGGTCACGATCCTTTGCGGTCCGGGGAACAACGGCGGAGACGGTCTGGCCGTCGCACGACAACGTGCAGCTGGGGGAAGCAGTTCACGAGTGTTCCTGGAAACGGCCGGCAAGCCCCTCTCCACCGACACTCGAAGCAACCTGGAATTTCTAACGAACAGCGGCGTAAACGTTCAGATTTTGAATGACAGCTCGGATTGTGGGAAACTACTGGCCGACATGGCTCCGGATGACTGGATTGTCGACGGCCTGCTGGGCACAGGTGTTCACGGTGAACTTCGATCACCATTCAGTTTGTGGGTCGAAGCAATCAATGCATCCCCCGCCCAGGTATTGTCTATTGACGTTCCCTCAGGCCTGAACTGTGACGACGGCAGTTGCGGAAATCAATGTGTTCAGGCGAATGTCACCGTATCATTCGTCGGAATGAAACGCGGATTTCTGACACCATCGGCAGCGAAGTACACAGGCAGGATCGTGATTGGACACATTGGAATACCGCTCGCATGGATTCACGACTGGCTCATACGGTATCGCGAAACAGAATCTTAGCCGGCGTTTGTATCAACGTTCGAAGAAAACGCGACTGGTCTCCGATCAAAACTGATCACATCGCACGAACTGACTGCATCAAACGAAACAGTACCTGTCCGATTTTCACAGAAGACACTGATCAGAAAGGCGAGGCCGAACACGGTCTGAATCTCGTTTGTGATACGGGCACTCGGTCCACGATCGAACGATGGATCACTCCTCCAATTTCATCAATTCGTCAAACTGCAGTCGCCCCACGTGCCACATATAATTGGGACCGAAACCAGCTGTTCGAGGCCACTGACGTGAAGTGGCATTCCACAATGCTTTCCGCGCTGCTGCGTTATCATGCTGCACTGTTTTCAGAAGACCGATGTAGAGTTCCGTGTAAAACAGCCTCTTGTCTCGCTCAGAGGCAGGGAGAGACTCGGGAATCTGCTTCAGAGCTTCCTCCGGTGTAACACTGCCATCAAATAATTGATAAACGACAGGAAACGGCTGACGGTCATCTTTGTCATAACGCAACAGTTCTTTGGCGGCTCGTTCCGCCCCGAAGGCTCGGTAATGACAGAGAAACCGCCAGATGCCGTTTTCCCGATCAACGTCGTCAAAGGAATGATATTTGTCGAACTGGGCAGCTGCCGTTTCAGGCTGACCATCGAAGAATAACGCAATTCCAAGCCTCCAGTGTGATGCATCAAGGTCAGGCTGTAGTTTGACCATCGCCCGGTATTCTTCAACCGCCTGTTTGTATTCTCGCAACAACATGCAGGCATCGCCTCGACGTGAATGGATCGACACGGTCGGAGAACTGTCATCCGTGGACTCAATGACCCTGCGGTATTTCTGTTGAATGCCCTGACGTTCTAATGCCGTCAGCGGATGCGTGGTCAGTTCTTCGAACGCGGACGCATGCGGAATCAGCAGGGCCCCGACAAGACAGCAGTACACCACAGACTGGAGCATTGACTTTGTCCTGGAGAACGGTGAAGAATCACTGGAATATTGTCGTCGTGTGAGATGATCGATTCAACTCAACAAAGTCTGCCTGTTTCTGATACGGTGATCGCTACGTTACCAGTTCACGCATTGTGAGAGTGGCTGCCTCCAGCGTCCGATCGATGTGTTCGCTTGTGTGTGCCGCTGAAACAAACATGGCCTCGAACTGACTGCAGGGCACGTAGATACCGCGATTCAGCATGCCATGAAACCACCTGGAAAAACGCTCGGTATCTGATCGCGTTGCAGAGGTCAGGTCTGTGACAGGGCCCTCATTAAAAAACAAAGTCAGCATGCTGCCGACTCGATTCACAGTCACAGCCAAGTCCATTGCGGCCGCCGCTTCACACAACCCGGACTCCAGCTGTGCCCCCAATTCTTCCAGCCGATCGTATGGATCTTCATCCCGCAATATCTTCAGAGCAGCATATCCACTGGCCATGGCGACAGGATTCCCTGACAGGGTGCCTGCCTGATAGACCTGACCAATCGGAGAAACCGATTCCATAATGTCGACTCGCCCGCCGTAGGCTCCGACGGGCATACCCCCACCGATGATCTTTCCGAGCGTCGTCATATCCGGTGTCACACTGAATCTGTGCTGGGCACAGTGAATGCTAACCCGAAAACCTGTCATGACTTCGTCGAAGATCAATAAGGCACCGTGATCGGTACACAGATTGCGCAATGTGGTCAGAAACCTGCTGCCAGGTATCACGCAACCCATATTTCCACAGACGGGTTCAAGAATAACGGCTGCTAGGGACTCTCCGTATTCGCTGAATGCCTGAGCAACCGCGCCCTCGTCGTTATAGGGAAGAATCAGAGTGTCGGATGTGCAGCCTGCCGGGACACCGGGACTCGACGGCGATCCCAGCGTCAACGCACCACTTCCTGCCTGTACAAGCAAAGAATCAACGTGTCCATGGTAACAGCCGGCAAATTTAATGATGCGATCGCGACTCGTAAATCCTCGTGCCACACGGATGGCGGACATTGTGGCTTCCGTCCCTGAATTCACCATACGCACACGGTCGACACCTGGCACCAGCTCACAGACCAATTCCGCAAGATCAGATTCCGCGACCGTTGGTGCACCAAAACTGGTTCCGGTGGCGACAGCCTGTTGAATTGCTGAGACAACTGTCGGGTGCTGGTGGCCCAATATGTGTGGTCCCCAGGATCCCACGAAATCTATGTAAACGTTCCCGTCAACATCTGTGATCAACGGCCCATCACCACGGGCGATAAACGGAGGGATCCCCCCAACGGCGCCAAATGCACGAGCAGGGCTGTTGACTCCACCCGGAATGCAGCGTTGCGCTCGTTCGAACTGCTGCTGACTCTGAGAACGCTGTGAAGTATCGACCATAAAAATGCCCCCTGACACCTAGCGAGACCGGGAGAACTTCAATTATCTCCTGGTGACGATCGTTAAACGCGACCCGAAAGCGCCACTGCCGGGACTATTCAAACTCTTCAACCTCGAGTCCTTCCCGAGCCGCTTTGAGTTCGTCGATGACGTCAAATCCGATGCTCGTGTTGGCAACATTCAGCCATTTCAGATTCGGCATTGCGGACAGCTGGCGGAAACCTTCATCAGATAATTGCGTCGCAGCAATATTGAGTCTTCGTACCTGATGCAGCTTCAGAAGCGTCTTAACCGATTCGTCAGTGATCGATGTGGAACTCAGGTTCAGTTCCTCAAGTTTTGTGAGCCCATCCAAAGTATTGAAGACAGCGTCGTCCAGTCGGGTATAACGACAGACCAGCATCCTGAGTTTGGTCATCCGGCTGATCGGTGCCAGGTCGCCTTTCCGGAGCAGTCGGCATTCACTGATATCCAGAAAATTGACATTAGGCAATTTCGAGATAATTTCCAGCCCCTCGACATTCAGTGACGTTTCCCGAAGCTCCAGTCGCTCGATCGTTTCGATTCCCGCTAGATGAGCAAACCCGGCATGCGTAACATCACAACCGGTCAGACGCAGTCGCTTAAGCTTCCTGAGATTGGCTACCGCCTGCATTCCTTCGTCCGTGACTTCCGTCTCCGAAAGCTGAATGGCGGTCAGGCTTGACATCCCGCCAAGTATTTTCAGAGACTCATTCGATATCGACGTACAAAAATTAAGATTGATGGACTTAAGCGAAAGATGGCTGATCGCTCTGATGCCGGCATCCGTCACATCGCATTTCTCAACCTGCAGGTCGAGGAGTGACGAAATCTTTGCGAGATGCTTCAGCCCCTCATCCGAGACTTTGGTATTACGCACGTCAACAACACGTAAGACCGGCAGCCCACTCAGACTGACCATTCCATCGTTGGTAACAGCAGACCGCCGCAACTGCAGAACTTCCAGCTTTTGTAGTCCTTCACAGGCTTTAAGGGCCCCGTCCGCTGCTCGCGAATCAGAAATATTCAATTGCTTAAGATTCGGCAGTTCTGCAATGACATCCAGACCGTTGTCTGTCAGAGCAGGCCCCGTGAACTGAATCTGTGTCAAACTTTTGAGCCCTCTGAGATGACCCAACTGATCCGACTGGTCTTCGTTGAACGCCATCGAGACAGCAATAACATTGCCGGCCTTATTCGTAGTCAACTTGAAGCCAGCTGCCGTTAATGCGGCCACGGCGGAAGGATCGTCCGCAGCTACCGATGGTGTCCCGCCGGATCCGTCATCAGTAGACGACTTCGGAACAGAACCTGATCGGTCCTCACTACAGCCGGACAGAATGAGTGTCGCAGTCAGTCCGGCTGCCAGTGCCATTTGACAGGAACGTTTTCTTAGATCCACGGTGGGGAAAAGGAGGGTCACTCGCAGCATCAATTCGCTTGAAAACAGAGGAAGGGGTACTTGGAAACAGAGGAAGAAATCCAACGTTCAAAAAAACCGACAAATTTGGACCGGAATCAGGTCGCAGAACACCAGGAAACAGTGGGATTGTTTGCTCTTTGTGGCGGCGTTGTTATCGTGGGAGCTGAGTTTTCGGCAAACTTGACTGAATTTCTCAGCCTTCCTGCATCGCGGAATTGTTGTACACCCAGTCCCTCCTGAATCCCCCGTTTGTCGTTTTCCTATTGCAATTTGTACAGAATCAAAGGTGATACTTCGATGGCTCGAAATACGAATCGACGTCAATTCATAGGACAGTCTGCAGGAATCGGAGCAGCGTATTGGGTTGGGGGCGGGACTCAGGTCAAAGCGTCGCGTTCGGCACTTGAATCGTTGAGTGCCGCATGCGTGGGGGTTGGTGGAAAAGGCAGGTCTGATTCCAGCAACGTTTACGACCAGGGCGTTTCAATAGTCGGAATCTGCGATGTCGACGCAAACACGCTGCAGCAGAAGCAACGCGAATTTCGCGATGCTGAGCCTTTCAGTGACTACCGTGAGATGCTGGACAAACTCGGTGAGAAAGTTGACATTGTCACCGTCAGCACACCGGACCACAGTCATGCCGCCGCCGCATCGATGGCGATGAAGATGGGCAAACACGTTTACTGCCAGAAACCACTGACCTGGTCGATTTACGAAGCGCGCCATCTGCGTGAGCTTTCCGAAGAAAAGGGTGTGGTCACACAAATGGGAAACCAAGGAACGGCAGGTGACGGACTGCGCGAAGCTGTGGAAGTGCTGCGAGCAGATGCGATTGGTGACGTCACCTCAGTCCACGTATGGACCAATCGACCAGTATGGCCACAGGCAGTGGGTCGGCCGGCAGGTGAAGATCCCATTCCTGCACACCTGAACTGGGACAGCTGGATCGGTCCGGCTCCAATGCGCCCCTATAAGCAAGGTGTTTATCATCCGTTCAAGTGGCGAGGATGGGTCGACTTCGGTACCGGAGCACTGGGCGATATGGCCTGCCATACCACCAATCTTCCGATCATGGCTCTGCATCTGTTTGATCCGATTGCCATCACAGCCGTGAAAAATCCAGGCCTCTACGAAAACGAGACCTATCCGTCCAGCAGTTTGCTGAAATTCGAGTTCCCTGAACGTGAGGGAATGGCTGCCTGCGACATGTACTGGTACGACGGAGGCGAACTGCCACCCGAAGAACTCACCAGCGAGCTGCCGGAAGGCTTCAAGAAAAAAATCTCAGCACAACGCCAGGGCGGTCCAAAAACCAGCGGCATGCTGGCCGTGGGTACCAACGGGATGCTGTTTTCGGCAGATGATTATGGTCAGAGGTATTATCTTTTGCCGCGGGACGGTTTCTCAAACTATGAAAAGCCCGAGCAAACACTGCCGCGAATCCCCTTCAACGGTGCGCCTGACGAACGACAGAAGTGGGAATTCGTGAAGTCAATTACCGGAGAACACAAACCCGGAACGATGTCGAACTTCACCTATGCCGGTCGTCTCACCGAAACCATATTGATCGGTAATCTGGCACTTCGTGTTGGTGAAGGAGATCGCATCGAGTGGGATGCAAAGAACCTGAAAGCAACCAACGTTCAGGATTTAAGCGTTGACGTCAATCAATTTGTACATCGCGAATACCGCGAGGGCTGGACACTCTGATCACACGCTCGCAACATGTGCCGTTTTCTCTGGCCGGTGACCCTAATTTTCCAGGCTGTACAGTGAATTTCTCACCACATTTTTAACGACTTCGGAGTAGTGCAAAGTCGTGGCCGTTTGTCCTTGTACAACTGGTGTTGGTAGTCGCAGAGCAAACTCAGCAATATCCAGTCGGTTGTACATCACATAGGCCAGACGCAAACGCTCAATGAGCATCGGGGCCGTCGAGAAGAAATCCGGGTACAGGATGGGGCCGACATCCACCTGAAATTGGTCCTGCGGTGGATGGACGTTGATGTAGGGAATTGGATATTCCAGCACAGCTTCCCACTCGCCGGACGGATCGTTCAGGGTGGTTCGTCCCACAAGGCAGTCTCCGTCCAGCGTGGCGCGGGTGATTTCGTCGACTGTCTGCAGCGTCCGGGCAGTGGCGTGTTTCAGGATGAAACGCAGACTGGTCCAGTTAGCCCAACGGCCGTCAAACCCCTGGCGAGAAACCGTCATTTTTCCGGACTGGATCACATCCCTGTCATGGTTGGCGAATTTCTTTTGCAATGATGAGTCGCCCTCACTGAAGATCACACACACTTCTGAGGTCGGCACCTGGGCAATACCTCGCTTTTGGTACATGTACTCACCGATGCACTCTTTACCCAGAAAAAACTGCTGTGTGTGACCAACACTTTTTTCTGTAACGTCACAACGGGCAACCAACTGCGCACGACACGTGTTCTTCTCTTCACCATCCACAGCCGATACATTAATCGCGAAACACCTGCGGTAATCCAGAATCCCCATTGGTTCCATCGCCCGAAAGCCAATCATTTCCATTTGAACATCCTGGTCGAGACAGCCCACGTCCAGCTCCAGGCCAGCTTAACATTCAGAGAAGTCGCTTCAAGCAACTGTGTTTAGCGCCGCTGACACGACGGGGTTTAAGGTATTACCATCGTCCGGTCCGTGTGAAGAAACAGCCAAACTTCACCCTGCAGGGGACTCCTTATCTTATTTGGACCGGGTAGGGACTGCATCGATTGCACAAAATCCCCCCCTCACCTGATAATCGGATTTCTTAACCTTCAAGGAACCACATCATGGCCCGCCTTGGCACTCTGTTCGCTGTCCTTTCACTTGCCTTCATCGCACCTCCCGATCCAGTGAGTCCCGATCCGGAATCAATACGGCCGATTGATTCCGCTGATACGGTGTTCATTGAAGACATGACATGGATGGAAGTCCGCGACGCGATGCGAGACGGCAGGGACACCGTGATTGTTGCAACAGGAGGCATCGAACAAAACGGACCCTATCTGGTCACCGGCAAACACAACGTCGTACTGCGAGGCACGACTGCCGCGATCGCCCGCAAACTCGGTAATGCACTCGTTGCTCCCATCGTGCCGTTTGTTCCTGAAGGCGACATCGATCCGCCAACTTTACACATGAAATATCCGGGCACGATCAGTGTGACCGAAGAAACATACGAAGCGTTACTGACAGATATCTGTGCCTCGCTTCGTACGCACGGCTTCAGACACATCATTCTCATCGGTGACAGCGGCGACAATCAGGATGGGCTGAAACGCGTCGCTGAGCAGCTCAACAGGAATTCCCACGGTGGCAAACTACATTACATCGCAGAATATTATGATTTTGCAGCCGTAGCAGACTGGCTCGAAGAACAAGGCATTTCACAAACGCCGGAGGGTCTGCATGATGATTTCGGTATGACCGCAATGATGATGAGCGTCGATCCGCAAAGTGTACGTACCAAACAACGCTTAGCTGCGGACAGATTTCACATTAACGGTGTGAATCTGGCTCCTGCTGAACAGACAATGAACTGGGGACGACGAATCATCAGTTTCCGAGCGGATCTAACGGTCAAGGCGATAGAAAAAGCACTCGCACACTAGCTGTGCATTCCGGCAGTGTACACTGCCATGGATATTGAACAGCGAACAACAACACGTCATCTCTGATCGACACGGCCACAGGAGCTGTTTCCCAAAGGTTCACACTTCGAATTCATCCTGTCTTTCGTCATGATGAGGTGAGTTCGCCCCCAGCACGACCAATCGAAAGAACAGAACCCGCGTCGAGACCAACTGTGCTGTCACGCGCCGACGTGCCTGTCAGCATGTTGAACAGGTCATGTTCAACAACTGGCGCGACGGTCATCAGTGTTTTTTTATGAAAGCTGAAAAACCATGCTCTACGATCGCCTGAACCGACTGGAGGAAATTGGTAAACCAATCAACGTCGGCATCATCGGTGCGGGAACCTTCGGGACACAAATCATTTCGCGTGTTTGTCGGATGAACGGGATGCGGATTGCTGCATCTGCGGATCTGCAGGTGGATCGCGCCGTAACCGCGCTGCAGCTTGGCGGCATACCGAGTGACTCCATCGTGACCTGCAGCAGCCCGTCGTCGGTGAACGACGCAATTGGACGGAGGCAGTTTGCAGTCACCGACGATCCGGCCGCTGTGATTGACAGCACGGTCGACGTAGTCATCGAGGCGACCGGAAACGCCGAAGTGGGTGTGAAACACGGATTTGATGCAATCAATGCAAAAAAACACGTGGTCATGGTTACGATCGAAGCGGATGTGGTTGTTGGAGCCAAGCTCAGGGAACTCGCCGACCGGGCCGGCGTCATCTACAGTCTGGCCTATGGCGACGAACCAGCACTGGCCGTCGAGTTGTACGAGTGGGCAAGAACACTGGGATTTCGCGTGATTGCAGCCGGCAAGGGAACCCGCTTCATCCCGGAATTTCGCAAAGCCACACCCGACGATGTTCCACGCCTTTATGGTTTCACGGGCGACGATTACAACGCTCAGGTCTTCTGTTCATTCCTTGATGGCACAAAGCACGCGATTGAGTCAGTCACACTGTCTAATGCTACCGGCCTGACGGTTGATGTACGGGGCATGCATTTTCCAGCTGTCGATCTAAGGGAGATGCCGGATCAGCTGAGTCTGAAATCCAGGGGTGGCATTCTCAATCGGGAAGGGGTGGTCGAAGCAGTGAGCTCGATGAGACAGGACAAAACCAATGTCGAACGCAATCTGCGAGGTGGTGTCTTCGCCGTCATCGATGCCCCGGACCGACAGTCAATCGAATCGATGGCGTCATACGGTGAGATTATTGGCATGATGATCGGCAAAACCAGCGGTCAGGCGATGATTTATCGGCCGCAGCATTTTGTCGGTCACGAGATGCCGATCGGAATCGCCCGCATGATGTTCTCGGGTGAATCCGTCGGCGCACCCATCGGCAGGATTTCTGAAGTCGTTGCGGCAGCCAAGAAACGTTTGACACCCGGTACAATCCTCGACGGCGAAGGAGGATTCACGGTCTGTGGACTGGCCGAACGAGCTGAGATCGCCGACGAGCAAAACCTCGTACCAATCGGTTTGACACAGGGAGCGGAAGTTCTACACGAAATCCCCGAAGAAGGTTTGATTACCTGGGACAATGTACGATTGAAACCGTCGTTTGCGCTCGACTTCAGACGTCAGCAGGACACTCAAGGCACGCAATCTGTTGTGACTGGCCCGGATAAATCGGCATGAGACCCATGACTCAGAAATCCACCAGTTCGGTCGATCGCCGGGATCTTCTGAAAACAACGGTCGGCGTCGCGTCCGCAATCGCTCTTTCTACCACCAGCACCGTACATGCTGTGGATGAGGAACCATCGTCGTTCATCGAAGCGTATCCTGGAAAATTGAGTTACCAGCCTGGCGAGGAAGTTGACCTGCACGTCTCGACAACTGCCGACAGGTACTCTATCGAGATCGCTCGCATCGGCGCCCGACGCAAGACGGTCTGGACGAAAGACAACATCACCGGCAGCCGTTACGATACTCCTGAAAATGCTTCGACGCACGGTTGTGGATGGCCGGTTTCGCTCAGGATTCGTCTGCCGAATGAATGGAAATCCGGCTACTACAGTATCACGCTGAAGACGGAGAATGCTGATGGACAGTTGATTTTGGGTGAAGCGTTTTTCGTTTTGCGATCGGCTGCCCCGGGCAGGAATACTCAAATTCTGCTTCAGCTGACGACCAACACCTACAACGCCTACAACAACTGGGGTGGCCCGTGTCTCTACGAAAGCGGACCACGGCCGCTGCAGGGGGATCGAGTTTCCTTCCAGCGACCGATGGCACGGGGTTTTCTCACAAAACCGGACGCACCACACAGCAGATGGGCTCCCTACGCAGGTTGGCACAACTGGGAGCGGGAATTCACAGAATGGGCCGAACGGGAGGGATATCAACTCGATTATGCTGTTAATGCCGATCTCGAACAACAGCCGGAATTGCTGAAGAACTATCGTCTCGTGCTCAGTGTCGGGCACGATGAATACTGGTCGGCTCCGATGCGCGACCAGTTGGAAGCATTCATCGCAAGAGGAGGAAACGTCGCGTTCTTCAGCGGCAACGTGTGCTACTGGCAGGTCCGCATGGAAGACGATGGCAACGCGATGGTTGGATATAAATTCAATTACGAACAGGACCCCTATTTTGAGGCAAAACAATACAGGCATCTTTCAACACTCTGGTCAAATCAGCTGGTTGACCGACCGGAAAACGAACTAACAGGTGTCAGCTTCAACTACGGTGGCTACCATCGTTTTGGTTCAGTCCCGCTGGGTGCGGGTGGCTACACGATTCACCGGCCGGAACACTGGATCTTCGAGGGGACAGAACTCCGGTGGGGGGACCTGCTGGGCGCACAGCACAAAATCGTGGGTTACGAATGCGATGGATGTGAGTTCGTGCTGGAAAACGGTCTGCCCGTGCCGACACATCGTGACCGAACACCGGAGGGTTTTGAGATTCTTGCTTCCGCACCGGCCCGTCTCTGGGATGGTGACCTGGAATTCGCCTCCAAGAGTCTGTTTGGTGATGCAGAACAAACGCATCGTGTGATGCGTGGTTCTGCGACCATGGGCATCTATACACTCGGCGGCACCGTTTTCACGACAGGATGCACCGAATGGTCCCGTGGTCTCGCCGGCAATGATCCGTTGGTACAGCAGATCACCCGCAACGTGCTGGATCGCCTGTCTTCGTCGTGAAACTCCCAAACGAGCGCCAGCAGAAGTCCGGCCAGGATTGGTGTGGCCAGCTGTTCACTCAGAGCGTTCGAATCGATAAATGCCCTGACCGGTCACGGTTTGAAGGTTGTAATACACTTCTCCGCCCTCGTCTTCGCCGAATGAAAGCACGGGAATTCCGGTCGACGCGATGCTCATGTTTCCGTTCACTCGTCCGGTTGATTCGTCGTACTGCAGTGCCCAGATTTTTCCACTGACGAAGTCGGCATACAGATAAGATCCCTGCAGTTCCGGGAACTGTTTACCACGGTAGACGAAACCACCGGTAATCGATTTGCCAATCTGGTGATCGTATTCCCAGATGGGACCCATCGGAGCGTCGTTCGTTGTCTGAGGATTGTTATTGAACGGATAGGAGCCTTCACGAACACTCCAGCCATAGTTACCGCCTGGTTTCACGATATTGATTTCTTCCCAAAAGTCCTGGCCTACGTCCGGAGCCCACAGAGTGCCCGTCGCCCGGTCCACTGTCAGACGCCAGACATTGCGGAAGCCGTAAGCAAAAATCTCGGGCAGAGCGCCTTCTCGCTTCAGAAACGGATTGTCATCAGGAATTGCATAATTTTTCCCATCCTCAGCTGTGTTCACATCGATTCGCAGAATCGACCCCATCCACGTCTTTAGATTCTGACCGTGCTGCAGAGGATCATTGCGCCCCCCTCCATCGCCAAGGCCAATGTACAAATACCCATCGTGACCAAAGGCAACGGCGCCTCCGTTGTGATTCGAAAACGGCTGAGGGATCTTTATGACAATCTGTTCACTGTCAGGATCTGCGAGACCGGGATTATCGGCCGCAGCAAGAAAACGGGACACTATGGACACACGAGGTTCAGTGGCTGAACTGTAGTAGACGTAGAATTGCCGATTCGATTCATAATTCGGATGGAAGGCGAGTCCCAGCAGCCCTTCTTCATCATCGATTTCCCAGTCCTGAACCTGCTCACGAAGATCCAGAAACATCCTGGCCTGCGGGGTCTCAGAATCGTTTGGAAAAACGTAGA
>JAKVAY010000037.1:84446-152649 GCA_022447185.1 Fuerstiella sp. | reverse complement strand
GCTTCCCATCGTCTACGCCCTTCGGCCTCGACTAAGGGGCCGACTAACCCTGGGCGGATTTACCTTCCCCAGGAAACCTTAGGTTTTCGGCGAGCAGGATTCTCACCTGCTTTATCGTTACTCATTCCGGCATAATCACTCCCAGGCACTCCACGACTCCTTTCGGTATCGCTTCAAAGTAGCTGGGACGCTCTCCTACCACTCACCCGAAGGTGAATTCGCTGTTTCGGCATTTCACTTACTCCCGTTCATTATCGGTGCATGAATACTCGACCGGTAAGCTATTACGCACTTTTTAAATGATGGCTGCTTCTAAGCCAACATCCCGGCTGTCACAGTATCCAGACATCCTTAGTGACTGAGTGAAATTTAGGGACCTTAACAGGCGATCTGGGTTGTTTCCCTCTCGACCATGCGGCTTCTCCCACATGGACTGACTGCTGAGATAATCGTTGCGGTATTCGGAGTTTAACTACGCCGGGTACCCCGGAAAGGGCCCCAAACGAAATCAGTGGCTCTACCCCCGCAACGTAGTGGCTCAACGCTAGCCCTAAAGCTATTTCGGAAAGAACGAGCTATCTCCTGGTTTGATTAGACTTTTACTCCTCCCCACAGGTCATCCCCCCAGTTTTCAACCTAGGTGGGTTCGGTCCTCCACGCAGTCTTACCCGCGCTTCAACCTGCCCATGGGTAGGTCACCAGGTTTCGCGTCTACCGCCGCCGACAAAACGCCCTGTTCAGACTCGCTTTCGCTGAGGCTCCAACCCTGAAGGTTTTAACCAGGCCGTCGACGGTAACTCGCCGGATCATTATGCAAAAGGCACGCCGTCACACATAAATGTGCTCCGACAGCTTGTAAGCGTGTGGTTTCAGGTACTTTTAACTCCCCTGGAAGGGGTGCTTTTCATCTTTCGCTCGCGCTACTTTACACTATCGGTCGTCAATGAGTACTTAGCCTTAGGAGATGGTCCTCCTGGATTCAGACCGGGTTTCACGTGACCGGCCCTACTCGGGGAACCTCACGAAGTCCGGTCAGCTTTCGAGTACGGGACTATCACCCTCTGTGGTTCCGCATTCCATCGGATTCTTCTAGCTGCCGAATTTGTAACTTCATATGTGAGCCCCACAACCCCGCCGGACAAGCCGACGGTTTAGGCTATTTCCTTTTCGCTCGCCGCTACTAAGGAAGTCGCTGTTGCTTTCCTTTCCTGTGGTTACTTAGATGTTTCAGTTCACCACGTTCGCCCCGTGCACCTATGTATTCAGTGCACGGTAATTCAGGGATCCCGGGATCAACGCTCGTTTGACAGCTCCCCCAGGCTTTTCGCAGCCTTCCACGCCCTTCATCGCCAATTGACGCCAAGACATCCCCCACACGCCCTTTCGTGTCTGGCCACCAAGATCCACGGTCAGCTGACCAAAGACCTTAGACCGACACGGTAACGATTCATTCGTCGAAACAAGTCGGCACTCGTTTCGACACTGCTCGGAAGTGGAAATCGAACACACCAAAAGGCAGCCCGTGTCCACTCCGGAAAACGCAGTTTAGATGCCACTTAGACTTTTTCTGATTGTCAAAGATCCTTGCCGCGACTTGACTTAGGTTCAAAATCGCGGACAAAACACTGTATCGACGCCAGCTGACATCGTCAACAGTGTGAATCTGTTTTTTGACAAGATTCAAGTCAGTGGAGACGATCGGGCTCGAACCGACAACCTCCGCCTTGCAAGGGCGGCGCTCTCCCAGTTGAGCTACGTCCCCATAATCAATCAATGACGCCTGACGGGCACCGGTCAGGTCGGAATATCCCACAGTGGACGTGGGAGGACTCGAACCTCCGACCTCAGCTTTATCAGAGCTGCGATCTAACCAGCTGATCTACACGTCCTCACCCAGTCCCCTTGCAGCGGAGACGGGCGAAACATTCTGCCAATCGAGGTGATGCGTGTCCAGTCCACCTCGCAGCTTCTCATCGCCAGTAACCGGCGGCTTGTGCGAACGGAGACGACGCAATTCCAGCAACGGGGATGGTCCAAATCCTTCGAAGACCCAGGTTCCGGGGATTTTCAGCAGGTCAGGAAGCTCGTGCCGACCATCGTCTCGTTGCGATACAGAATCGACCGAATTCCAGGATTTGCAGAGGAAGTGCGATTCCATGACAGAGTTGTGTGGTCTCTCTGGCATCCGAAGGGGCTTCGGAAATATGATTCCCGTGTCAGGCTGCCACGTTGAACATTGCTTCAACGTTCCTGGACCCACACAGCAATCATTGTTGTTCATTCCTTCATCGCTCACTGTACGCTCCAGTTCTATGAGAGATCCCAGAATCAGCTTTCGCTCGCGCAGTCTTGCCGCCGTCCTGGCATTCCTGCTACCTGGGGTTGGGCATCTGTATCAGGGACGCCGCCTCAAAGGTGGTATTTTTGCCATTTGTATTCTTTGCACATTTTTTGCAGGCTTGGTTCTTGGGGAAGGTCAACCAGTGTATTGCGGGGTCATCCACACGGCCGTTGGGGGGACGGTATCCGCTCAGATGAATACAGGCCGTTATCACACCGAACGAAGTCTGGGCTACTATGTCCAGGTGTTCGTGGGAATTCCGGCATTGCCCGCCCTGATTCAGTCCTGGCGATATGGGGCAATTGAAAATACGCCCCATCCACCGATGGCGTCAATGATCGTCGATTTCGAGGGAAATGTGCTGGGTGCCGATCCGGAACATCGTCAGCGAAACCTGGCCGTCAAGGGCAAGCTGTCACTTCGTCCGGGACAGGGCCACGGAATGACAGGTACTGTGTCGGGGACTACGAAGGGCGGAGAGCAAGTTAGTTTCGAGCTAGACGGTCGGGCAATTCTGGGAAGGCCTGTGTTCGGGTCGCCGAGGCAGGAGGTTCATTGCGAACTAGCTCCTGATGAATCGGGTTTCCCGAGGCAGTTAATTGGGACTGTCAAACGATCGTTTCTTGATTGGTATCAGGCGCCCCGAGACAACGAAGAACTGGACCGAATGCACAGTCGACTCAATCAGAAGTTTGACATCGCCTGTGTCTTCACCTGGGTTGCGGGATTGCTGAATATCATGGCAATTTGGGATGCCTATGACGGCCCTGCCTATGGCTACGGGGATGAAGACGATTCCAAGGATGACTGATCATCGTCAGTTGACATGCCTGAGAGCAATTTGATGCCAACTATTTTTTATGCAGTTCCACTGGCAATTTCGATTAGCTTGGTCTATTGCGCCACACGCTATGAATTACCTGAACGCATTTTCAGAGCCTCCACAACGATGTTCATAAAAATTCTGATCGGCATGGCTGCCATTTACGGGATGCTGACGCTTTTATCGTTTTAATGTGGTATGGCACGACCAGATTCGAACTAATGTTTCGCACGGAGACAGGGCTCTGCAGGTCGCTTTAATATTAGACAATAGCACAAAATTACTGACCTGCTGTCAAAGCGAGCGCCTTACTCGGCAACAGGAGATTTTGTCCGAGTCTGTCGTTTCAGCAAGTGTGCAACGGTCGGTGCTGAAGCTGTGGTGAGTATCCCTGAGCTCTCGTATTTGTCCGGTCTGGGTTTGCGGATGTTCTCGGCGGTATGAAACTTGGCTACGAAGTGACAGGTTCTCGAGAGCGGGCGGGATCGGACAAACCGACCTGCGCCGGGCCCGTAATTTCAAAGTGCGGACCAGTTCTATTGCGTCCATGAGGTCGTGTTACGACTTGGGTTCTGTGGGACAGGTGGCGAAATTGGAAGAATCATTCGCAGGTCATGTTGAAGTGCAGCCCGCTGACGACAAAGTGTCCTTCTGTCAAAACCAGAAGGTCCTATATTATGCAAGCTGTGCAGAGTTAATATAAATCCTGTATTTAAATAATGAAATGAGAGCTTGAGCAAGCATGGTCATCCGCGTACAGTTCTGCTGCTCGGTTGGAGAATCAAAACTGAGTTTGAGCGAAGGATCGCTCAATCAAAATCCGTGTGACGTGCACGCTCATCAATGTGATTCAAGGAGGACTCACAATGACTCGCACACATTTGCGATTGTTTGCACCTCAGGAAGAATCTGTGCTCACCGAGCAGGATGTGACGGACACGGATCGTCCCAACATTCTTCCATTTCGCCGTCGCAGCAAGGCAATTTTGATTAGTGGTCGTTTCACGGCGCCGTCAGACCGTGCTCGCATGATCCGCAATAACTGCGTTTGTCCTGAGTGTGAGCTCACAGATGTGGAGCCAGTTGAGCTTGAAGACGCAGTGCTCAGCCGTCACAACCACAGACCGATCCCGGGGACAGCAACAATCGTCGGGTTCCACTGCAACCATTGCGGAAAAGAATGGCCGGTCTACGAGCTCACGACTCGCCACAATGGTTGATGGAGTAAAGCGTCCGGCAGAAAACACAGGGATTTTTGTGTGTGCCGGGAGTCAGTGAAAGCGTGTTGATCAGAAGCTCTCGCTGCATGGCCTGGGTGGCAGACTGGTCAAAACCAAGCAGGACCGTTTTAGCATTCGGTATTTCAAGGGAAACACGCAGTTGCCTCAGTTTGTCTTCGGTACACGTCAGAGGCTTTTCAACGGATTGCTAAGGCGAAAGCGGGCAAACTATTCTCGGAACCATTGAATTTTGTCGGCTGCGGGGGAACGGTGGCCGTCTGGCCACTCGTCATCTGTATAGCCGAGATAGAACAGTCCCAGAATCCGATCGTCGGGTCCAAGTGTCAGGAAATCGCGAAACTGATCGCTGCAGATTGCCTTCCCTGATGACCAATAACCCGCCAGACCATAAGCGGTTGCCGTGAGGTGCAAATTCTGTACGGCGCAGGCAACTGCCTCAATTTCTTCAATCTCGGGAATCTTCCGGCTGTCCTGACGCTTCATCGCGACAGCAATGACGTGTGATGATCTCCGACAGGACTCAACCAGCTTGTCAGCCTTGGCGGGCTTCAAGACATCCATCGGAGTGATTGTTCGATAAATTCCAGCCAGTGCGTGACCAAGCGATTCCCTGGCGGTGTCGCTAAATACGAAGAACCGCCACGGTTCAGTCATCCCGTGTGTCGGAGCCCAGTTGGCGTTTTCCAGCAGTACCGAGACAACGGAGTCATCAATCCGTTGAGTATTAAACTGTGACGGCTTGATACTTCGGCGTCGTCGAATCAATTCTGAGACGGCGTCTGAGTGGATGTGATTCCCTCCCCCCTGGAAACTGCTGGAACTTATGGCAATCAGCGGTGCCCTGATGAAGATTGACACGATGAGCTGTCTGACGGCCATCGTACCGATCATTGATGCCCAGACGACGATTGTCTGGCCGTCAAACGCAGTCAGTCCATGCTGTAAGATGGAACCGACGCATTCTTTTTCCGGCACCTCGATTACTCATTATTTTGCAGCGCCGTTGAGAGATCAAACATGCTTATACACAGACTCAAAGTCGATGTCATATCGTTTCATCTTTTTGTACAGCGTTGTGCGGTTAATGCCCAGGGTCCGGGCTGTGTTTTGGCGATTCCAGCCATTGGCTTCCAGAGCCTGTACAATCAACTGTCGTTCTGACAGCGTCAGTGCCGACTTGAGAGATTCGGTTCCCAGTTGAGCATCCACGCCTGCTGCCGGTCCCTGATCATCACAGAGTTTTTCCGGTAAATCATTCTTGGTAATCACATCACCGGGCGACAACACGACTGCTCGCTCAAGAACGTTCAGCAATTCACGAACGTTGCCTGGCCAGTGATATTGCTGCAGAGCCTGCATCGCCTCGTCATCAATGCTGTGAATGCTGCGGCCTGTGTGTTCGTTGAACTGAGACAGATAATGTTCTGCCAGAAGTGGAATATCACCAATTCGATCCCGCAGCGAGGGCTGCGTCAATGTGATGACGTTAATCCGGTAAAACAGGTCCTCACGAAAATCCCCGCGCTGGACAGCCTGTTCGAGGTCTTCATTGGTAGCCAGGATGAGACGGACGTCGATCTTGTGTGTCTCGTTGCTTCCAACTGGTTCGAATTCCCGATCCTGAAGGACCCGAAGGAGTTTGACCTGAAGTTGAGGTGACGCTGTTGCAATTTCATCCAGAAACAGCGTGCCACCATCGGCCTGAAGGAACTTGCCAACCTTGTCGTGAGTGGCTCCGGTAAATGATCCCGCCACATGACCGAACAGTTCGCTTTCCAGCAGACTGTCAGGCAAAGCACCACATGCGACTTCCACGAATGGTCGGTCATTGCGATCACTCAGTTGATGAATACTGCGTGCAGTCACCGTTTTACCGGTACCGCTTTCGCCCAGAATCAGAACCGTCGTTCGTGTCTCTGCCACACTTTCGATCAGTTCAAACATCCGCAGCATTTTGTAGTCTTTGCCGATGATGCTGGAGAGCCCGTGCTTTTCATTGAGCTGTGCCTTGAGCTTCATGTTTTCCTTCAGGAGTTGCCGCTGACCGATTGCCCGTTCAATCGACAGACTCAATTCTTCATCAATAACCGGTTTCGTGAAATAATCGAAGGCACCCATCCGAATGGCTTCGACTGCACTTTCGATTGTTCCGAAACCCGTGAGCAGAATGATTGCCGCATCGGGGGAGTTCTCCCGTGCCCACTGCAGCAGTTCGAATCCGTCACGATCGGGCAGATTCACATCGCAGACCACGACTTCGAACGGGAATTCTTCCATTCGTCGGATGGCTTCAGAACAATCACCAGCTGTTTCAGTACGGTAACCGAGGCTGCGGAGGTAATCCGCCATGGCAACACGAATGTGTTTGTCATCATCTACGACCAGCAGCGAACCGGAATAGGCTGTCGCCATTGTAATTCCCCTCAAGGTGTCACGTGACAACTGGCGCATGCAGGACACGCTGCTGTCGGGTTCTCAGACTTTGCCGGGAGTCTGTAACAGGTTGCGACGGTGATGACGGGAGAGATTATCCGAACACCAATCAGCCGGCTTGCTGAAGGAAACTGAGTACTCTCCGGCATACATGCTGAAAAACACCTGGAAACGTACAGCCTAAACCTAAACTCGCCGTCGCTTTTGTCAGAAGAAGGGGATGTCGAACCCTAGGTTGCGTTTAGCCATCAGGTGATCCGCAGCAGCCTCAACGGGAGTTGAATTCGATGTTCGTCATCCTGCTTGACTCAAATTCGCTGCTTCCGGAAGATTCCGTGCAATCGGCTCGCTTGGTTCACACACAGGTCGTCGACCACCGAGTACGCAAACGATGACCACCCTGTGGTACGCTGTCCTGACATTTCGGACATTACCTGCCTATGGCGTTCAACGAGCTGTTGCCGTATCCGTTGATGACACCTGAAGGAATGACATATGGATGCTATCGCTGCCTTGCTTGCGTTGACCCTTATGGAGATCGTGCTGGGCATCGACAATATTATTTTTATTACAATTCTCACAGACCGACTTCCGGAAGCTCAACAGCCGCTTGCTCGACGACTTGGACTTCTGCTGGCCATGCTGACGCGTGTTGTGCTGCTGTCTGCAATCAAATGGGTTCTGGGACTCACAGGCACTGTCTTTACGCTTGGAGTCATTGGACTCTCTCAGGACTGGATCAAACAGACCAATCCACAACACTGGGAGGATATCTACAATGTCTCGTGGCGAGACATGATCCTTGTCGGTGGCGGGTTGTTTTTGATCGGCAAGAGCGTTTTGGAAATCCACCGTCAATTTGAAGGTGCGAATGATGACCATGTGGTGACAAAGACCTCGGGATTCACAGCAGTACTGATACAGATCGCCATTCTTGACATCGTGTTTTCGCTGGACTCTGTCATCACCGCCATTGGCATGGCGGAAAACCTGAGTGTTATGATCACAGCCGTAGTAATTTCCATCATCGTGATGCTGCTGTTTGCGGAACGTATCAGCCGTTTCGTCAGCCGCCATCCCACGCTCAAAGTGTTGGCGCTCAGTTTTCTGATTCTGATTGGGGTGATGCTGGTAGCTGAGGCTATCGGCACCGAGGTCAATAAGGCCTATATCTATTTTGCGATGTCATTCTCTCTGGTCGTGGAAATGATCAATATTCAATTGCGACGCCGTGGAGTGGAATCGTGAACGACCTGCCAATTGTCAGTGTGACCGAATTGGTTTCAGCCTTTAAAGAAGTTGTAGAGACTGCATTGCCACCGTGTTGTGTCGAAGCGGAAGTTTCCAATTGTCGAAAATCACCCGCCGGACACTGGTACCTGACGCTCAAGGATGACGGTGCTGAGATTGGTGCCGTCATCTGGCGGAGCACCGCTTCACGCTTGAAGTTTGAACCGAAAGACGGACTCCAGGTCCTGGCCACTGGTGGCCTGCAGGTTTACGTGGCCCGCGGAAATTGTCAGTTCATTATCAATCGGCTGACGCCTCAGGGATTTGGCGAACTCGAACTCGCATTTCGGCAACTCAAAGAAAACCTGGCTGCAGATGGCCTGTTTGACGAAGAACGCAAGCGGTCATTACCGAAGTTTCCGCGGCGAATCGCACTGATCACCAGTCCTGCCAGTGCAGCTGTGAGAGACATGATTCAGGTCATTGTGCGCCGCTGGCCTGCCGCACGTGTTGTGATCCTGCCGGTGCCCGTCCAGGGACCAGGTGCTGCAGCGCGAATTGCGAGTGCACTCAATGCTGTCGAACGTGTTCCGGATGTGGATGTGGTCATTACAGGTCGAGGAGGAGGCAGTCTGGAGGATCTATGGGCGTTCAACGAAGAAGTTGTGGCTCGCGCGATCGCCGACTGCATCGTTCCGGTTGTCTCTGCCGTTGGTCATGAAACGGACATCTCGATATCCGATCTGGTTGCTGACCGTCGGGCATTGACACCGAGTGAAGCGGCCGAACTGGTCGTACCGTCGCGTGCCGAGGTGCGACAACAGATTTCACAGTTGGCACAGCGTATGCATCGCAGTGTTTCAGGACGTGTTGAGCAGCACCGACTGCAGTTGGCGGCGATCCGGGCGAGATCTGTTTTTCGGAAGCCCATGACACTGATTGATGATCGTCGTCAGCGACTGGATGAACTGGCAGAACGTGCTCAGAGGGCAATTGATCTGCGCATCGAACGCTGTCGTCAGAAACTGACAGCGACAGCAGCATCACTAGACGCACTCAGCCCTCTCAAAGTACTGGCACGCGGGTATTCACTGACAACTGACGTCGATGGTCGTTTGATCACATCAGTCGATGGATTGTCAGACGGACAATTGCTGAACACACGTGTTGCGGGCGGGTATATTGTTTCTGCAGTGCGATCAGCGAGTTCCAGTCATGTGACAGAATGATTCTGGATTTTCACCGCGTTGGATTCTTGGAATTGGACTGTTGTCGGCAGAAGACCTCGACGGCTGATATTCAGCGAGTGACTCTTCTAGTGCCGCTCGCAGCATTCCGCATATCGAAATCAGTGACCCGGATCGGCATCAACCAGGTCATGAACGAATCACCACGAGGGACCATGAAGTCAATGACGCTGTGGAATTGGAAAAAGAATCGCCGACCCCTCAAGAACGACGGGTCAGTTAAAGAGCGGAGATCATTGATCACTATCAGTTGCAGGCGAGTTCTGACCACATTCAGTAAAATATCCAGTCGCTGTTGTGCCTGATGAGTCAGTTGAATTCGGCAGATTTGCTGTGCGAACTGTGTATAACGGGTGTTTGTATTGAGTCATTAGCAGTTACGACATTGGTATCCATCTGCGGAGTACGATAGCGGGTATGACCAGCAGCAGGATGATTCCTTCGAGAAAGACGCTGCCCGTAGATGCAAACACGACGACCGCATCCAGCACAATAATCCAAAGCAGCATCCTGCCCACCGTTCTTTGCAGGATTGGCGATTGACCGTCGCGGATTGCAGTAATGCCTCGCACAACCGTTACTCCGGCAATGAGTGTGAACTGCAGCAGTGCCGCCCATACAGTGGTCGGGTCCTTTTGAGCCAATAGAACCGCGCCAGCACTCAGGCAGACACCTGTTGTAGCCACGATGAGACCGGCAATCAGCCCGGATCGTGACGCGTTGCCAGCCTCGTTTCGGGCGAACCAGGTCACGCCGATGATGTACACCGCCAGACCTGTCGATGCTCCCAGGACCGGAAGTTCCCATGCCATGGCTATGCCGGTATCACTCACGGCAGTACTGGCCCCCAGTGACAGGTTCAGAAATCGACATCCTGCCATGCCCGCGGGACCAGCCCATGTCGATTTCAGAAAGGCATCATACAACAGAACAGCAGTGGCAATCAGACAGGCGACATACAGGCTTTGTCCCGTACGACCGGCGGCCAGCCACGCACCCGCGGAGGTAAGCAGGCCGGTGATCATCAGTATTGTCCCGGCGACTGCTGCACAAAACAGAGAAATCCTTCCGTCTGGGACAGGCCGTTCCGGTCGTTCGACAGCATCCAGTTTTGCGTCAAAGACATCGTTAAGAACCATGCCGCCCAGATACAGTCCGGCACTGCTGATCAGCAGACACAAGAGCACCACAGCGTTCGGTGCCGTTGTCGATTCATGTGCGGCGCCAAGAAAGTAACCACACAACACGTCAGCCAGTGCCGTGAACACTGTGGGAATTCGCAGCAACTGCAGCCAGTTCAGCATCAGTCATCCCTTTGGGTGAACGGCACGACTCCGATTATCGACGACTGCCGTCAGAAATCCTTTGATGGTATTATCTTTTAGATCAGCGGATCCAGCGACAGTTCTGAGGAAACGATGGCGACTCCAGGAGACTGGTATGGCATACTCTCGCTTTGAAAACGTGACAACATCAACAGGTCAATGTTCCGAAGTGTTGCCGATCAGTGGATACTGTGCCAGTTTTGCATGATGAATCAGAGACATCGGTTTGTGAAGACACACAATGTTGACTGTGTTATTGTTCGAACTGGAAGGGGAATCATTTTCTCCGAGTTCCTTAAGCCATCGTCAGTCGTGGTTATGAACGGGCCTGCCTGACAGGAAACTCTTCAAAGTCATGAAAGTTCTTTCCGGTATTCAGCCAACGGGATTACCTCACTGGGGCAACTACTTTGGAGCAATCCAGCAGTACATCGCTCTTCAGGGGAATGAACAGGCATTTTACTTCATTGCCGATCTGCATGCTCTCACAACGATTCGCGATTCTGCCACACTGGCTCAAAACTCGGCCGATGCTGCTCTGGACTTGTTGGCGCTGGGTCTTGAGCCGGAAAAGGCAACGCTCTTCCGTCAGTCGGATGTTCCTGAGGTCACCGAATTGACGTGGTTGTTGCTGACGATTACCCAGATGCACCTGCTCGAAAAATGTGTGTCCTACAAGGACAAGAAGGAAAGAGGTATCGCGGCGGATGCCGGACTGTTTACCTATCCGGTGTTAATGGCATCGGACATACTGATTTACGACAGTGAAGTTGTGCCTGTGGGAGCTGATCAAATCCAGCACCTGGAAGTCACACGCGATATTGCGAAACGATTCAACTCTCTTTTCGGAGAAACCTTTGTCCTGCCAGCACCTCATGTCCTTGATTCCTCTGCGAAGGTGCCCGGGACGGACGGTGAAAAGATGTCGAAAAGTTACAACAATACAATTCCGATTTTCGAAACTCCCAAACGGCTGAAGAAGCTGATCAATCGCATTCGTACCGACTCCACTCCTGTTGAAGATCCCAAGGATCCGGACCGGTGTGCAGTCTTCGATCTGTATCGGCTCTTCGCATCACCGGAAGAACAGACCCAACTTGCTGATCGTTACCGGGAAGGTGGAATGGGATACGGCGATGCAAAAGGACTGCTTTACGAGTCAGCGATGGAGTATTTCGCTGCAGCGTTTGAGCGGCGTGATGATCTGAAAAAACGGCCTGACGATGTGAAAGACATCCTGAAGTCCGGTGCTGCGACCGCACGGGCCAGGGCTCGGGAAGTCGTTGACCGTGCCAAACATGCCTGCGGTTTGAGTTGCTTTTTGTAGTACTCGTGCACTGCTTCCGCGTATTTCGTGAACCCACGCAAAACAGTCTGGGGAACTCTATGTCCACCACTCTCATCCGAAACGCAGCTGTTGTTCTGCCGCAGGGAATTTCCAGCGCTGATGTCGTGCTTGATGACCAACACATCACACAGATTGCTGACCCTGGCAGCGTTCCTGGTGCAGACGACATCGTGGACGCCACTGGATTACATTTGATCCCCGGTGTCATCGACGATCAGGTTCACTTTCGTGATCCGGGATCGACGCATAAGGAAGATCTTTCCACGGGCAGCCAGGCGTGTGCAAAGGGTGGTATTACAACATTTCTGGAGATGCCGAATACCAAGCCGGCCACAATTACTCTGGAAGCACTAGACGCCAAACTGCAGCTCGCTTCCACGAAGTGTGTTGTGAACTACGGATTTTACGTGGGAGCAACTGTTGACAACGTCGAAGTACTTCAGCAGGCGTCACGAACTCCGGGAATTAAGATTTTTATTGGATCGAGTACAGGTGATCTGCTGGTTGATCAACAGGAGGCGCTGGAACGAATTTTTGCGGAAACACAACTCCCCATCTGTGCACACTGCGAGGATGAGACGACGATCCGGGCTAATACCGAGCGGATCGGCAGCAATCCGCAACTTGCCGACCACAGCCGGATCCGGGACCACAACGCAGCCCTTGTTTCGACCAGGCGTGCCGTCGACCTGGCCGAACGTCATCAGCATCGTTTTCATGTTCTGCATGTCTCGACCGCTCAGGAAGCTGAATTTCTTCGTACGACCAGCGACCTCATCACAGCCGAAGCATGTCCTCATCATCTGCTGTTCAGTGTTGACGACTACGAACGTCTGGGATCACTGGTTCAGATGAATCCTTCCATCAAGACTGCGGACGATTGTACAGCGCTGTGGGAAGCGCTGCGGGACGGCAGCATTAACGTCATCGCCACGGATCATGCACCTCATACGCTGGAAGAAAAGAGTAGACCCTATCCGCAGTCTCCGTCCGGACTGCCGGCTGTCGAAAACTCGCTCGCATTGATGCTGAATTCAGTTAATCAGGGTCGATGTACTCTGGAGCAGGTTGTTCAATGGATGTGTGAATCACCCGCCGGAGTCTGGAACATCAGCAATAAGGGGCGCATCCAGCAGGGATTCGACGCAGACCTGGTCCTGGTGGACATGCACAAACGACATACGATCCGAAACGAAGACCAACTCACGAAATGTGGCTGGAGTCCCTGGGATGGAGTGACACTGACGGGACAGCCGGTCCGCACCTGGGTGATGGGTCGGACAGTCTTCGTCAATGGCAAAGTCAACACGGAGATCCGAGGGCAGGAAGTCCTTTACGACAGATAACCGATCTATTCATGGGGGCCGCTATTGACCGTGGCTGTTGCCGTTCAATGACGACGTCGCTGACCGGAAACCATTCCTGATAAAAACGGTCACGGTTCGAAATCGGATAACGGTCACCCCGTGTGGCCGGTTCATCCAGCCTTCTGTCGCAAAGTTTTGAAACCGTCAGAAGTTCTGCAGCAGTGGTGACTGCTCGGCATTCGCCTGCTGATTCGTCAAACAAGGGAAGATTTTTGTCCGGCATTCATTGCGGCGTACGGTACTCAGAAACGCTAAGGAGATCTGTTCTGGTCGGTGTTAGTACTGAACAGATACTCGTTGAATTGCGTAAAGTTTGTCGTGCCAGCCACTGTCACGAATTGTGAACAGTCCGAATGTTATAAATCCCAGGAATCCAGACAGGACCACAAAATAACTGCTGTCAGCAGAGCGGGCACCTCAGGCCGGTTCCCACGACCGAATCTCATTCGTCATCGCAGAAGCTTCCGACGTCCTGCCGGTCAGACTTCTTTTGAATCGATCCAGCTCATCATGCGACGCAACTGTCGTCCAACTTCTTCGACTTCGTGCATTCGTTCGCGTCGACGTGTGGCAAAGAACTCCGGCTGGCCGGCTTTGTTTTCCAGCAGCCAGTTGCGTGCAAACGTACCTGATTGAATTTCAGCCAGAATCTTCTTCATCTCGGTTCGTGTTTCGTCGGTGACGATACGTTTGCCACTTGAATAGTCGCCGTACTCAGCGGTGTTCGACACACTGTATCGCATGTAGTTGAGTCCGCCCTGATAAAACAGGTCGACAATCAGTTTGAGTTCATGCATACATTCGAAGTAAGCCATTTCAGGCTGGTAACCAGCTTCCACCAGTGTGTCGAATCCGGCCTTCACGAGTTCACTCACGCCACCGCACAGAACAACCTGCTCACCGAATAGATCTGTCTCCGTTTCTTCAGCAAATGTTGTTTCAATGACGCCACCACGAGTTCCGCCGATTCCTTTGGAATAGGCCAGAGACAGCTGCCGGGTGGATTCTGATGCGCCATCGCTGAGAGCGATGAGACTGGGGACACCGCCGCCTCGCTCGTATTCGGTGCGAACGAGGTGTCCTGGCCCCTTGGGGGCGACCAATGCAGCATCAACGCCTTCCGGTGGTACCACCTGGCCAAAATGAATATTGAAACCATGACTGCACATCAGAATGTTGCCGGGCTGCAGGTTCGGCTTTATGTCATTTTTGTAGATATCTCCCTGAACTTCGTCGGGCAGCAGGATATTCACCAGATCACCGGCGGCGGAAGCATCCGCAGCAGACATTGGTTCAAAACCGTGACTTACGGCCAGATCAAAATTCGCGCTGCCGGGGCGTTGACCAACAACAACATTGCAGCCACTGTCCCGAAGATTCTGAGCCTGAGCATGTCCCTGGCTTCCGTAGCCCAGAATTGCGATTGTCTTGTCTTTGAGCAGACTTAGATCAGCGTCGTCGTCATAGTAAACTTTGGCAGCCATCGTTTGTTATTCCTGTTGTGATGAGCGGTCGTGTGGCAATGCGCCTCAACCAGTGAAGAGAATTGAAATTCGTGAAATTTGATAACTTAGAGTCAACAGTGAAAGAGACGGCAAACATTTCCACTCGATCCTGAAGGACCGGGCAGAGGCCAGCGCTACTGGGTTTTGTCAAATGTGAACCATCCCGGAATAAAAAAGTACCCCCATCCTTTCCGCAGCAATTCGTCAGTCCAGGCCGCTACGAGGTGGTCAGACTGCTTGAACCCGGAACGACATCCGGCGGCAGATCCTGTGTGATGGTGTCTTCACGCAGCACAGCCACGCGTCCTGTACGCACCATTTCGAGAATTCCAAAGTCCCGCGTTCGATCGATAAAGGCTTCGATCTTGCTTTCCCGTCCGGAAACCTCAATCAACACATGCTCTGCCCCGACATCCACGATTCGTCCACGGAAGATTTCAGTCAGTTCACGAACTTCGCTGAGCCGTTTGCCTGAAGTCGACACTTTGATCAGCATCAGATCTCGCTCAACGAAATCCTCACCAAGATAATCCTGGACTTTGACCACTGTGATCAGCTTTTCCAGCTGTTTACGGACCTGATTGAGGACCTTTTCGTTGCCGTTGACCACGAAGGTAATCCGCGAGAACTCAGTATTCTCCGTTGCCCCTACGGCCAGACTGTCGATGTTGAATGCCCGTGATGCCAGCATTCCGGAAATCTGAGCCAACACACCGGGCTGATTCATCACGAGTGCAGAAAGCACGTGTCTCATCGCATCGATTTCGCGAAAACAAAGGAATGTCGCGAACTGGTGGCGACAGGAAAAGGGTTGAGAGTCTTATTCCGGAATGTAGCTTCAGACTGGATGTCTAAATCGGCGTGTGCCAGCAGCTCGAGTATCTGAACTGCAGAATAAAACTCCTGACACTCTTGTCGAACCAGTTCGAGAGAAGGTTGACAGTGTACGCACGAGAAACTGCCCAGACAAACCAGAGTTTGAGAATCCTTGAGTGATTACCGCGTCAGAGGCATTGGGTACGTTGATTTACCCAACTAATGACTTCGAGACGGCTCAATTTCCCAGGCAGGGGAAACGTTTGACGATTATGTGTCCGGACGATGCTGTTCTCTCCGGGTGTCCAGCTTCTGATTTCTATGTTTGCCAACACAAAAAATATCCGACATCAAAGCTCGAAGTCTTTCCGACCATTGCGTCGATTAGCCGGTAAGCCACGTCCCGCCGACAGGAAAGTTGACGGTATAGATGTGCCTGGTCTGTGGATGGGAGAAGCGTTGGGCCCAATCCGAACAGAATTTGTACACTATACTTCACGAGGGGATCTTGGAGGGGTTCGACAGGAGAACTGGAAGCCACTTGTGAAGAAACTGCGTGTTCCCCAAAACAGGAAATCAGCACGGGTGACAACCTCCACAGGTTCTGTTACTCGACGTCGGTGAACAGAATAACCTGGTCGAAAACAATTCCGAAACCGTACAGCCACTCCGGGAACGCATACGGGACCTGAATGCAGAAATTACTGAAAACGATCGGGCTCTGTGGGTGAAAGACTGAATTCGCTGTTTCGCTGGTTGGACTGACCGTATCGCCGGATAGATGGTCACGAGTTTCACCGTTCAAAAACGACAGGATGAAAAGACCGTGGTACTGAAGTCCCTGTTCGCTCTGTTCCTTGCTGCAATCACATTTGGCCCGCTGTTGTACGGCGCGGATCGCAAACCCAATGTTCTGCTACTGATGTCAGACGATTTGAATACGTCGCTGAGTGGTTTCGGACATCCGCAGTGTAAAACGCCTCACCTCGATGAGCTCGCCGAACGGGGTGTCTGCTTCGAAAACATGCACTGCCAGTATCCTGTCTGCGGAGCTTCCCGTGCTTCGCTGATGACCGGCCTGTACCCCTATACCAACGGGATGCTTGGTAATCGTGGTGACCTTCGAAACAACATCCCGGATGTCGTGACTCTGTCGCAGCTCTTCCGCAACAACGGTTATCACGTCGGTCGCGTCAGTAAGATCTTCCATATGCGTATTCCTTTCGAGATTCTCGCAGGGACCGCAGATCACGACGATCCGTTATCCTGGGACGAAACGGTCAATGTTCGGGCTCTGGAACAGCATGCACCTGGCCTTCGAACGGAATGGTCTCCCAAAGATAAAGGCTCTCAAACTTTCACCGGAGTGGAGGCATCCACCGGCGATCTCGAGCACGCCGATGGGATGGCAGCAGATGCCGCTATTGCATTCCTGAATCGCAATCGGAATCGACCGTTCTTTCTTGGGTGCGGATTTGTGCGTCCGCACGTTCCATTGGTTGCTCCTTCAGCATACTTCGAACTTTATGATCGTGATGCCATGATTGCTCCCACTGTTCCCGACGGAGACCTGGACGACGTCCCGAGAGTGATTCGAGAGTACAAGGCAAATTCTCGTTATGGTGTCACCCCGGAACTGCACAGGGGCCTGCTGGAAGCCTACTACGCGAGCGTGTCATACATGGACTCCCAGGTCGGACGTGTGCTGGAAGCCCTTGATGAACTGGGGCTGCGAGAGAACACCATTGTGGTTTTCTCCAGCGATCACGGTTATCTGCTGGGGCATCACAACAAATTTCAAAAGCAACACCTGTTCGAGGAAGCAACCCGGGTGCCGTTCATTCTGAGTGTGCCCTGGCTGACGGATGTTCATGGTCAGGCAACCGAGCACATCACGGAATTAATCGATGTCTACCCAACATTGGCCGAACTCGCGGGACTGAGCCCACCCGCCAATCTCCACGGGCATAGTTTGACAGCATTGCTTCGGAATCCTGCGACAAATACATGGACCAAGAATGTTGCTTTCACCATCAGCCGCCGCGGAGGCGAATCAATTCGGACTCACGAATGGCGATACACCCACTGGGGGTTCGGAAGTAAGGGCCAGGAGTTGTTTGACCGAAAGAATGATCCGGGAGAGTTCACGAATCTCGCCAATAATCCGGAATATACCGCCCAGCGGGATCGACTCAGGAAATTGCTGGACCTCAGACGCCGGGAGGCCGGATACGACCCCGAACGCTACAAGTAGTTGGACTGACCCGCCTTGGTGGCCGTTATTCAGTGGCTGTATCCGGTACCAGTGGTTCCACTTTGTGTACCAGTACAGGTTGCACACGCAAAGTTTTCGCTTCTTCCACGAGCCGACCCGCAGCGACACACGCTACAGCTACGGCCGGAGTTACGCGGAACACGGTAAGGTCGTCCTGCATGCACCCTCCCACACCGGTTACGGCACAGCGGTGATGGAACGGTGCGGTGGAAAGTGGCGCGTGATCATGCAGTCCTTCAATTACGACCAGAGGGCCTGGGAGGTCGCCGCCGCGCAGGACGCCCGGAGCAGGAGGGGCACGGCCTCGAGTCGTTTCTACAACTTCTACTCCCAGCCCACCGTGGACGTGCACGCCGAAGAGAGTGTGGCTCAGACCCTGCGCTCGTCGATGTTCAGTCGTCGGGCGGCCATGGGCTACGACGACTGAGCAGAATAGTCGCGTGCGGTTCCAAATTCAGAACGACGACATCTGCACCCAACCCGGGTCCCGATATCAGAGAACTTACGGTCCGCGTGAATCTGGATGCTCTCCCCCGGCGAGCTTCAGAGCCGCGATTGACAGATCCTCGCCGAATGCCAGTGGATTTTACTCGACGCCCACGGTTATGGGCCTGGCTTTCGTCTCCGCCAACGGCCATTGTCGTGGCTGCAATCAAACAGATGGTTCCAATCAGACGTTTCATTTTTGATTTCTCCCTTGGGAAGGTGAAGGTTGGTTTCATGCCTTCGATTGCGGAGAAATCTCAGCCTGTGACAGACTTTCCAGACGCTTCGTCCTCTTGTGGGATTTCTGTTGCTGTAAAACCTTTTTTGGCAACGACTTGTAGTATGTCTTTGGGTTCGGGGTTGCCGCTGACTCTTGCTTCTTCTGAGGAAAACCGGACCGTCACATCGTCAACACCCGCAAGAGTCCTGATATCTCGCTCGAGTCCGGTCGCACAATTTTCGCAATTCATTCCTGTGATTCGATAGGTCAAACCGCCTGATGTGGGTGTAGACCGAACCAGCCGTCGCAGGTCTTCAACTGCGAACCAGGTCATCATCACAAGAATGATGATCGAACAAACGATAGAAAACCAATTGGAGTGATCATGACCGGTTGAACTGCGGACCGTCTGCACAGCCAGCACTGAGTCAAACAATAAACCAGCCACAATGCTTCCACCCATCATTGTGCCCAGATAGACACCAGTGGTCTTCGTACCGAAGGTCCGATACACGGCTCCAAGTGTTGCCAGGTTCGTGGCCGGTCCTGCCATGAGAAACACCATTGCAGCTCCTGGCGGAAGACCGCTGTTTACCAGCGCCGCAGCAATTGGTACAGAAGCGGTGGCGCACACATATAATGGCAATGAAATCAGCAGGGTGAGCAGCATGGCTGCGATGCCGGTCGTGCCCGTAATACCGCTCAGCTGATCGTGCGGAACCAGCCATGAGATCATTGCTGAGACAAGAACTCCGACCACCAGCCATCGCCAAATCGAACGAATCAACTCCACACTATGCAGAAAGGCGTTCGTACTGCGGTGCGTCAGTGATTGTGTCCCCTGTGGGTCAGCCTCCGGGGATCGGGTTGCCTGTTCTGTGTCATTGTGGTGATCAGTCGCAAGGGTCAGTACACCGCCGGTCACACCTGTGACCAGCGCGGCACACACTTTGAATATTGCAAACGGCCATCCGAGGAATGATCCACTCACGAGGACCGAATCAATTCCTGTCTGAGGCGTACTGATCAGAAAACCGACGGCAGCTTCGGAACTCACACCTTCTTTACGCAGTCCAATCCCCACCGGGATGACGCTGCAGGAACACAATGGTAAAGGAATTCCAACGAGCACCGATGCCAGAAGTCCACTGCGGCCCCGCAAGAGCCGTTTGAGTCTGCCAGTTGGTATCAGCAGATGCATCAGTCCTGCGACGACTGCTCCCAACAACAGCCATGGACTCAATTCGTTGACAATATTCCAAACCGCTTGCAGCATCAGGAACGCATGGAGTTAATGAGCGGGGCAGGATGATCAAAGTGATTCTAAGAGTATGTTTGTCTGCCGCCAACAGACATCCGGCCAGCTGTCCCGACACTCTGTCCGTAAAACAGGTCTGAGTCCTGTTCGTCTGATTTTCTGACTATTTTCGCGCGCGAGTCATTCCATCCGCAGAAAATACGATTTGAAATTCATCGGATAATCAAGAACAGTGCGGCCGGAGCAGAATGGTCATTCGTTCGAAGATTGATCTGTTCCGGTTTTCAACGGCAGCCTGAATGCCGGCACTACTTTCCGGAGGAGCGAGCGTACAAGGGACAACGGTGCGAATTGGTAAGTCCACACCCTTCCAGTCGACGTAGGCGCACGTCCGGACTACGAACAACCGTTCGGTGGTCATGAACACAATATCGTGGTGTTTCGGGTCTCAGTACGATACCGGACTCTGGAAACGCCAGTGGCTGAACGGCAGGCGGAGTTCGTTTCACCAGATAAGGACACTAACAGCAATGTTTACTGGTGTGTTCACAACGAAACTGCAACATCCATGACGTCGCTTCAGTGTCGTAATGGGTGCGGCAACTTATCGGAGTCTGCCTGTCAATCCGCTCCGGGCCACCTGACCACAAAATGAAATAATATTTCACTTAACCAATCATCGTCAAACAGTGGAACGCAGCAGGCTCAGATGGTGATGTGGCCCTTAAGAACGCGAAGCGTTCGCCGGACGCCGTCTGGTCCCACTTTTGATGCGTGTCCTGGGCCCTCGTCATCAATAAATGCCACCCAGGAACCTGTGCCAAAGAATGTGTCCTGAAGATTGTCAGGCGCACCGACCAGTATAGAGAATCCTCCCTGACTGACGTGTTGCAGATAGGTCACCGGACCGTGTTGCGGATGATGTTCGGCATTGTGCAGTCCACGAGCAATTCCTGCATCCAGTTCCTGCTCAGTGGTTTCCAGAAGCAGCTTATCAATCGTTTCCGAATCCAGTTCGGACTCAACGATCCGAGCATGTTTATGCGGTGTGTCGTCGCAGCAAACGACGCTGATTTTCAGCTGACTCATTCGTGAATTGCTTTCGATTTTCAGAACTTCTGACATTGGACATCGATATCAGGCCGAATGGTCGCCCGAACGAAGCCATGTTACAACCGAAGTCAATCCTGCTCCGAATTCCGATCCCGTTCGATATCCCTGGTGTCAGAATCAGTCCGATCGTCTCCATCAACGAAGACTGTCACTCCAGGAGAAACGGATCGCTGGACCGCGCAGTCGAATTCAATTGCAGCACTGCGTGAAACCTGAATGCAGAAACCACCATTCCGTACGAATTGCAGTCCTTCTGTGCGATCAGGTAAAACTGATTCCTGGCCTAAGCGGTCTGTTTCAATCACAGACGACGACTCCGTTGCGTTCTTGGAGCATGAAGCGTCTGGTCGCTGAGTTCCCTGGCGACAGTTGGTGTCAGCAGCAGCTTTGGTCGCCCGGATCGTTCGATAACCTGATCTCGAGGTTTACAAATACCTTTGGAACATTTGACTTTGCCGTTTTCATGATTCAGCCGCAGGACTGAGACAGTTGGTCGGGTTGCCTGAAGTTTCGACAGGCGTTTCCATGCGGATTCGGTGACGTGCAGCATCAGGTTTCCCCTTAATTTCAAACCAGTTCACTGGAACTGCTGAATTTGTGAGCGTAGTCGAAGACATGAGTGCGCCGTTTGTATCGTCGCGCGACCCGGGCATTTCAACACGGTTGAATACGTGGGGTTTCGTCAGCGATTCTCCGTTGTCTCAAGCTTTGGAGTCGGCCGTCGAGAAAGGTAAATCACGCAGACACAGTCAAACCTTCAGTTTGACTGCTCAATTCATGTGAGTTGCAACTGCCGTTTTTTTCGCCTTCAGTACGTTGACTGACCGGCGATTTCATTCTTAAGTGCGATACGTTGAACACACTGCTGATTCGGCGGAAGTTACCACTCCCTGCAGCGATGGTGGTATTGTGAATACATTCCCGGCCGGCGACCAAAGTTTCGATGTCTGTCCGAACCATGCGTCGCCGTCAATTTGGGCGGTCAGGCTGCTCCGCGCTGTTGCCGATACAGAACAGATGTTTGGACGTGCGAAGGAAGAAGCAGCCGTCAGAGATCGCAGGTGAACTGAGGACTTCTTCATTAACTTCGTTACGTGCAAGTTCTACATACTCACTTGCAGTTGCATCGAGCACGAGGGTGCTGCCCTGTTGGTTCACGAAGAACAGTTTCCCGTCTGCAGAGATCGGCGAAGCTGTGTGTTTACCTCTAAAGCGTTTCCGCCAAAGAATTTTTCCTGACGGAATTTCCCAGCATCTGGCGAGACCTTTGTCGTCAGCCAGATAATACCGATTGCCGATGATAATTGCTGACGGAACGAATGATGTGCCACGATTATGTTTCCACTCAACGTGAGACTCTGTCACGTCGCCGCGGCCACCGGGCCGGACTGCATAATGATCGCCGTTTGGTCCGCTCACTGCATACAACAATCCCTGACCGAAAACAGGTGTCGGAATGCATTCCTGTGCCAGTCCGCGAACAGTCCACAGTCGGTCACCGGAATCAGGGTCATAGGCGTCCAGTTTGGTTGATCCGGAAAGAACAAGTTCGTACTGATGTTTGGCCGCCACAATCTGTGGGGATGACCATGAGTGCCATGCCTCCGGTCGCTCGGATTTCCACAAATTGGCACCGGAGTGCTGATTCATGGCGATCAAATATGAGTCACCGTAGTGATCGCACTGCAGAATGAGTTTGTCTTCGAACAGCAGCGGTGAACTTGAGGCGGCAAACCGATTTTGAAATTGACCGTATTCATCTGCCAAAGCGCGCTGCCACAGCAGGCCTCCGTCCATGTCGAAACAGAATACATCACCGGTACCAAAGAATGCGAAGACATGCTTTCCGTCGGTCGCCGGGGTTGGACTCGCCATGCCGCTCTGTGGATAAAACAAAGTTGGTGACGTGCCCCATAATTGCTGATGCCATTGCTTTTTTCCCGTCCGTCGATCAAAGCAGATGACGTGCAATTCGTTTTGATCCTGTCCCGCAGAAGCTGTGACGATGATGCGATCCTGCCAGACGACAGGATTCGAAATGCCGGCTCCCGGCAATATTACTTTCCAGCGAACGTTCTCTGTGGCAGACCATGTGGTTGGAACCCCCGAATCGTCTGTGACACCGTTACGTGCGGGGCCACGCCATCCAGGCCAGTTTTCTGCGAAACATGGCGAAACAAGACACACGATAATTGTCAGTAACGAGTGCCGTCTGCAGCAGAGATTCGAAGATTGTTTGTTCATCGAGTCATACACTCACTTTGGAATCAGGTCCCAAATCCATTGATTGAATGGTTCAGGAAACGACGATGAAGTCAGTCAAATTCTGCAAAAGATACATCTCCAACACCAGGTGTTTCTACTTGGTCGGAATCGCGGGTAAGGCGTTCCGAAATGAAATCCCGCGTCCTTCGTCGTCACAAAGTCGCACCTGCACAGACCAGTTGTTGAAAACCTCAGGATTTCTGTGCTGTGGTCCCTGGCAGACTTTGACGAGGATCGTGTTTCGACCCGCCACCAGCGTGACGGTATCTGCGAATCGGTCAAATCGAGTGCCATTGAGCCACTGTTCATGAGGTGAGACGATTTTCTCGTTCAGCCAGACCAGACAACAGTCATCCGCACTGCAGCGCAGCTGGGCTTTCTGCCCATGTTCCACGGTAATTTCTGTCCAGGCATAGGCGACTGCTTCGTCTGCCTTCGTAAGAGCGTCAACCAGGTTCAGCTGTCCCAGAGCATCCGTTGTCCGGTACCGACTCCAGCCGAATGTTGCGTTGTTCTGACCCAGATATTCAGCGTTCAGATTAACCCCGTTTTCCGGTTCGAACGTCAATGCAAAGCCCGTTTTTTCAGGGGCATCAAAAGGTCCGGTGAGCCACCAGTCTGTGACCAGCCCCAGGTGTCTGATCACATCAGCAGTTTCGCCGATGGATCGAAGCCGTTCTGCGGACTGAGTAACCAGAGAGCGGTCACGCGCATATTGAAATGCTTTTTGAAACTGAGCCTTTGCCATTTCTGTGTTTTTGTCCGTTAACGCCTGGTCACCAGCATTAATGGCAAGGGCAACTGCCTCGCTTCGAAACTCTGGGTCCGTCAATCGTGAGGGCAGCCAGCGATTTCGGAAATCCGGTTCCAGCCGGTCGATCAGACTCAGGACCAGGCGTCGTGGTTTCCCGTTGCGTTTGGTGTCACCGACGTACTGTTTCAGAAACGCGATTGGCCAGTGTGTCTCGCCTGTCGACAATCCGCGAGTGACAATCTCCTGATAGATCGTGCGATACCAGTTCGCAGCAATGGGATTGGATGTATTCATTGCAGCCAGTAACAATGGCAGGAACTCGACATTTCGCTGTGCCAGTTCGTCGCGGGCCGCACGGGCAGCGAATGATCCGGCACCCTGTGGACCTGCTCTGCTGATGACGTCGAGAAGTTCCTGATCGTCACATTGTGCGAATTGAGTTGTCACCAGCCAGGTAACAGATACCAACAGCAGCAAGCGGCTCGTTGCATAGTTCACTGTAATGATCTTCCAGTTGTTTCGTGTTTAATCGCAGCCTTAACGATTTGTTGACGGAGAAAATCCAGAATCAACCGGATGTTGTCAGTGACAACTCCAACATCATGGCGATGGCATGATGTCAATGCCACCAAGGATAATGGATCACACTCAGATGAGTTGCCCAGCTGCCGTCGATAGAGCGATGCAGGACGCAGTCTGAGTTAGCAAGTCCTGGCCGCAGGACTGAGCAATTGCCTGGGGCCACATGGTTTGTTACCGTGACTTGTTCAGGTGCATTATGGAAATGTCTCCTCGACGAACCCACAGGTGTGAACTCAATGGTGTGTTGGGTTGCACTGCTGACTGAGCTTTTCTGCAGGGTGTCTGGCGGTTTTGCGGATGAAGTTGGGTTTCGTTCCGATGACTGGTAGAACTCCGTGTGTGGTTTCTTCAGGTTTGCTACGGAGATACACAGTCCTGGGGCCTGTATGCCAACCACGATTCAGCCGTCCCTCGGTTCTGTCAATCGATCGGCCGATCGTCGCACTACTCGCTGATTTGACGCTGCGAGGTTTGCTGGAAGACACGCTTATTATCCAGGGTGGTGAGTGCGGCCGTATGTCAACGTCCGAAAACGGAACTGGTCGCGATGACCGACTTACAGATGTCTACGGATATGTAGTACGGAAGATTTTCGCATGAAACTTGCCACCGTTCTGACTCCACTGAGCGAAGAAAATCTGGTACTGGCCGCGCAGTGTGGTGTGCAGGGAGTCACGGTTCGATATCCGGGACCTGCACTTGAAGATGTCCTCGCCGTGAAGCAGACGATTGAAGATCATGGCATGGAAGTCGTCGCCATCGAGGGTTTCCTGCCAATTGAGAAGATCAAGACGGGCACTGACGAGGATGGCATCGAAGTCCGTGCAATCAAAGATCTGATTCGTCACATGGGTACAGCGGGGATTCCGGTACTGTGCTACAACTTTATGGCCGGTACCGACTGGGTGCGCACACGTATTGACGCGGAAGCGAGAGGTGGAGCAAGGGTCACGGCGTTTGATCTTGTCGATGCTGAGCGAGCAGTGTCACTCAATTCTGCTGATCAGGGGATTTCAACAACATCGGTATCGTCGGACGAACTCTGGACCTGGCTGGAACGCTTTCTCCGTGAAGTGATACCGGTGGCTGAGGAATGCCAGGTGATGCTGGCCATGCATCCTGACGATCCTCCACTTACAGAATTCCACGGAAAATCGCGAATCCTGAACTCGGTTGCTGGATTCGAGCGACTGGTTTCGCTGGTCCCCAGTCCGTGCAACGCCATTTGTTTCTGCCTGGGAACGTTCGTCGAAATGGGTGTCGACATCCCGGCAACGATCAGGCGTCTGGGCAGTCACATTCGATACGTGCATTTTCGCGACGTTGAAGGAACCGCCGATTCGTTTGTCGAGACATTTCACGACAACGGTCCCACAAATATGGCGGCTGTCGTCCGTGCCCTGCGTGAAATGAACTACACAGGTCCTATTCGTCCGGACCACGTACCACAGCTTTACGGTGAAGACACGGGTGAGCCTGGCTATACGATGCTGGGCCGGTTATTTGCCTTTGGATATATTCGCGGACTGCTGCAGGCGACGGAGCCTGATTAGTTAGTGTGTTTTGTGAGTGGATGACGTCGAGACGCCGGCCTGTTTCCGGCGGCAGTCGGGACGGCCGGTTGTATCCGGTGAAATACCGAGCTGAAGATTGTTGTCGTAACAGGGCGGTGGGTGTGTAACAACGTACCGGTGGGCCGGGAGTGCCAACTCCTGGATAGGATCCCTAACGCAGGAACAGGGGGCTCATGTTCCTTGGACGCCAGATGCATTTTTATCTGCGCTGGCCTCAATATCCGATTGCCGCGCCGTCTTTGCGAGGATCGGACCCGCCGAAGTATCTGAGTGGATCGTCCAGTCGCCAGATTGCCTGATAGCCCCCGTGAGCACTAACTCCAGGGCGAATCCGATGTCCCATTTGGGCGAGTTGCGCCTTCACGGCCGGGTCGATGCCGTGTTCAAAGATGAGAGACCCGCCATCGGTCGACTTTGCACCCCACGGACTGGAACTGCCCGAATGAGCAATTCTTGGCTGGTCGCCCGCCTGTTGTGGCGACATCTCAAAATCGATCATATTCATGACGACCTGTGAATGTCCCTGAGGCTGGAAGTCGCCTCCCATCACTCCGAATGACATCACCGGCTGACTATCCCGAGTCATGAACGCGGGAATGATCGTATGGAATGGACGCTTATGAGGCTCCAGCCGATTGCGGTGGCCGGGATCAAGCGAAAATGCCTGACCTCGATTCTGAATTGGAAATCCCAGACCGTCCGGACAGATAGCTGAGCCATAGCCATGGTAGTTACTCTGGATCAGAGAGATCATGTTGCCGCTCCCGTCTGCCGCTGTCAGGTAGACGGTATCGGAATCGAGTTCAGGGTCACCGAACGCAACCTGGTCGCGGGCTCGTCCTGGGTCAATCATTTTCACGCGTTGCGCTGCGTAGTCTTTTGAAATCAACCACTCAACAGGGACGTCAGCGAACTCCATGTCCGCGTAGTACTGAGCTCGATCTTCAAATGCCAGTTTTTTTGCTTCTGCAAACAGATGCAGGTGTTCGGCGGAATTCGGTTTCAGTCTGCTGATCTCAAAGTGTTCCAGCAGGTTCAGAATCTGCAGGGCAGCGATGCCCTGACCATTCGGAGGGATTTCCCAGACATCCCAGCCACGATAGTTGCTGCTGACGGGATCAACCCACGTTGCAGTGTGATCTTTGAGGTCCTTCAGACTCATTTTTCCGCCAAGTGCCGTGGATGTGGCAACGATTCGGTCCGCAATATCCCCCTGATAAAACGCGTCCGGTCCTCCTTCTGCGATTGCCTGATACGATTTAGCTAACCACTGGTTTCGAAAAATTTCACCATATTTTGGGCGCCGACCGTTCGGATGGTACACACGAGCCAGGCTGGGTGCGTGTTTTGGATCAAATTCGAAGTGTGACGAGATGATGGGTGAAATCGGAAAGCCGTTTGTTGCGTAATCAATCGATGCTTCCAGACACTGGCCGAGCTGCAGTTTTCCGTACCGGCTGCTAAGTGCCCCCCAGCCACTCACACAACCCGGTACATTCCAGCTGAGTGGACTCAATTTAGGAATTGCACTCAGACCAAGTGCATTGGCGGTTTCAAGGTTCCAGTCGTAGGGAGCACGACCGCTGGCGTTCAGTCCATAGAGTTGCTGGTCCTTCTCAATCCACAAGATGGCGAACAGGTCACCTCCGATTCCGTTGCTGGCCGGCTCGGTCAGTCCCAGCATTGCATTCGTGCAAATTGCTGCGTCAACGCAATTGCCGCCGGCCTTGAGGATGTCAATTCCCGCCTGGGCAGCCAAAGGCTGACTGGCGCACACCAGACCGTTCTGGCATACAACAGTGGAACGATTCCCGTTACGGCTTCTTAAGAGGTCCTGGTTAATTCGAGCAGTCATGTCCGCTGATTTTCCGGCCGCAAATGTACCTGCGGCAGCAATGGAACTTGCGCCAGCAAGTTGAATGAATTGTCGTCGCCTCATGGTAGTGTTCCGCCGTTGATGAGTGTTGGTGATTGGCACCGTTATTCTGGCATTTGATGCGAGTGGAATCCATCGCTTGCATCGATGGTTCAGTCATCAGAGGCTCGCGGCAAAATTAAGGCCGAGATTCAACCTGATGGTGAACGTTTGGTTCTGAATCTCCGGGAACTGCCTGACTCATCTCTGGAAACAACCCCGGCGACGTCACAGTGGCCAGGTGATTTTGAGGACACTCTGACGGAATCTCACGTCAGAAAATCTGAACGTTACGTATTCTTAGAATTCGCACGCGGTCTCACGGCGACGCGGAATGATTCATCGCCTTGCGCATAAGCAATTGCCTCATTGATTTGTTCAAGCGAAAATTCCCGATCAACCAGTGCGGCAAACGGATATTCATGACCGGATTCAGACAAAAACTCCAATGCTGTCCGCAGATCATCGGGCTGATAGTTATGGACGCCCTGCACACAAAGCATTTTTCGTACCAGTAGTTCCCCATGCAGTGACAGAGGGCGGCTGGGAAAGACAGCGCCCACCAAAACCAATCGTCCGCCGATTCTTAGCTGATTAACAGAAGACTCCATGGCATCGGGGGATCCGGACATATCCACGACAATGTCTGCTCCTCGTCCGGCTGTGATCTCAGACAGCTCGTTCAGTGAGGAATGAGTTGCCCCAAATGATTCCGCTCGACTCAGGCGCTGTTCCACGAGATCAGTCACGATCACATTTGCGGCGCCTCGACTTCGAGCCATGGCGGCAGTCGTCAAACCCAGCATTCCGGCACCATGAATCACCACGGTCCTGCCTTCACAGTTTCCGGCAGTTCTCAACGCAGCCGCAACCGTGGCTGTCGCACATCCGGCCGGGCTGACCATGACATCCGGCAGTGTGTCGGGAACCTTGAGGATTGCGGTGCCGGGAATCAGGTGACAGTGAGATGCCAGCCCGCCACTCAACGGATACTTATCTGTAAGTTCTTCGTGACCATACTTGAAGAGCTGGTCGCACTTTTGTGGTGGCCCTTCGGAACAAAAATAACAACATCCACATGTGGCGGTAACAGACCAGCAGATGCGGTCTCCCGAGGAGATCGGTTCATCATTCAGATCACGGACGATTCCGCAGACGTCACTGACATGTCCCATGATTTCATGTCCCAGAATCGTAGGAGTTGGAACGCTGCGAGCGCCACTGATGGAATGCAGATCGCTTCCGCAGAGTGTGCAGCAGTCAACTTCCACAATCGCTTCCCCTTCGCCCAGTTGAGGGAGCGGAATGGATTTTAATTCCAGGGGAAAATTTGGTTCACTGAAGACGGCAGCAACAGCATTCATTGGATGACCGAAAAATGAGGATTCCTGGATGTGCAGCGCGTTCACCGGTGGCGTGGCTGGCCAGAATTCAGCAGGCCTTTGCAGGATCAGCAGAAGTCAACGGGTTCTCGCTGTGACCGTGGACTCTCAGAATATCCAACTCATCGCAGAACGTGAAGTTCACAGCATTCGATTATCGGTCAGTCATTCAGACGTTGTCGCAGTCTGACTCATCTGACGGACAGACGTATGGTCAATCCACGTCGCCATCTCCTGCTTTGTGTACTGATTGCCGACTGTATTGAAGCCGGGCAGTGAACTGCGGTCTGCCTGCCTGTGGAACTGGTATTCGGAAGACATCAATCTTAATATTTGGGCTCTGTTCGGCCCGGGGACGATTTCTTTGACCCGAAGCGACCGGCTCACCAGTTCGCTCAAAGCATTTCCCGGCGAGGCGTCGCCAGTGATTCGAGTCCTGCCAGTCTTCAGACTTCTGTTTGAGTCCGGCGGGACGATCTGCCGGATCGCTTTTGTGATTTCCAAATCAAGACACGTCCGGCAGCAGTCTGCCTGTTAAATGTTGGTGTACTATCTGTGATCAATCACACTCCGGGTTCTGGTCGAATACGACCGGACCAAAACACCGGCCATGCGAATTGAACGTTAAGAATTTTCCTGGCTGTATCTGAGCACGGTCCGTTCGAATTGGAAAGAAAAATGTCAGCTGTCTTTGAAGCAAACGGTCGCCGGTATGCTCCACCTGACCGGCCGATTGTGGTCATCTGCATTGACGGGTGTGGTGACGAATATTTGTCGGTTTCGATCAGTCGTGGCCGGATGCCTCACATGGAACGCATGGCTCGCAACGGATATCGCGGACTCGTACGAGGTGTGGTGCCGAGTTTTACAAATGTGAATAACGCATCGATCGTGACCGGTGTTCCGCCAGCGATTAACGGTGTTTCCGGCAACTTCTTCCTCAACCCGGAAACGGGCGAAGAGGTGATGATGAATTCGCCCGAGTATCGTCGCTGTGGAACATTACTGACCGCAGCTGCCGATGCAGGACGAAAAGTTGCATTTATCACAGCCAAGGAGAAACTCCGCACCGTTTTGGGCGATGGAATTGTCGAACGAGGTGGCATCGTATTTTCGTCTGAGAAAGTTGATGAGGCACGATACGAAACACATGGAATTGACGACGCAGAATCCATCATTGGCCGGCCACGTCCTGAAATCTATTCCGCAGATGCTTCTGTCTATGTTCTCGAAGCCGGAGCCGCTTTGCTGGCACAACAGAAAGCCGATTTTCTTTATCTGTCGCTAACTGATTACATGCAGCACAAATTTGCTCCGGAAGAAGCCGAAAGCCTGGAATTCCACGCAGCAATGGATGAACAAATTGGCCGGTTTCTGGACACTGACTGTATCATGGCCGCAACCGCCGATCATGGGATGAATGCCAAGAACAGGGACGACGGGACTCCCAATGTGATCTATGTGGAATCGCTGCTGACCGCGAAATTCGGCGAAGGCTGTCGGGTGATCTGTCCTGTTACGGATCCGTATGTCGTGCATCACGGATCCCTCGGAGCTCTGGTGATGGTCCATCTTGACAAACCTGCAATGGCGGGTGAAGTGGCAAATTTCCTGTTGGAACAGGATGGTGTTACTGAAGTACTGACCCGTGACCATGCTGCAGCGAAACTGGAACTGCCCGCAGATCGCATCGGTGATCTTGTGGTACTCAGCGGACGCAGTGTGGTCCTTGGCAAGACACCTGAGTACCACAATCTGAAGGTGCTGCATCAGGGTTTGCGATCTCACGGCGGGCGCTACGAAGAAATGGTCCCACTGGTGATTTCACATCCATTAAAGAGCGAGTACATCCGTAAGGCTCAGGGTGATCCCCGTAATTTTGATGTCTTCGACTTTGCCTGTAACGGAACCTGCTGAACACGGAACAGATGATGGTCATTGAACTGCCGAGTTACATTGCCGGTCAGGCCGTTAGAACCGATCGATGGCTTGATGTGCACTATCCCTGGGACAACTCCCTGACGGGTCGGGTTGCTGTGGCAGGTCCGAAACATCTTGAACGGGCGATTGTGGCTGCGATCGAGGGAGGGAGACAGCCCCTCACACGTTATCAGCGTCACGACATTTTGCGCCGTGCAGCGGCGCTGCTGGCAGAGCATCGGGAAGAGCTGGCGCAACTGATCTGTCGTGAGTCCGGGTTGTGTATGAAAGAAACGATGTACGAAACAGGCCGCAGTTCCGACGTTATGGAGTTCGCGGCCATCGAAGCACTGAGGGATGATGGTCAGATCTTTTCCTGTGACATTTCCCCTCAGGGAAAAGCCCGAAAAATTTTTACCTTTCGTCAACCGGTGCAGCTGGTCACAGCAATCACGCCGTTTAATCATCCACTGAACCAGGTAGCTCATAAGGTAGCCCCGGCGATTGCTGCTGGTGCTCCCATGCTGCTCAAACCCAGTGAAAAAACACCTCTCACCTCATTGAGATTTTGTGAGCTTCTTTATGAAGCCGGACTGCCGGGATGGATGCTGAGTATGTTTGTCGGCAACATCGATGATGTGGTCACCTCGATGATTACAGATCCCCGGGTGGAGTTGGTTTCCTTCACCGGTTCCGTGGAGATCGGAAAAGTGGTCGCTCAAACGGCCGGATACAAAAAGACGTGTCTGGAACTCGGCGGCAATTCACCATTGATTGTTCTGGAAGATGCTGATCTTGACAAAGCCGTGCTGTTGGCCGCGGAAGGCTGTTTCCGGAATTCCGGTCAAAGGTGCACAGCGGTCAAGCGATTGCTCGTGCAGAAATCAATCCACAAGGAATTCACTCACCGGTTTGTGGGAAAGGCGCGTGAGTATCTGGCTGGTGACCCGGAGGATCGGTCAACGCGAGTCGGAACGGTGATTGATGAAGCAGCAGCCATCACGCTGGAACAGCGAGTTCAGCAGGCAGTTGCTGACGGTGCGGAAGTCCTGTTGGGTGGCGATCGTCGCGGGGCGCTGATGGAGCCAACAGTCATCAACAATGTTTCTCGCACCACGCCGATGGTATTGAAAGAAAGCTTCGGTCCCCTGGCCCCGATCATTCCCATTCGGGATCTGGACGATGCGATTGACTATTACAACAACGGGCCGTTTGGGCTGAGTACCGGAGTGGTCACCAATGATATGGAGCAGGCTCTGAAAGCGGTTCGGGAACTGAGGACGGGAACCACGAATATCAACGAAGTCCCGGGCTATCGAATTGAATCCAGTCCTTTTGGTGGTGTCAGAGATTCGGGACTGGGGATTAAAGAAGGTGTGATCGAAACGATGAAGTTCATGACCAACGTTAAGACATTTAGTCTGCCGTGGGGATCATCAGTGTGAGGCTGAGATCTCCCGCCTGACAATAGTCGGCTGGCTTAAAACCGGCCCCGTGAAAACCCACATCAATGACGGATCTGAACGAGAACGATTACCTGCTCTTAACACCCGGCCCCCTGTCAACGTCTCCCACGGTTCGTGCCGCTATGAATCGTGACTGGTGTACATGGGATGACGACTACAACGTCGGTGTGGTGACGCCGATTCGGGAGAAGCTGGTGCAGCTCGCCACTGCATCCCGACCGGATGAATACACCTGTGTACTGTTGCAGGGGAGCGGGACGTTTTCCGTCGAATCGATGATTGGATCGACGATTCCTCCGGATGGCAAACTGTTAGTCCTGGCCAACGGAGCTTACGGAAATCGACTGGCGCAGATTGCCGCACGGCTCAATATCAATCACATCGTGCATGATTCCGGGGAACTTGCACCACCTGATCTGATGCGTCTCGGTGAGACTCTGTCTGATGATCCCGGGATTACACATGTCGTTGTGGTACATAACGAAACCACGACCGGCATGATGAATCCACTGGAAGACATTGCCTCGATCGTGAAGTCGCAGGACAGGGTACTGCTCGTGGATTCGATGAGTGCTTTTGGAGGTGTGCCGCTGGATGTTGCTGAACTGGGTGTCGACTACGTAGTGTCGTCGGCAAACAAATGTATTCAGGGTGTACCGGGCTTTGGTTTCGTGATTGGACGGGTTGCCCATATGAAGCAAACGAAGGGCTGGGCGCGGTCACTGTCGCTCGATATCCACGACCAGTGGCAGTGCATGGAACACGGCAGGGGAAAATGGCGTTATACGAGTCCAACGCACGTAGTGCACGCGTTCTATCAGGCGTTGATTGAACTGGAAGAAGAGGGAGGCGTCGCGGCTCGTCATGCTCGTTATACCGAGAATCAGCGTCGGTTGGTGACCGGTATGGAGCGACTGGGATTTCGCTGTGTGCTGCCTGTTAAATACCATAGTCCGATCATCACGGGATTTCGCAGTCCGGAACATCCGGACTACGAGTTCCAGCGCTTCTATGGTCTGCTGAAGGCTCAAGGATTTGTCATTTACCCAGGCAAGGTGACAGGAATTGCCTCATTCCGGATCGGTTCGATTGGACACGTTTTTCCGGAGGATATCGACCGACTCCTCATTGCGATTCAAGCGTCAATGTATTGGGAATAGATTAAGGTTTTGGAGCCAGGTGTATGGTCACGCGTCGTCATCTGCTGGATTCGCTGGTCCTGCCATGCCTTTTTCTGGGGATGGTCGGGGGGAGTTATTGGTCCGGAGTCCGTATGTCCAATGAAGGCTGCGGATGGACGAATGGGCTCATCTGGGGACTCGCGTGGTATTACCTCAGTGTGTCGTGCCATGACCGTATACAACGCCCCTATGGCAGCGGGTGGTTTGTCCTTGCATCGGTCACGGGCTTCTACCTGGGCGGTCAACATGGTTATGGCCAGTTTCATTCCTGGATCCAGGGTATGTTCCATCTCAACTACAATGACGGTGAACTGGTGGCGATTCCTCCTGGACTGGGCTACTGGTGGGTATTTCTTTGTGGTTGTGGCTGGGGAGGGGTGGCCGGGGTAGTGCTGAGCTGGACGGGATTTGTACGACGAATCCCATGGTGGCAGTGGGTCGCACGGATCGGCCTGGTCATCGGACTTGCGTGGGCCTTTCGTGAGTTGGCCCTGACACGCATGGACCTGATCATGCCGCTGTATGGGCAGGTGGACTACAGCAATCTCGAAGCGTGTCCCGACTGTGCGTGTCCCGATTGTGAACGCACCGTTCGAACGCTTGCGGAATCCATGATGTGGCTGGGATTCTATGTCGGCGGACTGGTCTTCGAGGTGTTGAGAAGAGACTGGAACAAAGTTGGTTTTATCGTGACCACCGGCGTTGGGTTTGGCTGTGCCTTTACAGCCTTTGAGTGGTTGCACCTTCCTCTTTTCCAGAGCGGAAGCTTGTGGAAATACTGGGAGTCTTCGTGTGGAGTGTTGGGAGGTGTCACACTGGGCGTCAGTTTCTACCTGTTGAATCGGCCACGGTCCGATGACGTCAGCACCGATCAACGGGATGGGTCATCGGCACGATGGATTTTGGCGGCAGAACGATTGATTGGTGTCTGGCTGCCGTTGCTGGTGTCGTTCTATGTGGTGACCAAAAAAAAATCGCAATACTATTTCACCTGGTTTGGTATGGAAAAAAATGCGTTCATGGAGAGTGTTGATTTGTACCTGGCAATTCTCCTGACCGCGATCGGTTGCGTGGTGGCTTGCCGGACTCTGTGGCGTTCGAGATCCGGGTTGTCCGTACCGGCTGTTCCTCGCGCCGGTTGGCTGTTCCTGACGAGCTATGTTGTCATGTTTTTAGTCTCTCGGCTGCATTCCTTTGATGGGATCATTGATAACGCATCTCAGAGGTTCGAGGTGGCGCCGTACGGAGTTCCGTTTGTGCTGGGGGGCGTCTTCTTTTTCTGCATCCATTTCCGACGACGTTCTCACACGATTTGAACCCCTTAACGAAGACCACTCATGAATGACCAGGAGGTCTGTATTGAGAAAATGAGACCCGCGCAAGTGGCGGCCTCCCGGCGGCGGGCGGACCTGGCGTTTTTGCCGCTGGGAGCCATCGAGTGGCACGGTGTGCACAATCCACTGGGCGTGGACGCCATCAAAGCTCATCACATCTGCTGCATGGCAGCAGGGCAACTTGGTGGTGGTGTGGTGTTTCCTGCCCTGGTATGGGGTGTGCCTCGAGACAGTTTTTTTGTCAACAAGTCGAGCAGCTTCGGCGATCTTTCCGAAACGGTGGCCAAAGCCCTGGAGACACAAACTGAGCGCGTACGCGGTTTTTCGTCTCACGGTGGCATGGACATTCAGGAGCAATGGCTGTTCTACCAGCGGCTGCTGAGGATGAGCCTGGAACAAATCGCAGGGTACGGCTTCAAGTCAGTCTATATTGTGTGCGGGCACAACCCTTTGATCCATTGGGCCAGGCCCGTCGCAATGGCTTTTGCCCGCGCTGCGTGGGCGGCAAAGCAACCGATCAACATTGATTGCGGCGGTGAGTTTGACGCCGCCGGACTCAAAATCAGCGATCACGGTGGCATATGGGAAACCAGTATCACCATGGCGATCGAACCGGACAGCGTTGATCTGGATGAGTTGCGACGACAGGAAGAGTACCAGGGAGTCGGCTGCGGCGACGATGCGCTGGAGTCGACAGCCAGGCAAGGCAGAGAGTGGATCGAGACATGCGCCGACGCCATTGCCCGTGATGCCCGCAGGCTGATTGACAACCATCCTGACAGTCCGGAGAGGATGAACCGTTGAGCGCTGCCGGCAGTGCTTTTGTGTCCCTGCCCTCACTTTCCAGGTGGAAGTGGGGATATTAAGTTCACATCACGGGGATGTCTCGTTTCAGCTGGTTCGGTCTTTGTTTTCTCGGCAGCGACTGTCGGTCATCCCAGGTAACTGGATAAACAGGTGGGGGTCGTTTTTGTTGCAGACTGTTCAACGGACATGTCTGCTTTATGGGCACCTGTAGCTGGCTGTGAAGCGGCACTTTTCTGGCAGCTGTTCAGCTGCAGGATTCCCAGCCGATGGAGTTTTTCAATCCAGGTTCGTTCGAACTCCTCACTGTGCTGTGACAAAACGGGTGCCATTCTTTCAATACGTTTTAGCTCGTCGGCAATGCCGGATGAAATTTCGTAAGTGGTGAAGAAGGGGTTGCCTGGGGAACGCAGTTCATAGTCGGTCTCCCTGCGCGACAGACTTTGTGTTGTCACTAATCGCAAATGCGAATGGACAGACAGAACCATAGACTCCGCATCCTTGCTGTCCCACAGGTGTCGCTGGTCAATCCATTCCTGTACATGTTCCCAGATTGGCTCCGCAGGATTGTGAATGGTTCGAGTGGTAATATCAGGGCCGGAACACCGGGGGTTCAGCCAGACAAGGATATATCCAAAATTTACGCTCTGCAGGTTTTCATCACGAAAGTTTTGAATCCAGCGATCGAGTTCTGCGTGGTAGGCTTCCAGGCTCTGTGAGAACGGTGCATGGCAGTGCGGGACTGAGAACAGGATTTCATCTCGATCCGCAGTCGAGAGAACCAAAGTGTAAGCTGACGCCTCGTTCAGCCAGCTCTTAATCTTTTGTTCATACGTTTCCGGATTTACCAGGTCTGTGACAACGCAAAGTCTTCCATTTGGACTCAAATGGTTTTCTGCTCGTCGCACAATTTCCTGCAGGATTCTTTCTCCCGTTGTACCTCCATCACGGAACCTGAACTTTTCTTCCGGGCTGGGAACGAACGGCGGATTTGCAAGGATACACTCGAACGTTTCTTCTTTGACGGCATCGTACAGGTCTCCCTGGCGTGCTTCATAATTGCGAACTCCATTGAGCTGGGCGTTGAATCGCGAAAAACGAATGGCTCGAGGGTTTACATCTACGGCAATGACTTTTCTTGCGTAGCGGCTGGCCACCAGTCCCTGAATTCCCGATCCGCAGCACAGGTCCAGCAATGCGTTACAGATTTGGCGTGGTGCTGTTTGTACAAGACCGTGACTGTCCATCCCAATGTACATGACCGGATCTTCATCCAGCTGATCATCTTCAAAGATCATGTAGCGATGATCGGTGGCAATCAGTAGTCCACCCGAACAAAACAGATCAACTCCCCCTCGAAAGCGATGTTTCTGTTCGATCAGAATTCCAAGCGTAACGAGGCAATGCAGCTGGTTCCGGTCAAAGAGATATTCCACACGTTCCCGGGGAACAGAGGCTCTCAGTTGAAACAGTCTGATCAGATCACTTAGAGGATTTTCGGGCAGCAGGTGTGCGTCATAATAGTGCAGTCGCGTTGGCTCAATCGACTGCAGGGATTCGATGCTCAGCAGCCGGCAGAGGTTTTTTTCGGTGTAGCCGGCACTGAGAATGGTCTGCCTGATTTGTCGCAGCTCGTACTCAATATTGAAGTCGGAGTTGTCGAATGGACCCAGTGTCTGCGTGCTTTTCAAGCTGGACATATCGAGGGGTGATGGACTTCCCGTATCGACCCAGCCGGCGTGAACTGCAATCTCAAACTGGCCAAGGACGGAGGTCATCTCAGTGATCAGTTCATCGAACTCTGCCGGTGTTGCGCAAAGCTTCAGACGCAGTTCTTCCCGGAGTGAATGGGGATCATGGCGGACCGCAAGCAGGACTTCGAGCTGACGCAGGGTCAGTTGTACTTTTGCCTGCCGTCCCGTTTCATCCACAAGTACTGAATCACCCCTGGGATTCAGCACAATGGTTGTCTGCGGGCTGAGCTGAGTTTCCAGCGGTACAAGAAACGGTGAGCTGCCGAATAAAAGACTGGTTTCCTTCAGTTGGCCTCCATAGCTGGCGATGGTGGCCAGTTCTGATTCGCTCCAGTGCCGACTGCCATCATTATCGAACAGGGCGGCATCCAGTTCGGTCATCAGCGGGAGTACGGACGGCTGTTCAGAATCCAGACCTCCAGGCAGTTCTTCGACAGGCAGGTTGAAAACATGCCTGTCGTATTCTCTGACTGGCTGGTGCCGACGTCGAATCCATCGATCTTCCAGAGCAAGATAGTCAATGTCGGTTCGCAGGAATGTTTCGATTGCCTCGTCCGGTGTTTCCACGATTGGCTGACCCGCCACATTGAAACTGGTATTCAGCAGGACCGGTGCAATACCTCGCCTGGTTTCTGCTTCCAGGCACAGTGAATGGAAGAACGGATTATCGTGGGCTGTACAGGTCTGCACTCGTCCGGTGCCGTCCGCGTGCGTGATGGCCGGCAGCCGTGATTTGAGTTCTTCCCGGACCGGTGCGACCAGTAGCATATAAGGTGATTCGGAACTCAGTTCGAACACATCGCCAGCGCGTTCCAGCGGCACGAAAGGGGCGAACGGGCGAAAGGCTTCGCGAAATTTGACTCTGGCGTTCAAAACGTCCTTCATGCGTTCATATGTGGGATCGGCCAGAATTGAACGATGTCCCAGGGCACGTGGTCCAAACTCGGAGCCTCCTTCGAAGCGAGCAACAACGTGGCCTTTGGCCAGGGCGTCTGCCACCTGATGAGTCATGTCACTGAATTCAATCTGTTCCACCTCCAGCAGATCACCAAAACCGTCGATTGCCTGATCGATTTCCTGTGAGCTGTACGAGCGACCGAAACAGGCTGACCTGAGAGCCGGACGTTCTGTTCCGGCTTCCTGAGTGTGGTACGCCCAAAGACCACATCCAGCAGATATTCCGTTGTCGCCGGCAGCGGGAAAGATAAAAATGTCATCCAGCTCGCAGCGTGTCAGGATTTGGTAGTTGGCGACAGAGTTCAGTGCAACACCGCCAGCCAGGCACAGGTGTTTGAGTCCCGTCTGTTTTTGTGCTTCTTCGACAAGAGCACACAATACCTGTTCCAGCTCGTTTTGTACTTTCCATGCCAGATCAACCAGCCATGGTCGAAAATAAGGCTTCCCCTGTCCGCTGTCGTAGCGTTTCTCCAGAGCCGTCATTTCAAGAAAAATATCGTAGGCCGATATTCGGATGCTGCGAGAGTTTATGTCTTTATGGAACCAGCGATTCCAGTTTGGCTGTGGACCACCGTAGGCTGCAAGTCCCATTAGCTTACCGGCTTCTGCAAAACTTAGCCCGGAATTGAGCTGTGTTACAAAACCAGCTTTTCTGGCAACTGCTTCATAGACAAAACCGAGAGTCGAGAGAGCAGCCAGATGAGCCTGAACTGTTTCGCAGTGCAGCTCATGAAGTTTTGTGCCGCGACCTTCGTACAGCGTATACGACTCCGTATGACGTCCATGTTTATCGGAAATCGTTGCGCCGCTGGCATCAACGACCAGGACAAGCGCTTCCTCAAATCCTGAGGGCCAGAAAGCCGAATAGGCGTGGGCAAGATGGTGGCTGGGGATCTGCCTCACGTGTGACGCCAGCTCATCGGAAAATTTGTTTCGCATAATCTGTGGTGCCATATCGACACCAGGCATGTTCGCCGTGATAGTGCTCATCGCTGACAGAGGCAGTTCCAGGTAGTTCAGGCAGTAAGCAATGCTTTCGCCCGGTACCTGGATTTGGCCCATTTGGTCGGGGGACTGCAGCATGAACCCCACACTGTGCTTCACCCGGTCCAGACGTTCCTGCTCGATCGCAACCACGACCCTGCCGTCCTGAACGACAGCGGCAGAACGGTCGTGCCCCATATTGATACCCAGGTGAAAGTTGCCCATGGCCAAGACGAGTATCTTTACGAAAGGGATACGACCGGGATGTTTGAGTACACAACATGCAGTCAGCTGTTGGTCACAACACCAGTGAGACGGCAAAAAAACAATACCCCCGGCGAGATTCGAACTCACGACCTTCGGATTAGGAATCCGACGCTCTATCCAGCTGAGCTACGAGGGCAACATTGTGTTTTTGCTGGCCGGGTGCGTCGGCCGGAGTCGTTCACTAAAGTCGGAGCTTGCCGACCGTTTACCAGATTTGCCCGAACAGATTGATTCTAACGGCGTTCGATGGTGCGTCCAGGGTAAGGATTCAGGAGGCCCGGCGCACTGAAATCTGGGTTTCCACGGTTACTGACGCGTAGACATTGTATCCCGGTTCAGTTGAAAAATCGACGTGCTTATTCATCCACTGGATTTGTTTTGGCGTCAGTGTCGATGTGTTATTCGTGGTGGAGATTTGAGTCCAAAGATCACGAATTGCTCACAGGGGTTGTCCGGGTGAAAGCAAAGAGCCTTTTGATGATGCCCGTGATTTCGGTCCGAATCTTGTTGCCACAAGAGCTGTGGGACTCAGTGGAATTCAGAATTTTCTGCTCCGAAGCGTGTTCTCGAATGGATTTTCCGTCATGCAATTTTGTTGGTACTCTTGGTTTCGTCGGGAGATCCGGCCACAGGAAATCACGCAGGATGACGGGGCGTCGCAAACGCTCGTTTAAAATTCTAGAAGCTGTACACGCAGTAAGATTAGCCTGCTGTAATTTTGAATTCGGAATCCACCAGGCATTTCGGATATGCTCTTCTTTCGCGGTTGTTGCCGTGCGATTCGATGATCTCGTGGTCAACAGCGGTTATTCTCCGGTGAGAACGCGAAGATATGGCTATGCACAAAATTCGATACATCATGATCGGCGGGTTCCTGGGAGCTGGTAAAACCACGACGCTCGCACGTCTGGCTCAGTACTACACCTCTCAGGGATTGAACGTCGGCATCGTCACGAACGACCAGGCCTCTGACCTGGTTGATACCAATATGCTGCGCGCACTCGGGTTTGATGTGGGCGAGGTCGCAGGCGCGTGTTTCTGCTGCAGCTTCGATGATCTCATGAACACGGTTCGCAGTCTTGGCCGGGAACAACGTCCGGACATTATTCTGGCGGAACCTGTGGGCAGCTGCACCGACCTGGTGGCAACGGTCATCCAACCCATTCGACAGCTGTTTGATGCGGAATTTTGTATTGCACCTTACGCAGTGATCCTGAAGCCGTCACACGGAAAACGAATACTCCAGGAGAAGCAGCACGCCGGGTTTTCTCCCAAAGCTGCTTACATTTTCACCAAACAACTTGAAGAAGCTGATCTTATTCTCATCAATCGCGTTGATGAACTCACCGAATCGGAGGCTGGTGAACTGGAAAACCTGGTTCGTGCACATGTGGATGACAGACCTGTTCTGCGAATCTCCGCCCGGACGGGAACCGGCTTCGAAGAGTTGATTAAACTGCTTGCCCAAACCGGTGACTACGGGCGCCGGTTGCTGGACATTGATTACGATACCTACGCTGAAGGTGAGGCAGAACTTGGATGGTTGAACAGCAGCCTGCGAGTAAGTTCGGGGAACGAATTTGAGCTCGATGCGTTTCTGCTTCAAATCGTCGAACAACTGAAGCAGAATCTGCAGACGACCGGTGCGGAGCCCGCTCACCTTAAGGCGATCGGATTGTGGGAAGGTTTTTTCGGAGTTGCTAATCTGGTGAGCAGCGATTCGCCGGTGGAATTGTCTCTTCCGTCGAACTGCCGTGTGACGAGTGCTGATGTGATCATCAATGCCCGAGTTGCCTGTGATCCAAAACATCTTGAAGCAATCGTCACGACTGTTGTGGAGAATGTACTGGCATCTGTCGGAGCTGCCGGCGAATCCCGGGGCACTCGGAGTTTCCGACCCGGACGTCCGGAACCCACTCATCGAATTACGGAAATTCCTGGCTGACAATCAGCAGCCTGCTGGAGACAAGTCTTGTCATCTGCTCCGATACCTGTCCCTGTCCTTCGGCGGTACCTTGTGCCGTTTGATCCTCGCAGGATCCCGCATCTTTTTACTGACATACTTATTCTGGGTAGTGGCATCGCCGGAACCCGGGCAGCGCTGGCTGTGGATCCGGCGCTCCAGACAATCATCGTAACCAAGGATCAGCTGCAGCAGTCGAACAGCACCTACGCCCAGGGTGGCATTGCCGGCGTGCTGGATCCGCTTGACGATTTCGCAAGTCATGTCGCTGACACCATCGCGGCTGGCAAGGGAATGTGTCACGGTGATATTGTGGAGAAGGTTATTCACGATGCACCGGAACGCATAAGCGAACTCGTCGCTCTGGGAGCCGAATTTGATCGTATTGATGGCAGGCTGGCGCTGACTCTTGAAGGTGGCCACAGTTATCCTCGAGTTGCACACGCTCTTGGTGATGCGACCGGGCAGGAACTCATGCGTGCGATGCACGCGTCGGTACAGTGTGCTCCGAATGTGGATGTATGGCAGCAGACCTACACCATCGACCTGCTGACACGGGACGGCGTCTGTCGCGGGGCTCTGGTTTGGAATCCTGACCATGGTCGCACATTTGTGTGGGCAAAGCAGACGATTCTGTGTACCGGTGGGGCGGGCGCGATATATCGTGAAACGACGAATCCGTCCATCGCGACAGCAGACGGACATGCACTGGCATTCCGAGCAGGGTGTGAAGTTCGTGACATGGAGTTTATGCAGTTTCATCCCACGGTTCTCTACATCGCAGGCAGTTCACGTCATCTGATTACAGAGGCCGTGCGCGGCGAAGGCGCTCATCTGATCGATTCGACCGGCCATCGTTTTATGCCGGACTATGACGATGCCGCAGAACTGGCTCCACGCGATGTCGTCTCTCAGGCAATCACCCGGCAGATGGAATTGACTTCGCATCCCTGTGTCTATCTGGATTTGTCACCGATCCCGGAAGATCGAATTCGGCTGAGGTTTCCGCATATCGGGAAAGTCTGTGCCGACTTCGGTCTGGATATTACACGTGACAAAGTTCCAGTCCGGCCCGGGGCGCATTACATGATTGGCGGAGTCACCACTGCCTCAAACGGACAAACGAGTCTGCCGAATCTCTGGGCGGCAGGTGAAGTGACGTCCACTGGACTTCATGGGGCCAATCGTCTGGCCAGCAACAGTCTGCTGGAAGGCGTTGTTTTCGGCCTTGATTGTGGCAGGAATGCGTCACAGGCGGCGACTGCGATTCCGGACAATTTCACAGCTCCGGCGATGACGTCCGCTCCGGGTGTGGACACTGCCGATGAGTCGCTCGACCTTGCCGATATTCGCAATTCGCTCAAGAGTTTGATGTGGCGCAGTGTCGGCATCACTCGAAATGAAGAGTCATTGATATTAGCGGAACAACAGCTGGACTTCTGGGCGAACTATGTGTGTCGCCGTGACCTGATGGAACCGGAAGGCTGGGAGTTGCAGAATATGATGCTCGTTGGCCGAGTCATGGCAACCGCAGCTCAACAACGCCGTGAAAGTCGGGGTGTTCATGCACGCAGCGATTATCCGAAAACAGATCCGGATGCGATTCAACACATCCGGCTTATGCGGGCCTGATGGTCGGGCCGCCTGCCAGTCCCGGCTGCATGCTGCCAGTATTTGGTCTCAATCTGTACATTACGGGTGTTTGTCATATTTTTTCATCTGGAGATGTGTCCATGCCTTCGTCTCTTCCTGGCATCAATCAGTTCGACCTCACGGGGAATGTCGCCATCATCACTGGCGGTACGAAAGGTCTGGGTACGGCCATGGCAGCGGGACTTGCATCGGCGGGGGCTACCGTGATCGTCGCAGGTCGTAATGCCAGTCAGGCGGCTGAGGTCGCTCAGGAACTTGAAGACACCTATGGTCATCCGGCAACTGGTGTTGCTGCAGATGTGACCAGTCCGGAAGATGTCCGAGCCATGGTCGACGGTGTCATCACGAGTCACGAAAAAATTGACATTCTGGTTAACAGTGCCGGAATTAATGTTCGCGGAGCGATCGATGAAGTGTCATACGAAGACTTCCAGCAGGTGCAAAAGACAAATGTCGATGGCACCTGGTTGTGCTGTCGTGAAGTAATCCCGCATATGAAATCTGCCGGATACGGACGCATTGTGAATATTGCGAGTACGCTTGGAATGGTGGGGCTCGCCAATCGAACTCCCTACACATCCAGCAAAGGAGCAGTGGTTCAACTCACTAGGGCCCTTGGACTGGAACTAGCAACTTCCGGCGTCACGTGCAACGCGATTTGCCCTGGACCATTTCTGACTCCAATGAATCTGCCGTTTGCTGATTCGGAAGAAACAAAGAAGCACATTGTGGGAGCGGTGGCTTTGGAACGCTGGGGAGACCTCAGGGAAATCCAGGGCCCGGCAATCCTGTTGTCGAGTCCGGCCAGCAGTTATATGACCGGAAGTCTGTTGACAGTGGACGGTGGATGGACGGCAAAATGAATTGAGCTGTCTGCCGATATCAATGGTTCCGTGTTCGGCAATCGCACGTTGAAGGATGCTTTCAACGTCTCTGACACTGAATGCCAGTTTCAGTCGCTGATCTGTCTCCGGATTAATGCACCTGAATACCAGCATGTCTGGTTTCGTAATGCTCGAATGAAATCTATCGGGAACTATATTTGATACTGCACCGGCACAGGTCGGGCATCGGAGTCGGTAGCGTTCATTTTTTTATGTTCAGTGTTTCGACGTTTGAAATGGACTGAAGCGGGATGGTGAGCCAGAGCACGAGAACCGGACATCGAGGAATTCACAGGATTCCAGGGAAAACCCTGAATGGAACACTGCAAACTGATGTCTGAAAACTAGACTCTGTATTGCAGGTGGCCGGGTGTTCGCTGCGCTGAAATTCGGCGGAGAGGAAAGTCCGGGCTCCACTGAACACGATGGTGGATAACGTCCACCGTCCGCAAGGACCGGGCAAGTGCAACAGAAAGTAAACCGCCTGAGAAGTTCGCTTCGAGGTAAAGCCGTTCGCGGTTTTCCAGGTAAGGGTGAAACGGTGCGGTAAGAGCGCACCAGCGATTCAGGTGACTGAGTCGGCTGGGTAAACCCCATCGGGAGCAAGGCCAGACAGACGGGATCGGTTCCTTCGGGAGCCAGCGGCGTGCTTCAGGCCGTTTGACCGTCGGGTGGGCCGCTGGAGACGTCGGGTAACCGGTGTCGTAGATAAATGAACGCCCGTGGTACTTCGGTATCACGACAGAACCCGGCTTACAGGCCACCTGCAGTTTTAACCCGCGTTCGCAGAATCGACCGATCATTGACGATTCAGCGAACCTTGCTCGCTTTTTGTGGAAGGGTACGATCAGGTGGCGCGGGTGACGTCCGAGGTTTTCACTATTCTGACATCAGAAGTCAAAATCGTATTCACAGTGGCTTGCGGCGGCATGTCCAGCCATGCCATGGTGCAGCTTCAAGTTGCATCCACAGAGGGTTGAGACTGCTGGCGATCTGTTCCATCTGCCGCTGCTTTGCGTCACTTTCCTGGGTATCTTTGTTACTATGGGCAACAGGTTTGTCTGTGCCGTGCAATTGAATAAAACTTTCAAAGAATCTACATCGTTGATCCGGACGCATATCACTTGATCTGCTCAGGATTTCGTAAGGAACACAATCAATGACCGAAGCGAAGACACGAATTGGCCTGATCGGCTATGGGACCATCGGAAATGCAGTCCATCAAATGATCGACGCCGATCCGGAAAACGGAATGGAAATCGCTTTCGTGCATGACGTCGATTCCTCACGACTGAACGACCTCACGCCGGAGTTGGTGCTGACGGACCTCGCCGAATTCGAATCAGCAGAGGCTGACCTGGTCGTGGAGATGGCCCATCCTGATGTCAGCCGACAGTGGGCGACAACAATACTGGAAAAGACGAACTACATGCTCATATCGGTGACAGCTCTTGCTGACAGAGCTTTCGAGGAAAGCCTTGAGGAAACAACGTGTCGGCACGGTACACGTGCCTGGTTGCCTCATGGTGGCGGTGTCGGGGTGGACGCTTTGCTTGAAAATCGTGACGTTTGGGAAGAAGTCAGCGTGATCATGAAGAAGCCGCCAGGAAACGTCGATTGTGCGGCCGCCGGCATCGACCCTGACAGTATCACTGAAGAAACCACGTTGTACGACGGTCCTGTCCGCGACATCTGTCCAAAATTTCCACGCAATGTCAACACGATTGCTACGATTGCCTACGCCAGTCTGGGGTTTGACCGGACCAACGCGAAACTGATCGTCAATCCAGCCTGGAATACGGCGACCGTGGCCGTGCATGCCCGGGCCCCTGGTATCATTCTTGACATTGAACGTGCAGAAACGATCTCCGGTGTGACCGGAGCCAGTACACCGGCTTCGATCTACAACAGTATTCAGATGATTGGATCGACCGGCTCCGGAATTCACATTCGCTAAACTGACAATTACGAGAATAATTCAATGCCTGTGTGCATTTCTCCCTGGGCACGGCAACTCAAGTCGTCGCCAACCCTGGAAGTCAAAGCTGTTGCCGACCGATTGCGTGCTGACGGCGTACCGGTACTGGATCTTGGTATCGGTGAAATGAATCCTGAGATCCCGGTTCCGAGTTTGATCAAGCAGGCGATGGTCGACGCACTTGATTCAGATGCGACACATTATTCGGGTGAACGGGGGGATCCGGAACTCGTCTCTGCGATCTCTGAAGACCTTGCCCGATTTGGTCTCTCGTACTCTGATCAGCAGATTGTCGTCTGTCCCGGACCTAAGGATGCAATCTTTAAAGTTGCATTGACGATCCTCAATTCAACGGTGCGACGGCGGCGGTTGCTGATGTTCACGCCTGGATATGAGTCTTTCGAAAATATCCCGGTCCTCGTCACAGGAGATCCCCCCATTGTCCTTCCAACGGACTCCAACTTCCTGCCGGATCCCTCAAAGCTCGACGAATTGCTGAAGACCAATGACACAATTGCAGCCGTTGTTTTGAATTCTCCCAACAATCCCACAGGTGCCGTTTACAAGAAGCCTCTGCTGCGTGATCTGGCTGCCGTGTTGTCTCAACATAAAGACGTTGCTGTGATCTCGGATGAGGTCTACCGAACGATCTACTATGACGATGTCGAATACGCAAGCATTGCATCGCTTTTGCCGGAGCAAACATTCATCGTGAGTGGAATGTCAAAAGAAGTCTCCGGAACCGGTCTGCGACTCGGTTTCGTTGCCGGACCGAAAAAGCACATCGGGACCTTGGCCGTCGTTGAAGGGAATGCCTCTTCGTGTGTTAATCTGCCGACTCAAAGGGGCTACGCACGTTTTTTGCGGGCCGATGGAGATTTTACGGAGCGTCATTCTATTCGAGACCAGTTGTGTGTCCGTCGCGATCATCTCCTCAGCAGGTTTGCCGAAGTCGCGCCCAGGGCCAAATGGAACCGTCCACAGGGAGCCTTCTACTTTTTTCCGGACATGACTGCCTACATCGGTCAGCAGGATGCTGATGGTCACGTGATTGAGAACGATCTTGATCTGTCACGACACATCCTTGAGACGAGACATGTTGTCACGATACCCGGTACCCTGTTTCAGCGTCCGGGACATATTCGTTTCGCATTTGCACAGTCTATCGAGACAATCGATCGAGCCATGGAACACCTTGGTGAAGCGCTCGCACTGCTGCGTCCTTAGGAGTTTATGTGTATCGTGGCCAGTCTGCTGTTCACTCGCTCTGCACTCTCGAGAATCCATCAGTTCGGGGATGTGATTATGCCGTACAACGTTGCTTTGGAACACGGAGTTGACTCTGGCGAACAGGAATCCCGGACAGAGGATTGACTTTTCAATCCCTGCGGCCATAACGTGGACACGCCAATTCACAGTAATATGATGCTACGCGAGTGCTTATGTTTGAGGACCACGAACGCGAACGATTCTTCCAGAAGCTTTGGGAATCCGTGCGAATTGAACGTGAGGTGAGGTTTTCGTTATTCACCTTTGGTGATTCTGACCTGCCCTATTTCCTCGTCATGCCCGCTGACGGCGAAAACCGAACCGTGTCTGTGCGTCAGGGACAGGTTACGATTTCCCGGGCGAAGATTCTGACACCGGACAACGTGCAACCTGAGTTTCACAACTTCTTTGAGAGTTCGGACGAGTTTGGCGCAGCTGAGTTTCTTATGTCACGGACAGCCGCTTTTTCAAACCTGAAACTCAGTAATCATCAGGGCAGCGAACGCATCATCACCGACACAGTTGCGGAAGCAGTGGATCAACTTAATCATCGGCTGGACGGAGAAGAAGAAGAGCACACCGCCATTTTAAGCGCACCTCCAGGACTGGCAGGATTTGCGCTGTTCAAGTACGCGTCCCAGCGTGTCATGTCGAGTGCTCAGGACAATTTGCAGGAACTTCGCGAACGCGGATTTCTCCCATAGCGGTACATCACTACTCGTTGCAAAGACGTGGTGCATGAGTCCCGACACCGGTGAATACCTGATACTGTGGACAGCGCGAGCCAGCGTCGCATGTTACGTGGCTGCACTCTGGTGCTGGTTGTTCGCTGGTGTCCGGCAACGACGCTCTGATTCTGCTGCAGTCGGGCCGGCTGATCGCGTCTATATTCTGTTTTGGTCCGGTGCATGGTTGCTTTGTGTGCTGCACGTGGTCTGCGCGTTCCAGTTCAGACACCACTGGGTCCATTCCGCAGCGCTTCAACACACAGCAGATATGACTGAGCGCGTCGTCGGAATCAACTGGGGCGGCGGGCTGTATATCAACTATGCATTCCTGATCTGCTGGGGCGTGTCGTTGGTCCAGACCCTAAGAACGGTCGGTCATCTGTCATGGGGTACGCCTGTATCCGAGACGTTCATGCAGGGTTTTGCCGCATTCATGATGTTCAACGCGACCGCTGTTTTTGGACCATGGTGGTGGTGGCTTCCCGCGATTTTCGTCGTCGCGGCGGTTTTCTATCGGAAACTGGGGGTGCGGCAGCCGAACACGCAGCAGTGAATACAGTTTCTATTTCACCACAAAGTTCACCATACGACCTGGGACAGTGATCACTTTAACCACGTTCTTTCCGTCGAGTTGCTTCCGAACGGTTGAATCTGCTTCAGCTGCAGACTGCAGTGCGGTCTGATTCGTACCGCTGGGGACGTGGATTTTTGCTCGAACCCGGCCGTTGACCTGCACCGGGATCTCAACGGTTTCTTCAATCAGCAGCGATTCATCGTGTTCCGGCCATGCTTCAGAGGCCAGTGAATCCGTGTGACCTAGAACATGCCAAAGTTCTTCTGCAATATGCGGAGCAAACGGGCTCAGGATAAGGACGAACGGCTCCAGCACGGCTTTTGGACGATTGTCTTCGTGCCCCATAAAGTTGGTGAACTCCATCATTCGACTGATTGCGGTATTAAAACTCAGTCGTTCAATGTCAACGGATACAGCCTTGATCGTTTTGTGCAGGATTCGCATTTGGTGCTCTGTCGGTTCTGACTCAGATACCGCAGCGTTCAACATGATATCTTCAGACCGATCGTCAATCACCATGCGCCAAACGCGGCCCAGGAAGCGGAAGACGCCTTCGACGCCTTTCATGCTCCACGGCTTGACCTGTTCCAGCGGCCCCATGAACATTTCATAGAGTCGCAGTGCATCAGCTCCGTATTCGCTGACGACGTCGTCCGGATTAATGACATTTCCTCGCGACTTGGACATCTTTTCGCCGTTCTCTCCCAAAATCATGCCCTGGTTCACCAGGCGATAAAATGGTTCGGGGTTCGAGACGTGGCCCCGGTCGAACAGCAGCTTGTGCCAGAACCTTGAGTACAGCAGATGCAGTACCGCGTGTTCAGCTCCTCCAATATACAGGTCGACGGGCAGCCAGTATTTTTCTTTTGCGGGATCAATGAACTGATCTGAGTTCTTTGGGTCGCAAAATCTCAGATAGTACCAGCAGCTACCAGCCCACTGGGGCATGCTGTTTGTTTCCCGCTTCAGTGGTGTCCCGTCTTCTGCCGTCGTGTACAGCCATTCTTTTGGAGCCTTCGATAACATTGGTTCCGGGTTGCCGGTCGGCTTGAAATCTTCCATATGTGGATGTGGTACTGGCAGATTTTCTTCAGATTCCGCACGCATCAGCCCCGTTTGGTTGCCATGGGTATCCAGTTCATGCCAGATCGGAAACGGTTCACCCCAGTACCGCTGACGACTGAACAGCCAGTCACGTAGTTTGTAATTAACAGCTGACTGGCCCAGCCCGGACGAAGCGAGTGTTTCGGTGATCACAGCCTTGAACTCGGCCGTTGGAGTGCCATTGTATTCGCCGGAATTGATCGCTCTTCCCATACCTGAAAACGGAGTCAGCTTCTGTCCGTTTATGTTGGTCGTCAGCGCCGCTTCGTCTTTGGATGGAGTCCATGTATCGGGTGGCTCAACGACGGGAAGGATCGGCAGATTGAATCGGACGGCGAATTCAAAGTCGCGCAGGTCGTGCGCAGGTACCGCCATGATGGCTCCGGTGCCGTAGCTGATCAGCACATAGTCGGCGACCCAGACCGGAACCGGTTCACCGTTGACCGGGTTGATCGCAAACGATCCGGTGAAGACCCCTGATTTTTCTTTCGCCAGATCGGTACGATCCAGTTCACTCTTGAGCGATGCGGCGCGGCAGTATTCCTGAACGGCAGATTTGTTTTCGTCGACCGTCAATTGATCCACCAGCGGATGCTCAGGAGCGATTACCATATAGGTTGCTCCGTACAACGTGTCCGGTCGAGTCGTGTAGACACGCAGAACATCATCAGAGGGTTCCTCGGGCCAGCCAGTCCCGGTTCGCTGCGTTCTCCATGAATCGAACGGGCCCTTGCCAATCAAAAAGTCAACTTCCGCGCCGGTACTCCGCCCAATCCAGTTTCGCTGAAGTAATTTGATCGATTCAGGCCAGTTCAGATCCTTCAGTTCTGATTCCAGGCGGTCCGCGTACGCTGTAATTCTTAACATCCACTGCCGAAGAGGGATTCGCTCGACAGGATGACTGCCGCGTTCACTCAGTCCGTCGATGACTTCTTCGTTCGCCAGCACTGTACCCAGTGCCGGGCACCAGTTGACCGGCGCTTCTGAGATGTACGCCAGGCGATGTCGATCCTGGTAACGACGGACAGCGTCATCCCCCTGCTCCTGGATCTCTTTCGGAATCGTGAGCTCTGCAATCGGTCGCCCCTTACCCGTGCGGTTAACCCCATCAGGCCCATTCCATCGGTAATCAGCATCGTACCAGGTATCGAACAATTGCAGAAAGATCCATTGTGTCCAGCGATAGTATTCCGGATCCGTTGTGGCAATTTCGCGTGACCAGTCGTAGCTGAAGCCCAGCATCTTCAGCTGACGACGAAATGTCTCAATGTTCTGTTCAGTCGTTTCGCGCGGATGCGTGCCCGTCTTGACTGCGTGCTCTTCGGCCGGCAAACCGAAGGCATCCCAGCCCATTGGATGCAGGACATGCCGACCGTTCATTCGAGCGTGTCGAACAACGATGTCTGTTGCTGTGTAGCCCTCCGGGTGGCCGACGTGTAGTCCGCTTCCCGACGGATAGGGAAACATATCCAGTACATAGAACTTTTGAGCAGCATCGGTCGGAGTATCATCCGGCAGAACAAACGTTTTGTTTTCTTCCCAGAATTCCTGCCATTTGTGTTCAATGCGTTTTGAGTCGTAGCGAGGCATTTGAAGTCTCGGTATTGAAGATCAGATCGATGGGAATGAGCGGTGTCCGGAAGGCCGCGGCAGTGTATTGAACAGCGGGCGGCCTGCAAATCATTTGCTGATCACCCCTTACGCACACGAACCCGGTAACGGTCAGGCCACAGAACCCGTATTCTCACAGTCTTTGAATTTCCATAAAACCCACGTTACAGAAACCGAACCGGCACTTGTCAGGACTTCACGATTGATTTCCGGCAGAGGACCAATGATGAGCTACAAACAGTTGTTCCTGCTGATTCTTACGATCTGGTCGGCGGAACTCGTGACGCGTCTGGTGTTCGACATGATGCTGCCGCCTCAAATGGAGTATCGAACCGTCTATCTGAAGAAAGATGCGGATCGACAGTTATTTCTCGGAAGCACGCTGGGCGCTTTTGGAAAACGTGGCTGGAAGATCGCGGATGCTGTACCCGACCCCGATGACAGGCAAAAACTGGTTGTATTCATGCAGCGACAGACGATTCTGAAGCTGGGTGACTGAAGGTTCAACAATGTCAGGACGGCTGCAGAAAACTGATCACCAGGCACCAGTGTGGATAGCGCGGCTGCTGGCGGTGTTGCCACTGGTGGCCTGTAGTCTGGCGGGATCGACATTACATGAAGCATCGCCGCTGAACAGAACAGGGACGCCCACACGTCCACTGCAGTTCGCTCGCTATTGTTTCAATCACGGTCGAGACCCTGTTTCTCACACGTCGAAGCTCGTCAGTCGATTTCGGTTTCGGAACGTGGGAGCCAATGCTGTCCAGTTGGGAAAAATCGAACGCAGCTGTGGATGCTTGACTCCGGAATTGAGCCACCGACGGCTTGAGCCCGGTGAAGTTGGTGAAATGAATGTGTCAGTGCCGCTGGCCGAGCAAACAGAGGGATTTCATGAATTCCAGCTGACCGTCCACTACACAGCCCCTGAACCACGACATGAAACACTCCTGATCAAGGCGGTTTTTCCGGAGCCGGAAATTCATGTGATACCGCGTGCGATGCACGTGTCACAGCGAGGAGTTGCGGGTCAGCCCATCACTCACCACTTCACCGTTTTCGACAATCGACCTCAACCGCTTAGTGTCGAAGCGGTGGAATCCTCGTCATCATGGATCTACGGCAGCATTCAGTCGATAAAAGATGGAGGCCGAGAGACTCGGATTGGTATCGAGATCCGGAGTGGAATTCCTGCAGGAACTCATCGTTTGCTTGTTCATGCTCAAACTGATGATCCTCGGTTTCCCACGGTCGTTATGCCTGTCAGAATTCAAGGCCCCGAACGCACTGAACCTGTGATTGTCAGGCCAACCCGTTTGCGTCTGCGAACAGACCAGACAACCGCGGGATCTGTACAGGTGCAGGTCCCGGAACACTGGGTGATCTCGCATGTCGACTGTTTCCCGCCTGAGTTGCTGTGTGAATGGCAACAGACAGCTAACGGTGAACGACAGATCGTCGATCTGGCCCTCAGAGTCAGCGCACCACCGTTGTCAAGTTCTCGGGAAGGAGTCGTGACGCTCTACGCGAACGATTCCACGGAGATGGTCACGGTGACCGTCGAGATTCTCAGCACCAGACGCGAACTGCGGCAGGATCGCGAAATCGCTCAACGGGTTGACGATTCCGGTTCGAATCAGGAGTAGCTGTTCAATGTCAGAACCAGCAGTGTGATTGCCACGATAGTTGCGCCCAGCGAGACGAACATCAGACCATCGTAGATGCCTGGATCAGAGTTTGGTGGTGACACGATCGCCCTCCTGAATATTGTATCGGCGCGAACTGGCTACGACGATACCGACGGAACTGTCCGATTCAACGAGAGAAACCCGGACGTCGCACACGAACCGATCTCGGCGGAATACATGCACGATCATTCCTTCCTGGATTGTATCATCGCTGCCAATATTAATTTTTACAAATTCCTGGGTGCGGCTCCGAGACTGGAGTCTCCCCACGACATAACCGTCTACTTTTTCAACTGGTTCCAATACACTGCCTGCCACGCGTTCCGCAGGGTCAATTTTGTTCACACGCAGTAATTCTTTCATTCGAACGTTTTCGGCAAGATGACGTTCTTCCGACTGTCGGTAGGCGTTGACTTTTTGATTGAGTTCCAGGACTTGACTGTCTTTTTCACGAATTTCGGCCAGCTGGCGTGCCAGTTGAACCCCTCTGGTTTGAATCTCCTGGCGATGAGCTACCGTTTCAGCCAGTCTGGCCTCCGATTCGGCCACTGCACGCTCGGTTTCAGCAATTGCCTTGTTTCGGGCCTGACGTTCGTCGGCCAAAAGTTTTTCCGCACTTTCAGCTTTTAAGATTGCGGACCTCAATTCCTCTTCCGTCGTGTCGCGTGACGTTTGAGCTGCGTTAAGCAGTTTCTCGGCCGCAAGCACGTCCTCTTCTCGCTGGCTGATTGCCTCTTCAAGATTTGCCTGCAGCGATTTCACCTGAGCGTCCGCATCTGTGAAATCATCTCGCCATTTATTCTGTAACGAATACGCTGCTCCTGCGAAGCAGATGAACAGCAGGCTAAGACAAAGCTGCAGGACAATCAGCATTTTCCCGACGGCATTCATCCAGGCATCTCCAGTTCAGCATGTGTGCTGATGTTGTCTTCTACACAATTCAAATCAGAAAATCAGTCAGCGTTCAGTTGCTGCCGGACCTGATCTGCCCGCAGCTGCAAGGTCTGAATGTCCAGTTGCACTCGTAACAACTGGTCTGTCAGTGTTCGCTCCAGCTTCTGGAGTTCGAAATCGTGTGTTCGCAGTTCTTCTAATTCTTCACGAAGCCGAGTGACATCCTGACGTCGACTGCTTGTTTCATTACGTACTTCTGTTGCTTCAACCGAGAGTCCCTGGAACGTGCCGGATTCGTCTGTTACCCGTGTTAAAGATTTTTCTGCTCCTAACAGCAGATCTTTGCCTCGACGCGTCATGGCGTCGACATCCTGGGTTTGTTCGGCTTTGTGTTGTTCCAGTTGCTCATTAACTGAGGCGAGCAGAGTTGTGGCTGCGTTGGATTCTGTCTGCAGCTTTGTTTTTGCGTCGTTTGTTGCCGCGACCACCGCCTCGAATATTGTCTTATTCGCTGCGACAGACTCCTGATCCCTCAGGCGATGCGAAACATCCCACCTGACCGTTTTGCCTACGTTCTTTCGCTCAAACGAATAGTCAGCCAGTTCGGCCATAGCCGGAGCCATACTCGGCACGGCAAAATACGCTACCATTGATACGCCAGCCAAAAGAACTGACACAACAGCAGTAAATACAAGGAGGGTCTTGCCAAACACGTTTTAACTGTTCCGGTGAGCACAGTGTGTGAAAAAAACGAATGCCAATTCGCAGGCAAGCCGCTCTGTTATACGGAGCCCACAAAAAGGGAGTCAAACAGAAAGTGAGTCATCCAAATGATTTGGGACAACAAACCGATCCGAATTCACGTCCGGCTTCTCAATCCCAGGTTGTTGGTCAAATCGGTGTCACGTCGCAACAATGCTTCGCGTCCCCGGGGTGATCATACTAGGAGGAACTCAAGTCCGCTCTATTGTCTCAGTATCGACCGCTGCGGACGCTGACTGAGTCCGTATGAATCTGGTCCGGATATTTGGTTGCGGCCGAACAATCAGAAATTTCGTGGTAATCGCTACAGTCCGACCAACTATTCATTTAGGTGTACATATGTACACCTAAATTGCAAGCTCCAAATGGAGTCAGATGTTCTGAGGCTTCGACCTGGTCGTTTGTCTGCTTCGAATGTGGAGTCCCGTTTCGTCAATCACATCGAATTCAGGAACTCAGTCAACCATGAACCCTCCTGGTACCATGCTACGAGTATGGCCCGGACAACCCGATCCACTTGGAGCAACCTGGGATGGAAACGGTGTAAATTTTGCCATCTTTTCGGAACATGCGACGGCCGTTGATTTGTGTCTGTTCGATTCCGAGTCGGACTGCGAAGAAGCCCACCGTGTGCCACTGACTGAACAAACGCACCAGGTTTGGCATGGTTATATCCCGAATCTCTGTCCAGGGCAGCTTTACGGATATCGAATCCACGGTCCGTACCTTCCCGACGAAGGGCATCGATTCAACGCTCATAAGGTTGTCCTCGATCCATATGCCCGTGCTCTTGGTCGAGGGATTACCTGGTCGGACAGCATGTTTGGGTACGTTACGCCTGATCATGATCTCTCGATTTCAACCAGCGACAATGCGGCGTGTGCGCCATTGGGTCTGGTTGTCGACCCAACGTTTGACTGGCAGGGGGATTCGCTGCTGAGGACACCTTGGCACAAGACGTTTATTTATGAAGCCCATGTGAAGGGCTTCACCAAGCTGCATCCGCACATCCCGGAGGCACTTCGTGGTACCTACCAGGGGCTCGCCTCAGATCCGTCGATTGCTCACCTCAGGCGAATGGGTGTGACCGCTCTCGAGTTAATGCCGGTGCATCACCACGTTAATGACCGTCACCTTGAACAAAACGGCCTTTCGAATTACTGGGGCTACAACACACTCTCATTCTTCGCTCCGGATCGTCGGTACGCCGCCGCAGACAGCGCTGCTGACGTGATCAACGAATTTCGAGAGATGGTTCGCCGACTGCACAAAGCAAACATCGAAGTCATTCTGGATGTCGTCTACAACCACACAGGTGAAGGTAATCATCTGGGACCCACACTGTCATTGCGAGGCATCGATAACGCCTCGTACTACCGGGTGATGCCGAACGACCAGCGTTACTACCAGGATTTTACCGGTTGCGGGAATACACTCAATATGCAGTGTCCGCGTGTACTGCAGCTTATTATGGACAGCCTGCGATACTGGGTGCAGGAAATGCATGTCGACGGATTTCGTTTCGACCTGTGCAGCGCTTTGGCCCGTGAACTTCATGATGTCGATAAGTTGAGCGCGTTTTTTGACATCATTCTGCAGGACCCGCTGCTTTCTCAGGTCAAATTGATCGCGGAACCGTGGGATCTGGGCCTGGGTGGCTATCAGGTTGGAAATTTTCCTCACCTGTGGTCCGAATGGAATGGTAAATACAGAGACACCATTAGGAGATTCTGGGCGGGTGACGGAGGTGCAATCAACGAATTTGCGACACGTCTGACGGGCAGCAGCGATTTGTTTCAACACAATGGACGTCGTCCCTCTGCCAGTATTAATTTCGTGACGGCACACGATGGATTTTGTTTGCGCGACCTGGTGACGTACCACCACAAACGTAATCTTTCCAATATGGAAGACAACCGCGACGGTGACGATCACAACAATGGATGGAATTGCGGCGTGGAAGGTGAATCAGATGACCCGTGTATTGCGCAGATTCGCCTGAAGCAACGTAAGAATTTCATCACAACGCTCATGATGTCGCAGGGTGTTCCGATGTTGCGCGCCGGAGACGAACTGGGCCATACGCAGCGTGGCAACAACAACGCTTACTGTCAGGACAATGAGATCAGCTGGCTCCACTGGAACCTGGATGATTCTCAGCAGGAATTTCTGTGCTTCTGCCAGTCGGTAGTGCAAATCTGGCACGAACATCCGGTACTCAAACGGCGAAACTTTTTTCAGGGACGCCGGATTCGGGGCGCGGGCGTGAAAGACATTGCGTGGTTGATGCCGAATGGAGGTGAAATTACCGATCAGGAGTGGAACTCTGGTGCTATGCACTCAATTGGGGTCCGACTCAACGGTGAATCGATGGACGAAGTCGACGAAAAAGGCGAGCAGATCGTTGGAGAAACACTGTTGCTGCTTCTGAGTAATTTGCCGGATTCTATTCCATTTTTGCTTCCGCGACACAAGCCTTCCGAACGGTGGATCACGATTCTGGATACCAGCGTTCATGTTGATGAAATTTTGACCACGCCGTTTTCCGAAAACGAATCGTTTCCGTTGCAGGGACACAGCATGGCCATTCTGCTTCTGAGTCAGGGTTGGCCACCAGTGACGCAAACAGACGTATGAAACCTCACTCTGAATCGTACAAACCGGAGCTGCGCGGAGCAGAACGATTTCGGTGATAACCAGGATGTCCACATCCCAAACCAGTGATTGACTGACAAATTAAGCCGTGGAAAATCACAAGCACGCCGGATTGTTGCTGGACGATCTATCTATGCTATTTGTTGTACTCCATATTGAGTCGCACTCCACTGCCCTTGAGCGTTTTTAGGTGAGTTGATTTCGACTCATCGCTCAATGGATTTCCAGCAAGATACAATTTCCAGAACGAAGCAAATTGGCGATTGCCGTTGGCATCAGCCTGGGCCATGTTGGCCAGCGGGCCGATATCCTCGATCTGGTTGCCCTGGAAATAGGTCGAATAGACTGTTTTTCCTGGAGGCAGTTTTGACACATCTTTGATTTTGTTATGTGCCAACCCAATGGAGTCCAGTCGGGGAAGTTCAGCGATTGGTGACAGGTCTTTGATCTTGTTGTGGTTCAGTGACAGCGTCCAGAGCTTCTGGAGTTGTGCTGCCGGCTCGATGGATTCGATCTGATTGTGGGAACCGTACAGCGATGTCAGTCGATCCAGGGTTTCCAGACCTTCCAGCGACGTGACTTTGTTGTGTTCGAAATTCAGATACTGGAGTTTCGTCAGTTTTCCCAAAGGTTTGAGATCTGCAATTTCGTTGTACTGAATACTCAGCGACTGTAGGTTTTTACATTCGGCCAGTGCAGTCACGTCCTTGATTTTGTTCTTACCGAACCGAGCTTCTCCCAGATTTATGCAGTGCTCCAGTCCTGTCAGATCTGAAATTCCCCGGTTTTCCACCATAAACGAATAGATGGCGTGCAGGTCTTCGACGGTGATGTCGTCGCCTTCCTTCTGCCGTTTTCGTTTTTGTTCAAGCAAAGCATTGCGCAATGCTTCATCGGGGATTTCGACGACCTCGGATGATTCCTCAGCTTTTGCGATTTGGCAGCAAAGAACGGCAGAAATCAACAGCACAGGAAATTGTCGCAGATTAACCATGGCAACCTCAGAGTCAAAAAAATCGGCAGACCAAAATATCCTTACCGCCTAAGCGAACAAACGGAGTTGTCCAATGTTTGCCTTCGGTGATTGAGTGGCGTCCGATGCTGCTCCCACGTCTATTCTAGTGAGTGGACCGGCGACATTGAAGTTTCAGCTGTGAATTCTCGGTGCCATGGACGCCACTTACGGTTGTCCGGGCTGTCAGATCGTATCAACATGTGGTTCGCAGGCCTGATATTCAGCTTCGCGTGTCGCGGCCAGCCTGTACCTATGAAAACTGATACGCCCTGTCAGACAGAGTTTGAGCGGTTGCATTTGCCTTATTTGGTGTATTCGGCAGACATCAATGCAGGAGAGAATTCAACGGCACAGGAACTTCGGAGTCTTGCTCGTATGAGACGCTCGCAATTGCGATATTCAAACACGGGTCATCCAGGTCCGTTCGTATCGTTAGCGTGGCTCTGTTTGTCAGTTGTCATTCCGCTGACATTCAGCGTGTCTCACCTGACAGATGACTTGTGGTACGACGAAGCGGTTACGGTTGGCATGTTTGCCTCACGCCCTGTTTCGGAAATCGTGACGTCGTATCCTTTTCCGAACAATCACGTTTTGTTTTCCATTCTGTTAAGACCTTTCTGCCTCTTCGCGGAAGAGCCGTTCAGCCTCAGGATGCTGCCCTTGCTTTGTACATTGGTCACTCTGTGTGCTGTCTTTGCGACCGGAACACGCTGGGGAGGGGTGCCAGTGGCTTCGTGCACGGTCGGCGTACTTGGGTGCAATCAGGTATTTCTGAATTACTGCATGCAGGTTCGCGGATACACGCTGTCCACGTGTTTAATGGCTATACTGCTGTGGCTGCTTGCCGCCCATCCCAGTGAGCGATCCGGAAAACGATTCTGTGCTGTTTTGGTGTCTGTGTGGGCGTTCGTCTATACGCTGCCCACGAATCTGGCATTTGCCGTGGCTGGTGGAATTGCCGACATGATAATTGCTGGCAACGTAACCAGGCGGTATTCAACAACAATCCTGGCGGGAGTGCCGTGGGCAGTCGGATGTCTGGCGGCTGCTATCAGTTATATGCCGATAATGGATGAACTTCGGGCCATTGGTGCGACTTCTGTTTTTTCGGTCACGCATTTAACTGAAACTTTTGTCGCGTTCTTTTTCGATCTCTGTCGCGATCAATGGTGGTTAGCTGCTTTGACAATTGCTGTTGGTACCCGTGCCTGGGTGCGTCAACGTGATCGACGTCTGGACTGGCGTTTAATTTGCCTTGTCAGTTGTCTTGCGATTCCGTGGTTGGTTTTTCTATCGCTGCAAGCCGTCCCATTTGCACGTAATTTTGTTCCGGTGCTTCCCGTTTTTGCATTAGCAGCAGGCTGGGCTGTTGTGCGTTTCTGGCGGTCTGCGATTAAGATGGCGTTACCTCGTTATTCATCATCGGATGGCCTGGTTGCAGCTTTGTCCTTGGCTCTCATTGCAGTTGTGTCTCTGCCACAACTGCAATCCTTTGAAACTCGGATGCATCAGCATTTACTGACGGGAAACAATGAATCGACTTATTTCGTGCATACGCGGTGTCAATTTTCGCCGGCATACGTCGTGAATATGGTGCGTAACGTTGCGGCAGAGAGAAAACACTACCTGCTGCTTTTTTCTGACCGCGACCAAATGTCACTTGGCTATTATCTGAGTCGCATTGAATTGCCATTCATGTTTCTGCCGCCGGACATCGAAAGCGAGGCGCCCGTAGAACTCTTTCTGGTGGCCAGCGGTCCACCTGACTACCCTGCGCTGGCCGAGAAAAGCGGACTGTCCACGGACTGGCTCAAATCACTTCCAATCGTGGAAGACACGGGCTACTTTCAGATCTACCGACCTGCCGCTGCAGTGCCGGTTTCAAACTTGAAGCAGCTGACGCAACTCTGAAGAAGCCGCCTCAAGACGCTTTCTGTGTGGAAGGTCCTCCTCCGGTTCCCGAATTTTGTACCCGTTCACGTTGTATGAATGCTGCCTGCAATCAAGCCTGGAGGTGACTCTCTTTCCCACGGTTATGGAAAAGGCCTCCCTCCGACAGGTCAACTCGACAATTGTGCAGATCAGAACGTTTGCTGATATCCGAGGGAGGATCTGAATTAATCGTCGGCAATGAATTCCGGCTGTTTTTTCCTGCTGACGAATGGTTGCTCACGTGGGAATCGAAGCCAGATTTCCTGTCGGTGGAAAATTGTCGGAACACGACCGTGTTCCTCCAGACATTCACTAACATCTATGGAAATTCATACCCAAGTCGTGCCCGCCCTTCTGCAGTTGTCCAAAATGAATCCTCTTGCCGTTCGGCTCAATCGTCTCGAACTCCCAAATCCCATACTCGTGGCGTCCGGCACGTTTGGGTATGCGAGGGAGATGACGGCGTTCGTTAAATTTGCGGAGCTCGGTGGGATCATTCCAAAGACGGTGACACCTCAGCCACGGGCTGGAAATGCTCCTCCTCGCACTGTTGAGACGACGGGTGGGATGCTGAATTCGATCGGTCTGGATAACGACGGATTTGATCAGTTTGTCCAGGAAAAACTGCCGTATCTGCTCAAGCTCGGTTCACCGGTGATTGTTAATATTGCCGCAAAAACGATGGATGAGTTTCATCGAATGGCAATGGTATTGAATGGGGAGTCCGGCGTAGCTGCTGTCGAGCTGAACATTTCGTGTCCCAATGTTTCCGGTGGGGTCGACTTTGGTACTGATCCAAAATCAGCGGGTGAAGTCGTTGCCGCAGTTCGCAGTGCTGGCGACCTGCCGGTGATTGCCAAGCTTACACCCAATGTCACCAGTGTTGTACCGATCGCTCAGGCGGTGGCGGATGCTGGTTGTGATGCCGTGTCGCTTGTCAACACCTTTCAGGGAATGGCTGTTGACTGGAGACGTCGTAAACCGATTCTCGGCAATCGTCTCGGAGGACTCAGTGGTCCGGCAATCAAACCGCTGGCTTTGCGTATCGTGTGGCAGGTGGCTCAGGCGGTCGATATTCCGGTGATTGGTGTGGGCGGAATTCAGTCACTAGATGATGTTTTGGAATTCCTTGTGACGGGTGCAAGCGCTGTGCAGGTTGGAACGGCGAATTTTTTCGATCCCGGCGTTTCCAGTCGGTTGGTTGCCGAATTGGAGCAGGTCCTGCAGGAACAGGGTGCCAGAAGCGTCAGCGAAATTGTTGGCACGCTTGAGTAGGCAGAAGAGACTCATAAGCTGCCAGAATTCAGCTTGCCAGGTCGATCACAAATCGATCGGTGGATTGTATCCATTCCACGAACGCTGATCACGCGGATACCAGCGCACGTTGCATAATGTCGCGAATTCGCTCACCAACGCTTTCTTCCTGCGGTGGTTGAAGCATGAACACGGATACCAGAAAACCCTGGTTTCCTGTACCGTGTACGCGAGCAGTAACAATTGACGGTTTTCCGGCTGCGAGCTGGGCCTGCAATTCTGAGGGTGTCATACGAATCCGGGATTCGTTCCAGTGAATCAGGGCATGGGGCACGCGGTTGGCGAGTGGTGGTGTAATCCGTTCAACATGGACAGTGGGAATGTCAGTAATCGCCGTTTCAATCACAGAGATGCGACGATTCCATTCCCGCTCTTGTGCAGCATGATCCAGTGAGACGAATCGTTCGACTGCCGCCCACAGGGCCACCATGTCTTCCTTGCTGACTTTCATGCCGCGACCAATGTTGCCGGTGTACGGAGCTGTATTCCGTTTGGCAGCTTCGATCAGTTCCTGACGTCCGAGCAGCAAACCGGTATCCTGCGGACCGCGGATTCCCTTGCCGCCGCTGAAGATCATCAGATCATAGCCGGCGTTCGTTAAGTCTGAGATCGTTGAAAGAGGTGGAATGTCGGCAGCCGCATCGACCAGTGTTGGAATGCCGTGGTGACGTGCCGTATCGATCCACGCCGAACGGTCAATTGTGCTTTCGCTTTCCTGGACGTTGTAGGAAAACATCATCGCTGTTCTGGAACTGATGGATCGCTCCAGATCATCCTGCGATTCGACATCCACAAGTTTCACACCGCAGGCTGTCACCTGATGGTCGTAGCATTCGCTGTGTGATTTTTGTCGGATCACTTCAACGCCCATTGTGGCTGGCAAAGGTAATTGTGATACAAGGCTCCGGTTCTTCCAGGTAATCGATGCTGCTGTTCCGGCAACGATTCCTCCCGCGGCACCGGTTGTCACCAGTGCCGCTTCCACACCGAGAAGTTTCGCAATTCGTTCACCAACTCGATCCTGAAGTTCGATCAGGTTGACGAAATGCCTGGATGCGGCGTCCCAGGCGGCGACAACATTCGCCGGCATCAGTGAGCCGCCAAGAGTCGTAATCGTCCCGGCGGCGTTGATGATCTGACTGACGCCGAGCATTGCATAGACATCAGGTGGGTTGCTGCGGGCGGCAGCTGAATTCGACTCTTCGGGCAGGCCAGCAGCGGCGACTCCACCGGTTTCGGAGCTGAGTACATCACGTTGAGTCAACTTGTTATTCTCCCGATTCCGTACGAAGATGCCTGGTGAATTGTCAGTGTGTCGTGTTCGAGATGGACGTAAACGTTGTAAACAAACTGTGGATTTACACAAGACGTGGAGTTCGCTCGAAGAACGCGGTGCTCGATGTTCGCAAGCAACCGCGTGCGCTATGACCTTCCGACTGTACAATGTGGTTCCAGTAACAGAGGGAGCCGACTGGCTTGCAGGATTTTATCAATCGATTTTTCATGTCAGAGTGAGTTTCAGCAGATCAGGAGCGAGCCAAAGCAGATATTCGTTGGCACCCTCGACCACGATCAGCGGTTCACTGCGGTTCACTGCGGTTCACTGCGGTTCTCAAGGGACAGTGTGGCTGGCGATACCTGTATGAACGATCGATGAAACTCGGTTTGTGCGAATCCCACGTCCGTAAATCGGTCACCCAGAGGGATAATCCGCCTGCTGTCCCGATGACTTCCACTTATGTATCAGGCTGCAAATGCCGTCCCGGATTTGCAGATCTCGCCCAACGGTCGAAATCGACGCCCCACATTGGCATAATCACACATCATTCTGAATCTGATCAAGGTATGAATATTGTCCCCGCGAACGTCGTCGGGTTGTTCACTCAGTGTCTCCGTTCAGGGGACGGTCCCGCACATCATTCAACAGGAGATTTCAAATGTCAGCGGCCACAGAATCCGGAACGTTTGCTGCGCCAGCGATTCGCCAGAAGGGTATTTTGATCGGTGACGAATGGAGCCCTGCTGTTAGTGGCAAAACATTCCAAACGATTAACCCGGCAACGGAAGAAGTCATTTGCGAAGTGGCTGAAGGCGACAAAGCGGATGTCGACCGGGCTGCCCGCGCAGCACGCGCTGCTTTTGAATCCGGCCCATGGTCAAAAATGGATGCCCGTGATCGAGGTCAACTGCTGCTGAAGCTGGCAGACCTGATGGAAGAAAATCTGGACGAACTGGCGGCACTTGAGACACTGGACAACGGTAAGCCCATCGGTGACGCGAGAGCAGCTGACTTGCCGCTGGCCATTGACTGCCTTCGGTACTATGCAGGCTGGGCCGACAAGATAACAGGTGACACGATTCCAGTCCGTGGTGACTACTTTTGCTACACTCGCCGCGAACCAGTTGGTGTTTGCGGACAAATCATTCCGTGGAACTTTCCGATTCTGATGGTTGCGTGGAAGTGGGGACCGGCTCTTGCGACCGGTAACACGATTGTGATGAAACCTGCCGAACAGACACCACTTTCATGTCTGCGGATGGGTGAATTGGCTTTGGAGGCAGGATTTCCCGCAGGTGTGATCAATATTGTTCCTGGATACGGTCCGACGGCCGGCGCGGCAATTGTTAAACATCCTCTGATCGATAAGGTCGCATTCACGGGTTCCGGAGAAACGGCGCAGCGAATTATGGCCGATGCATCCACCACGCTGAAGCGGCTTACATTCGAGTTGGGTGGTAAGTCACCGAACATTGTTTTCGCAGATGCCGATCTGGATGCAGCTATCACCGGCGCTGAGTTTGGATTGTTTTTCAACCAGGGACAGTGCTGCTGTGCAGGTAGCCGTTTGTTTGTTGAAGAAGCTGTTCACGAAGAGTTCGTGGAACGTGTCGTTGCTCGAGCCAACCAGCGCGTTCTCGGTAACCCCTTTGACACTGGAACGACTCAGGGACCACAGGTCGATAAAGACCAGTTCGACAAGATTATGGGGTACATTGACAGTGGCTCAAAAGAAGGCGCGACATGTGCCACCGGCGGACAGCGAGTTGGAGACCGCGGATTCTTTATCGAGCCCACAGTCTTCACGAATGTTACCGATGAAATGTCGATCGCTCGCGAAGAAATCTTCGGGCCGGTCATGAGCATTCTTAAATTCAGTGAGATGGACGAAGCCATCAGCCGCGCCAACAATACGACTTTTGGACTGGCGGCTGCAGTGTGGACCAGCGATGCAAAGAAAGCTCATAAGATCGCCGCGAGTGTTCGGGCAGGTACGGTCTGGGTGAACTGTTACGACGTCTTCGACGCGGCCGCTCCTTTTGGCGGATTCAAAATGAGCGGCATGGGTCGTGAACTTGGCGAAGCCGGTCTGGCCAATTACACCGAATTGAAGACAGTGACAGTCAATCTTGGTGAATAGTTGTGATCGAAGTTGAACGCACGTCCACCGTTCGTGTGGACTATCCAGAGTAATTCCTGCGCTCTTGTGGTTCGTTGTCATTCAGCGAAGGCACATCTCCTTGCGCAGCGACGTGTGTCATCGTGGTGTGACGGACGGAATCGTCAACGTGTTTGAAACGGGCAACAGAAGAACCAAGTCCTGAACATCAGATGGAAAACAGTAATCGAACAATTGCAACATGCAGACTGTCCCTCCATATTGAGTACTTTCCACATTCACGCCCAACGGAATAGACCAAATGACTGGTGCAGCCGTATCCGAAAGGACTTTGTCTTCAGCGTTTCTCATTCTGTTTGTTGCGTCCTCTGCCTGCGCAGAAGACGGCAAATGGATCTCACTGTTCGATGGTAATACGATGAATGGCTGGGAAGTCGTGGGCAGGGAAGGCAGTGTATGGGAAGTAAAAGATGGCTCGCTGGCTGGTTCCGGTCAGCCTTCGATGCTGGTTCACACCAGTGGCCCCTGGCAGAACTTTCGTTATCGTGCGGAAGTGAAGATCAGTGATGGTGGAAACTCAGGACTGTACTTCCGTACCACGCGGAAACCGAGCTTCGCCGATGGCTACGAAGCACAGATCGACAGTACTCACCGGGATCCCATCCGCACGGGTTCCCTTTACGGGATGAGCCACGTCTACAGACAGCTGGTTCCGCCTGACACGTGGTTTACGTACGAAATTGAAGTCCGCGACAATGTGTGGCGAGGTCGGGAGAATACTCGGATCAAAGTGACTGTTAATGATGACGAACTGTACGAGTACCTGGATTTTGCAATGACTTTCAGAGAGGGGCATTTTGCCTTTCAGCACCACGATCCGGGCAGCAGGGTTGCCATTCGGAAAGTCGAAGTGATCAAACTTCCGGACGGAAATGGCCAGTGATACCAGCGCTCGCTGCCACTGACTTTACCCTGCGGTTGGAGAGTTGTTCGTAATCTGGAATTTTGGGCGAAGAAGCAAGTTTCTACCTTTTGCGATCGTGTTGGGAGACTCTCCCACAGGGTATTGGTGTCTGCACAACTCAGATGGGAAAATTAAAGGCCAGAACATCCCTTGCGAAGCGTGCGTGTCGTCCGATATCGATATCCGTCCTGATCAGCACGTCGGTGATTGCGAGTATTGCCATCGCCATGTCTCCAGCTCGTGACTGGGTTTGTTGGCATTTACGTCGCTCTCGTTTCACTTACAATTGGTTGTTCCAGTCTGGTCCGTGATCCTGGAACTCGGGAGGCACATCATGAGCCTGCGATATCCTTGTCAGTCTTTTGAACACAGTGTTGCCCGACGAAATTTCCTTGGAACAATGGCCGCAACCGGGGCCGGTGCGATTGTGGGGGGGCTGGGTGCCTTCACGCAGCCGGTTCTTGCTGATCAGTTAAAAAGTGACCAGAAACGGATCGTGATTTGGGACATGCACGGTGGTCTGAGTCAGCTTGAAAGCTGGGATCCCAAACCTGGAACTGATACCGGTGGACCATTTCTTTCGATTCCGACTTCCGTACCGGGAATTCACATTTCTGAACTCATGCCTCTGACAGCGCAGCAGATGCATCATTTGTGCCTGGTGCGAGGCGTCAACATCGAGGAAAACGATCACGGGATCGCCCGATACAAGATGATGACCGGACGGGAGCAGATTCCGGGAGCCAATGAACCTCGCATTGGAGCGGTTGCGGCCCGGACACTGATGCCGAGAGACTATGCTTTGCCAGGTCACATCGTGATTTCGCCGGGTGGTGGTGGTGGACGAAGCGATGATGCTTCGTATCTGGGGCCCCGATATGCCAGTGTGCAGCTGGGAGGTGGTAAACCACCTGAAAATTCCACGTTGCCGGACAGTATCACCGTGGAATCTGATGTGGCGCGCCAGGAAATCCGACGACGAATGAATGAGAGATTCCTGAGACGCCGTCGCACGTCAATTGCCGAAGCTTATGGCCACTCGTATGAACAGGCGCTGCAGATGATGAGGCAGCGGGATGTGTTCGACGTGACGAAGGAACCGGCCACTGATCATGAACGGTACGGAACACATGATCTCGGGCGAAACGCTTTGCTCGCACGTCGGTTGCTGGAGCACGGCACGCCGGTTGTTAAAGTGACTCACTCGAACTACGACACGCATCATGAAAATTTCAATTTTCACATTGAGCAACTTGCTGAGGTGGACCGGGCGTTTTCGTGCTTTGTCGAAGATCTGGCGGTTCGCGGAATGCTGGACAGTACTCTCATTGTTGTGCTGTCAGAGTTCGGTCGAACGCCACGCGTCAACAATCGCTACGGTCGGGACCACTGGGGCAAGGCCTGGTCGATTGTTATGGCAGGCTGTCGAATTCCGCGTGGTGTCACGTATGGCAAAACGAACGACAGAGGGACCGAAGTGATCGATGGTGAAGTTGACCATGCGAATCTCTTCCACACCTATCTGGCTGCAGCTGGAGTCGATACCACCGGAACCTTTAATATCGAAGGTCGCGAGGTTCCGATCGCAGACCCGGCATCGGAACCGATCCACGCCATTCTTGGGTGATCTGTGACCGGTGAACATTGTTAAAC
>JAKVAY010000037.1:0-84436 GCA_022447185.1 Fuerstiella sp. | reverse complement strand
AAACTGGGGGCGCCGGCACCTTTCGGGTTTAGCGGAAGGTTCAAACGACTCAATGTGGAGCACGTAAAGTGAGCACACCGGCAGAGACCCTTGATCCGAAACTGGCCCACGTGGTGTCCGAATGGAAACATGATCGGCCGATGAACGGCGTACGGATTGATCCTCAGGCGCGATACGCAGTTGGGGTGTCCGAAGATGCGGTTGCCAGTCGATTTCACTTATCCGACGGAACCCGCACGGTTCTCTCAGGCGGATTTCAGGGCTGGGGAAGGGCACTCGCCTTTTCTTCGGAGGGTGAATTCGTCGTCACAGGATCGACTGATGGTCAAATCACCTGGTGGGAGACAGCTGCCGAGAGTCCAGAGCCAGTGCGCATCATCGCTGCTCACAAAGGCTGGGTGCGTTCGATGGACAACAGCGTGGACGGATCGCTCATTGCTACGGGTGGTAATGACAACGTCGTGCGAGTCTGGAATGCTGATTCAGGTGAAGCAGTCTATGAGCTGACCGGACACGAAGGGCACATCTACAGTGTGCTGTTTCACCCCGGTGGTCAATGGCTGCTGTCAGGCGATCTCAAAGGTGTGATCCGTCAGTGGGATCTCACAAACGGTACGGAGATGAGGACATTCGATGCTAAGAAGCTGCATACCTACAATGCTGGTCAGAGAGTGGATTATGGAGGAGTTCGGTCGCTGGCCGTGAGTCCCGATGGCAAATTACTGGCTGCTGGTGGATTGTTTGAAGCATCAAATCCGTTTGCCGGTGTTAACAAGCCCTTAGTTCTGTTGTTCGACTGGGATTCCCAGGAAGTCAAACAGGAGCACGTGACAGACGGTATTGAACGAGGTGTCGTTTGGCGGCTTGAGTGGTTGTCGGATGGCTCTCTGATGGGAGTCAGTTCGGGCAGTGAAGGCGTACTGTTGTTTTGGAAGCCGAATGCTCCCGGTGATTTTCACCGACTTACGCTGCCCAATCAGGCCCGGGATATGGATTTGCATCCGGACGGCCTGCATGTGGCGGTCGCACATCACGATACCAGCGTGCGAATCATCCGACTGGCTGCAAAAACAGCAACCACTCCGGTCGATTAGTCCCTTATACGAAGGGCAAGTGATCGGTACGAGGAAACCTGGCGCTTGCTTTGCGGGACCCGGTTATGTTGTCTGAAACCGGGATCTGTCGAACGTATCACTGGTCAGTCAACACGAAACAAGGGTCCTGGATGAACCATCGAGGACCCTGTTTTTTTATTCCATTACCGCACCGTGGCGGTCAGACGCAGAAGTCCGTCCTGCGCAAATTCCGCTGAGCAACGTCAGCCATCAGATTACGTGAGGTAGTTGCCGACTTCTTCGAACTTACTATTGGCGGTTTCACCAACAGTCTGGATAGCAGCCAGGCACACGACGATGATCAAAGCCAGCATGACTGCGTACTCGACAGCGGTTGGGCCATCTTCAGAAACCAGAAACTTTTTGATGCTGTTTGCAAAATTAGTCATTTCAGAATCCCTCGGAATACTTGCTCTTTAACGAGCATATAATGTTATAGCGGAAAACTGATCTCCGCCCAAAAGAACTCTGCACAGCAGAGCGGACCCACGTGGGTGATTCCTGATCGACGATTCCGGAGTTAACGGATTCGTTGGCGATCATCCTGACTGCCATGGCATCCCAACCACGCCGAAACTTAGGTCGGGAAATCAAAGGGGCAAATTGTTTCTCAGAAATCCAGGAGCTTCATTGCGGAGCACACGGCTCACAGGCGACTCCCGGCGGAATTTTTCCCTGCCGAAGGAACGTCAGACCATGTATTGGTATTACAGGGCCGAGAAATTGATGGACAGACGGGTCTGACAATCGGATCAACCGTAACAGACGTCACGACGATCCATGACCTAATTCGACATTTGAAGGTTGCGAATCAGAAATGCCCATTGATCTGCGATTTCTTCGATCAGCTTGGCGGTCGGTTTGCCCGCACCGTGACCAGCGCGAGTTTCGATTCGAATCAGTACGGGATTCCGCCCCCGATGACATTTCTGCAGCATGGCTGCGAATTTAAAGCTGTGGCCAGGGACAACGCGATCGTCCGTATCTGCGGTTGTAATGAGAGTCGCAGGATAGCTGACACCTGGGGTCAGATTCTGCAGAGGTGAATACGCAAGGAGTGCCTGGAATTCAGCGGGGTCTTCCGCACTGCCGTAGTCGTCGACCCAAAACCGTCCGGCTGTGAACTGATGGAATCGCAGCATGTCCATCACTCCCACTGCCGGCAGGCAGGCTGCGTAGAGATCCGGGCGCTGTGTCATGCAGGCTCCAACAAGCAGACCACCGTTACTGCCGCCCTGGATTGCGAGGCGAGATGACGTTGTGTACTTGCTTTTGATCAGCCATTCCGCAGCTGCAATGAAGTCATCGAACACATTTTGCTTCTGAAGTCTGGTGCCGGCTTTGTGCCACGATTCACCGTACTCTCCACCACCTCGCAAATTGGGCATTGCGAATACACCGCCCATTTCCATCCACGCCAGACGGCTCACGCTGAATCGCGGTGTCAGAGGGATATTGAACCCGCCGTAACCGTACAACAGAACCGGATTCGCTCCGTCGAGTTTGAGATCGGTTCGATGAGTGATAAACATGGGAATCTGCGTGCCGTCTTTGCTCTCATAGAACACCTGAGACGTGTGGTAGTTGGCAGGATCAAAGTCGACGTTGGCCTGGCTCAGTAAAGTGCTCTCACCCGTGGCAACGTCAAAGCGATACGTACTTGGTGGAGTTGCGAAACTACTGAAGGAATAGAAGGATTCCAGGTGGTCGCTGTTGCCACGGAATCCGCTGGCGGAACCAATGCCAGGCAGTTCCACATTGCGCACGTGTTTTCCATCCAGTGAATACTGTCGCACCTGGGTCTTCGCGTCTTCCAGATAGACCGCCAGAAACTGACCGCCGACAATGTCGATCCCGGTCAGTGTGTTGGCTGTTTGCGGGATAATCTCTTTCCATGAATCGACTTCCGGGTGCCTGAGGTCGATGCCGATGACACGACGCCGAGGTGCGTCGCGATTGGTCTGGAAATACAGCAGCGATTGGTTGTTGCCGACATACGTGTACTCGTAGTCGAAGTTGTCGATCAGTTCGAATGGTTTCTCATCGGACCTGGTCAGATCATCAACAATAATGCGATATCGATCGTCGGTTCCTTTCCAGACACTTATTATCAGATACTTCCCGTCTTCAGACACACTGATTCCGAATCCCCAGTCCGGATGATCGGAGCGTTGATAAACAGTACGATCTTCTGCCTGACTCGTTCCCACGATGTGGTAGTAGACTTTTTGATTGAGATTCAGTGACTGAAATTCGTCGCCTTCCTTTGGAGCATCGTAGCGTGCGTAGAAGAACCCTCTGCTGTCGGGGGTCCAGGCCACGTCACTGAATTTGACCCATTCGAGTTTATCCGGCATTAGCTGACGAGTCCTGATATCCATCACTTTCCATGTCCGCCAGTCAGATCCTCCATCCTGGATACCGTAAGCGACATAGCGACCGTCGTCGCTGAACTCAACACTGGCCAGCGCCACGGTACCGTCATCGGACCAGGTATTGGGATCAAGCAGTACGATCGGGTCATCATCCAGAGTCTGCTGCATGTACAGAACTGACTGATTTTGCAATCCGTCGTTCCGAAAGTAGTAGTACCGACCTCCCGCTCGCGTAGGCGCACTCAAGCGTTCGTAGTTCCAAAGCTGAGTAATTCGCTTTTCGATGGATTCTCGTTGGGGGATCTGTCTGAGATACCCAAAGGTTACTTCGTTCTGCGCCTCCACCCAGGCGGCAACGTCTTTGTTTTCTCGGACATCTTCCTCGAGCCAGCGATAGGGATCGGCGACCTTCGTCCCGTGAAAGTCGTCCATCTGCGGCACGGTGCGCGTCTCAGGATATGTCAACTCGAAGTCCTCTGCGAAAACGAAACTGCACAGCAGACAACCTGCTGCCAGCGAACAGCCGGGGAATTGCATCGATTTGCTCCGACAGCGAACTGTTTGTGCGACCTGTGCACACCATCCAGGTTCGGTGAATGAACTTAGTGTGGAGATTCGGCATTGATCTGTCTAACCAGGGACGTGTGCAGAGTAGCCGATATTTGCTTCCACCGTGCAGGCATAGCAGGCCTCACGAGAATCACCAAAAGGTTTGGTCGCACGACGGTGAGAGTGGTATCTGAAAGCCACGACCCGGCAATTCTGTCGGTCAGACTTCGTGATCGCCGTTACGAGTTATCCATCATGCTGTGATCCGTCGTAACAGCGATGGCTCGCAACATGTCCGTCCAGCTCGCTTTTGCTGCCTGAGCATGGACGGTTAGTCCAGCATCTCTGGCTGCGTCTGTCGTAAGCTGACTGATCGATACGATTTTTGTCGAACAGTTTTTTTCGGTCAGCTGTGGAAACAGACCTGCGACCTGGCAGGCAATGACCGGACTGCTGATACCGATCCAGTCCACTCGTGCTTCACTGAATCGCTGCCGGAGTTCATCGGATTCGCTTACATTCACGTGTCGATAGCATACGACCTTCCGTATTGCCGCGCCGGCTGACGTCAATAACTCTGCAAGAGTGTTACGGGCGCGATCCGCGGCCGGCCACAGGCAGCGTTTTCCCGAAACAATTGGTTTCAGCACCTGGGCCAGCGATTCTGATCCTGACTGTTCCGGAACAATGTCTGCGTGAAGACACCAGCGTTCCAATTCTGCTGCCGTTGAAGCTCCCATGACAGCGATCTTCAGTTGATGCAGCTTTCGAGCGTCCTGTCCACGTTCCCACAATTGTTTCATAAATTCGCGAACAGCGTTGGCACTGGTGAATATCAGCCAGTCGTAAGATTGCAGATCATCGATTGTCGTCTCCAGGTTGTGTTGCTGCTGCTGGTCCGGTGGAAGTATGTCGATCATCGGCAACAGAACAGGTTGTCCTCCGGCTCTCACAACAGTATGGACGACGTCGTCCGACTGATGTTCTGCGCGAGTGATTCCGATTCTCAGGCCAAACAGCGGCAAGGCTTCGAACCATGATGTGGTATTGCGCTGATTGACACATTCTCCCACGACAATCAGTGATGGAGCACGCATGCTTTTCTGTTTGACCGTATCTGCCAGCTGACTCAGTTCGGCTGTAACGACTCGCTGATCCGGAAGTGAGGCATGTGAGACGACTGCTGACGGTGTGTCCGGAGCCATGCCGGAGTCGATCAGTCTGTCACAAATCGACTGGACGCGAGCCAGCCCCATATAGAACACGAGCGTTCCGGGGAAGTGAGACAGTGCATCATAGTCCACACGACTGCTGCCACTGGCGGTTGTTTCGGTTCCGGTGACAAAAGCAACTGCGGAGGAATGATCTCGGTGAGTATAAGAAAACCCGGCATAAACCCCGGCTGCGGTTGCGGCCGTGATACCGGGCACAATCTCAAACGGGACATCGGCGTCCAGCAAGGCGCGCGCCTCTTCGCTGCCTCGACCAAATACGTAAGGATCACCGCCCTTCAGACGAACGACGCAGTGTCCTGCCCGTGCTTCCGAAATGAGCTGGCGGTTAATTTCATCCTGGGGAAAGATCGTCTGATTGCCCGATCGTGTTCGAGCAGTCCGCTCACAACGTCCGGTTGAAAGTGAAAGCAGCAACGGATTCACGAGTCCGTCGTAGAAAACCACGTCTGCGTGGCTCAGCAGTTCCGCGCCGCGAACCGTAATCAATCCGGGATCACCAGGACCCGCTCCAACAAGAAAGACTTTCCCGGTCACAGATTTGCCGTCCAGTGTTGTTTCATGGATGTCGAACGGCTGACGATGCAGTCGATCGAAACGGAGTCAGCTGGCGCAGTGTGCTTGTCGCAACGTTCTCAACATCGTCCAGTGGATGTTCATTGACTGCAGTGGTTCAGACCACACAGCCAAGCGTCCAATACTAACAGTTCCTTATCGCGATCTACATATATCGTGACACAATTCTCGCGTCAGCCATGGAAGCTGATTGCTGGGACGGACAGTTGGTTTCGAGGTTCGAACCGATATCCGATTGTACGAGCTGTGTGGCTTGTATCTCTTCGAGACACAAAACAAAAAGGACACGACAGTGAGGAACATGGCAGTGAGGAATGCGACAGGTCGGAGATTTTCCCGTGCCGGTTTCACTTTGCTGGAACTGCTGCCTGCAGTCCAGTCAGCTCGCGAATCGGTACGAAGCACACAGTGCAAGAATAACCTCAGACAGATTGGTCTGGCGTTCTGCTCCTGGAGTGACATGGATCCTCAAAAACGTCTGCGTGCGGCCGCATTTGATCTGAAACGCGATGGCGACCCATTGCTCTACAGCGAGGCGGCCAATGTCAAGCAGGTAAACGTGTGCGTGACCTCAGGAGACGACTGTAGAAACTGCCGGGAGTAGATCAGTTTTTTGGCGAGTCCTGCGCTATGTGGACAGGGGAGATCGATCGCTTCAACGAATCACGCGGAACGAATAAGCTGAGCAATCTCAGCGGATGTTCACACTGCTTCTGATTGTTGCGGTATTGGTCTGTCGCGATGCAGCACGGTTGACTGTTAGTCAATCGCTGCTGTCGGTATGACAGGATTTGTGCGTACGAACTCAAGCGGCATTTTACAAAGTTTCCCACGGTCCGGGCAGGATTCGTCAATGCTTACTCTTTGTTCGTTTCTCCTGTTTACCGGTCTGGTTGCCGTTGTTGCCTGGTGGAAGACACATGATGACCGTAAGGATACCGCGATCGGTTACTTCCTTGCGGGACGGAGTCTGGCCTGGCCTGTGATCGGTGGCTCACTGCTGCTGACAAATCTGTCCACGGAACAGCTGGTGGGCATCAATGGTGGTGGTTATCAGCACGGGATGCTGCTGATGACGTGGGAAGTCTGGTCTTCCCTGTCCATCGTTGCTATGGCGCTGTTTTTCCTTCCGAGGTACCTTAGGAGTGGAATTACGACCATTCCTGAATTCCTGGAAATTCGGTTCGACCGCAGTGTGCGGCTGTTCACATCGTGTGTCTCCGTTGTGTTAATTGCGTTCATTCTGCTTCCGTTTATTCTGTTCTCCGGTGCCGAATTCATGATTCCGGTGTTCAATGTGCCGGAATATCTTGGCGACAACACCGCATTCAATCTGGTCGTGGTCAGTGGTCTGCTGGCAGTTGTCGGCGGCTGTTATGCCATCATCGGTGGACTCAAGGCCGTTGCCATTTCGGATACGGTCAACGGGATCGGACTGGCCCTGGGTGGCCTGCTGATACCGGTTTTTGGTTTGAGTTTTGTTGGAGGTGGTGATGTCCTGCAGGGGTTGTCGACTCTTATTGAGCAGCATCCCGAACGCATGGCTCCGATGGGTGATTCGGATGCCAACATTCCGTGGCAGGCACTCTTCACCGGTGTCACGTTGTTGACGACATTTTACTGGTGCACAAACCAGGGCATTGTTCAGCGAACGTTTGCTGCAAAGAATCTGGCTCAGGGACAAAAGGGTACACTGTTCGCAGCGGTCATGAAGCTGCTGGGGCCTGTATATCTGGTGTTGCCGGGGATCATCGCCTGGCACATCGTGAGCAGCGGCAGTTACGATATTCCAGCGCACGTTGCGATGCCGGCAGATGCCAACGGTTCCTACGGATTTCTTGTCAAACTTGTGCTGCCATCATGGGCGGTCGGTTTTTTTGCAGCGACGATCTTCGGAGCGATCCTGAGTTCCTTCAACAGTTTTCTCAACAGCGCCAGCACACTGTTCGGCGTCGATATCTATAAAGGGCTGCTCAATCGAGGAGCGACAGACGGACAGGCTGTGCGCGCCGGACGCATTTTTGCGGTGGTAACGATTCCACTGAGCGTTAGCCTGGTGCTGTTTTTTAAATTTTATTCGTCCACCAATGAGGGGTTGTTTGGCCAGTTGATCGATTTTGCTTCAGTAACCAACATTCCGTTGATCGCGATTGTGGTCGTTGCCCTTGTCAGCAAACGGACGCCAGCTATCGGAGTGAACGTGGCACTGGCTGCAGGTATGGCATTTCAGTTTTTCTTTGGCATCCTGAACGGAGGAAGCCTTGGGCTGACAATCGATGAAGAATTCTATGGTGTCAGGATGCATGGCCTTCATCTTGCCGGTGTGAATTTTGCGATGCTGATGCTGATCATGTTCATCTTTCGGCTGCTGATGCCTCTTGAGAAGCCGTTTGAACAGGAATATTCCGGCGATGTTGATGTGACTCCGTGGAAACTGGCCGGACCTGTCGGTCTGGGTGTCACACTTGTCGTCGTCATAATGTACATAGGGATGTGGAGTCAGTTTGGGCTCGTTCCGGGAAAACGGGTCGCTGCTGAATATCAGGAGATCCATCCTTCGTCAGCCTTTGATTCTGCGGCAACCGAGCCTGATGAATGATCCTTCAGGTGTGATCCTGCTGCGCCACCCGGGGAGCGAGTTGACAGGAATCGTATTTCGCCAGTCGACGACAGCGGTGCCGGACGTAATAATTCCTGTCAGTTCGACCTAACTGCCCGTACTCGACTGTGTGAATGAATACGGTCCTTCCGCTGCCAGTGTTCATACAATCCGAATTTAGTGAGTTATCCCTGCAATGTCTTTGCCTATCGTCGTAGATGCACCGGACAATTATGAAGACCCACTCGATCTGATGGATGAGATCGATCAACTGAAAAAGGACAGAGATGCCACGATCCTGGCTCACTATTACGTCGATGGGGAAATCCAGGACATCGCCGACTTCACGGGTGACAGCCTTCAACTGGCCCGTGACGCGACACGTGTGGAAACAGATACAATCGTGTTCAGTGGTGTCCATTTCATGGCTGAATCCACCAAGATTATGAATCCGGAAAAGACGGTTCTGATTCCGGACATGCTTGCCGGTTGTTCGCTCGCGGAAAGCTGTCCGGCTGATCAGTTGGGAGCATTTCAGGAACAGTTGAGAGAGAGTGGCCGGGAGTTTGACACAGTCGCTTACATCAATACGTCGGCGGCCGTGAAGAGTCTGTGCGACTGGATAGTGACCAGTGGCAATGCAAGGGAAATCATCGACCGCGTTCCGACGGGTCGGGAAATCCTCTTCGTGCCCGACCAGCATCTGGGCCGCTATCTTCAGGAAGTCACCGGCCGTCCGATGATCCTCTGGCCCGGGTCCTGTATGGTTCATGAAGTTTTCAGTGTCCAGGATCTCATCCGTGCCCGCAAAAATAATCCGGGCAGTCAGGTGATTGCTCATCCCGAATGCCCTCAGAACATACTGGAACTCAGTGACTTCATTGGTGGTACAGAAAAAATGCGGCGGCACGTGATGGCAATTTCGGAGCCATCAACGTTTCTGGTAGCCACGGAAGCCACCATGATTCACGCGTTTCAAAAATCAGCCCCTCAGCACGCATTTCTTCCGATACCCGGGATCATGGCTTCGACCGGCGAGACGTGTGCCTGCAATCGTTGCCCACATATGGAACGTAATTCTTTGAGGAAGGTGCGTGACTGTCTAAGAGACGGACAGCCTGAAATTGTCTGGCAGGACTACTTTGAAAGAGCACGTGCTGTTCTGGAAAAAAGTCTTCTCGAATAGGGCCAATACTTCCTGTCCGTTTCCGCATCGATCTGATTTGGGTGTTAACAACGCGTCGTTATCCCGTGGGATTAGTTGTCTAGACACAACTAATAGAAGTTTCAGAAACGTGGTGCAGTGGCCACGATGAGCATCGTAGAATTCAGAATTTCCGTTAGTTTCCGGCCTGTTGTTCAGCGGAGTCCTGTCCTGTGAAATGGTTCTTTCTGTCCTGTCTGATGGCTTCCTGTTTACTGAATGCCATCGATTCTCTGAATGCCGAAGATATGCCACTCCCGGTGCGCTCGATTGAAGGAATTACTGAATATCAACTCGATAATGGTCTGCAGATTCTGTTGCTTCCGGATGTCTCCCGACCGACCGTTACGGTGAATCTCACCATTCTGGTGGGATCACGCCACGAGGGATATGGCGAGGCGGGAATGGCCCATCTGCTGGAACACATGCTGTTTCGAGGGACGCCAACTCATGAAGACATTCCGCGACTTCTCAAGGAACGAGGAGCTGAATTCAACGGAACCACATGGCTGGATCGAACCAACTACTACGAAACGCTTCCGGCCAGCGAGGAGAACCTTGAGTTCGCTCTGCGGTTGGAAGCGGATCGCATGATCAACAGCTCAATTCTTAAGGAGGATCTCGAGGCTGAAATGACGGTCGTGCGAAGTGAATTCGAACGAGGCGAAAACAGTCCGTTTCGCGTGCTGATGCAGCGAATGATGGGAGCTGCCTTTGAATGGCACAATTACGGCAAATCCACGATCGGAAACCGTGCTGACATCGAACGCGTTCCTGTAGAAAACCTGCGCACATTCTATCGACGGTTCTATCAACCGGACAACGCCGTGCTGGTGATTGCGGGGCAGTTCGATGCCGAACAGGCATTAACACTGGTTGCTGATTGTTTTGGTGCGATTCCACGTCCGGAACGTGAATTGAATCAAACCTGGACCGAAGAACCGGCTCAGGACGGAGAACGCCTTGTTACTATGCGCCGGGTCGGTGATGTTCCCATGGCTGGTGTGGTTTATCATATTCCGGCCGGAAGTCATCCGGACTTTGCAGCTGTCGATGTGTTGACGACAGCCATGGCAAGTGAACCGTCGGGACGACTTTACGAACGGCTGGTGAAACGCGGTTTGGCAGCCAGTGTTTACGGGACTCGTTTTGCGCTTCACGATCCCGGAATGGCCATGTTTGTTGCAGAAGCGGCGACTGGAATTGAAAGTCCTGATCTGCTCCAGGGAATGACTGAAGTCTTCGAAACGGTGGATGAAACACCGTTCACTGAAAAGGAAGTGGAACGGGCTCGGCAGGACCTGCTGAAACGTCGCGAACTGAACGTAGCGAATTCACAGGGAATCGCAGTGTCTCTGAGTGACTGGGCTGCGCAAGGTGACTGGCGTCTGTTCCTGCTTCATCGTGACCGGCTGGAAGCTGTCACTGCTGAGGACGTTAATCGTGTGTCCGCCGCATACCTGCGGCGGACGAACCGTACTTCAGGACTGTTCGAACCTTCTGAATCGCCGGATCGCACGACGATTCCGTGGAGTCCGGACCTTGCTGAGATGATTGGTGACTACCAGGGTCGCGAGCAGATTGCTCAGGGGGAAGCTTTTGATCCATCGCCACTGGCCATTGAGTCGCGACTGAAACGCCTCAGTCTGAATTCGGATATCCGCGTGACGCTGCTGTCAAAAAAAACTCGCGGAGAATCGGTTAATCTGCGGCTGACACTTCGGTACGGCAACCTGGACGCTCTTCGTGGCAAAGCAACCGCTTCAGAATTTCTTCCCGAAATGCTGAAGCGAGGAACGAGCACGCGAACTCACCAGGATATCCAGGATGAACTTGATCGTTGCCGAGCACAACTGAACATCATTGGCGAAGCAGGCCGCCTGACCGTGAGTCTGCAGACGTCGCGCGACAGTTTGCCGGATGTACTGTCACTGACCGAAGACCTCTTACGCAACTCCATACTTCCGGCTGATGAACTCACTCTGCTTAAGGAGTCACGACTGGCGAGTGCAGAACAGCGTCTTACAGAACCGCAATCGATCGCGTCGAATCATGTTCAGAGAAAAATCAGCCCCTACGAGGCTGACGATCCACGCTATCACCCCAGTCTGCAGGAAGCGATCGACCGCATCCAAGCCCTGAAAATAGACGAAGTTCGTGAGGTTTACGAATCACTGATTCAGGGTGAAATCGGCGAACTGACTGTGGTTGGGGACTTTGAAGAAGAGTCGACAGTGGCTGTCGTGCGACAGATGACAGATCAATGGAAATCGGAAACGATATTCAATTGGATTCCCCGCCAGGCGGCCGGTCTCAGTGAGGGCAGCTTCGAAAAGATCAACACGCCCGACAAAGCCAATGCCACCTATTTTGCGGCGTTTACACTGCCGATGCGAAGCGATCATCCCGACTATCCGGCACTGACTGTTGGTAACTACATTCTGGGCGGCGGTGCACTGTCATCGCGACTGGGTAACCGAGTTCGACGTGAAGAGGGACTTTCTTATGGTGTTCAGTCGGCCGTTCAGGCATCGTCGCTGGATCCTCGTGCTGTGTTCTATATCTACGCAATTTCAAATCCACAGAATGCTGATCGCGTCCATGAAGTGATTCAGGAGGAACTTGGAAAATTGCTGGAGGTAGGTATCACGGAAACAGAACTGAATGAACAGAGGGCCGGACTGCTTCAGAGTCGGGAACTCAAACGCACCAAAGATGCGACGCTTACGCAGACGCTGGCCACTTACGCACGGGCCGAATACACAATGCAGTTTGCGTCGGACTTCGAAGATCAAATTCGGGCGCTGACGGTGGACGATGTGAACGCGGCTATGCGATCTCACATCAACCCTGCCCGTCTGCAGATTGTGATCGCCGGCGATTTTGAAAAATCAGCTGTTGAGTCGCCGAATCAGCGCGATTGAGCTTAGCCTCAAGAATTCACGCTCGACACCGTCCTCCGAATTCCAGGCCGGCATGATGAATCATGCCGGTCGTGGAATTCCAGGAACCAGACTAAGCGAGAGCCTCATTGGTGGTCGTGATAATCACTGCAGCAACCCTGTAAGGGTCGGCATTGGAGGCCGGGCGTCGGTCTTCGAGACGACCTTTATAGCCATCCTGAATTGTGTTCACCGGGATACGGATCGAGGCTCCGCGGTCGTGTTCCCCGTAGCTGAACTTGTCAATTGACTGCGTTTCGTGCAAACCTGTGAGACGCTGATCATTGTCGGCACCGTAGACGCTGATGTGTCGGTCAATGTTTTTACCAAAGCCTTCACAGATGGTGACCATCATGTCTTTGCCTCCCTGTTCCCGCATTGCGCCGCAGGAGAAGTTGGCGTGCATTCCGGACCCGTTCCAGTCGCCTTTGACGGGCTTGGGATGCCAGTCCACAGCGATCCCGTATTTTTCGCCAGCGCGTTCCAGCAGGTAGCGGGCAACCCAGATCTGGTCGCCACAGTCTGCCGCGCCTTTCGCAAAGATCTGAAATTCCCACTGGCCCATCATCACTTCGGCATTGATCCCCTCAACGTTGAGACCTGCTTCCAGGCAATAGTGCAGATGTTCATCTACGAGGGCACGACCGACCGTGTTACGAGTGCCGACGGACGTGTAGTAAGGTCCCTGTGGTCCTGGAAAACCATCCTTGGGAAAACCGATTGGAAGATTAGTGTCGGTGTCGATCAGGGTGTATTCCTGCTCAAGGCCGAACCAAAAATCACTGCTGTCATCATCAATGGTAGCGCGACCATTGGACTCGTGTGGTGTGCCGTCTGCGTTGAGTACCTCACACATCACCAGCCAGCCGTTGCCACCAAAACGATCAGGGTCCGGATAAAGGGCAACGGGCTTCAGCAGAGTGTCAGAATTGTCGCCGGATGCCTGCTCAGTGGAGGACCCGTCAAAATTCCATCCCGAAACGTCCTCCAGTCTGCCGCTGAAGTCGTCTACGATTTTTGTTTTGCTGCGAAGGCTCTGAGTGGGCTTGTAACCGTCGAGCCAGATATATTCCAGTTTAGACTTCGCCATGCTTGTTCACTCCTCCCGTATATCACGACTGCCGCAAGCAGTCCACGATCGACGCGCCGCGTTCGTCCTGTTCCGGCTCAGATCCAGTCAGCCGTACCACACGCTGGTACTCGAATCAGACAAACTCCGACTGAATCTGCGTGCACCAACCCCAGCTATGGGGTGTCTGCCTGCACGTTGAGCAATTCTGCCAACTCCCGCGGCAGAACACCGGTCCAAATCAACCCGACCGGAGGCGGCATCCTACAACGCACCTGCCGTGCCAATCAAAGCGGACGGGCTGAATTCGCCGGAAACACTGAGGCTGACCGTGTTTCAGAGGCCCACTCGACAGCTCTGTGTGTATCTCACCTTGTGGCATCTGACCGGAAAGGACAGAATTCCGTAGTCGCCGTCAGGAGTCCGCGTCCTGGAATGGCGGTCTGAAGCAGCCGAATGTCGTATGAGTCGCAACGATGACTATTCTCATTCGGCGGAACGCTGCTGTCCCAGATTCATGGATGACGCCTTGTCTTACGTATTTCACCCGCTCTGGCAAACTATTTTGCTGCTGGTTACTGCATTAAACCTCGGATGTCTCACAACATCCGGGCGGGATGTTCCGCGGACAAATGCACTCTTAATTCCGTCGAACAGCATTGATGCCACATGGGAGCGCGCCGTTGACGTGCTGCACCGTAATCACTTTTTGATTACGCGGGAAAGCAAACTGGAAGGAATCATCGAAACGGAATACCGAGCTGGTTCCAACATTCTTGAGCCGTGGCACTCGGACTCCATCGGGATCGAAAATCGTATGGAAAGCACGCTGCAATCGATCCGGCGCAAGGTCGTGATCTCGTTCGGCCAGAGCGGGTCAGATCAGATGATGGTTTCCGTGGTGGTCCACAAGGAAATTGAAAATGTGCCGGGTCCCACAGCAACGTACGCAGGCGGTGCCACGTTCTCTGAGTCAGATGTTTTTGACCGGGATCTGAATCAGGTCCTCGGGCAGGCGGCGCCGTCCCGATGGTTGCCGCGAGGGCGAGATCCACATCTGGAAGCCCGCCTGGTTGCTCAGATCCAGGGGAGAAGGTTGTAGTTCCCGGACTATGCTTCGGCCGGTGAATTGTTCAGTTCCCGCTGAAGTTCCTCTAAAGAGGCAGCGATCTTCTGCTGGCGGACGCTGATGGCTTCAATGAGGACGGTTGCCTGCTCGTCTGACGATTCACGCAATGACTCTGCAACAGCAGTCAGGCGATCGACAATCTGGCTTTGTCCGTTCCGCAGCCAGTCCAACAGTGTTAACAGCGAGATGAAATGCAGGTCGGTGTATTCGGTCGGAAATGATCCAAAATCAATGGGCAACTCACGATCGATGAACAGCTGAACAAGCTCACGGACGTCCTCTCGCTGACGAGTTGCCAAAACCTGCAACTGCTTTTCGATCGTATGCTGCGACACGTCAACCCATGGCCAGCTTTCTGCCACATACTGCAGAAAACTGCGAGCAAGACCAATCAGGGCCTCATTGATTATCGATTCAGTCGGCGGGTTTGTCATGGAGATCCAGCTTCACGACCTAGAGAAGCACATTCCGGAAGTTAGACCTTACCGGGACGTGACAATTGCAGAAAAGATGCTGCCGGCCGCTTCTCCTGCAATAACATTGAGCCCGTCTGCGATGAAAGGTGCACATCCCAGCAGCAGTACAAATGCACCTAGCAGACCAACGTAGACGTTTTCAAGATTTGGCAGCCTGACTGCACGTGCATCTGCCGGACGATCATAAATGATCATCGTTTTCAGAACGCGCAGATAATAGAACAGGCTAATGACAGTATTGACGATGCCGACGGCCAGTAATACATACATCGACCAGTGAAAATCACCTGCTTTATAGACGGAGCCAAAGATCATCAGCTTGGCGAAGAATCCTCCGAATGGTGGTATTCCCACAAGACTGATCATACAGAACACCATGCAAACGCACAGGGCGGGACTCTGGCGAATCAGTCCTGCGTAGCTGTCGATTTCTTCGCTGAAGGTGTAGTTGCGTATCAGCGCGACGACCGCAAAGGCTCCCAGGTTCATAAACAGATAGACGGCAAGATAATAGAGTAGTCCGCCAAGACAGGCATTGATTTCCTGACCGAGATCGCCGGCGTGGGCACTGTTTTGCATGACCAGCATTGCGGAAACAGCCATCAGCATGTATCCCGCGTGGGCGATCGTCGAATATGCCAGCATACGTTTAATATTGGATTGACCGTAAGCAGCCAGGTTACCAAACGTCATCGTGACCATGGCGACAACACCCAGACCGATTCCAAATGCGGTCATCAGTTCAGCGCCGGACGGATCACCTGAGAAAGCCACTAAAAATCTAACCAGCAACCCAAAGGCTCCGGCCTTCGATGCAACGGAAAGAAATCCACCGACTTCAGCAGACGCCCCCTCGAACGCATCCGGACACCAGAAATGAAATGGTACCAGCGAAAGTTTGAAGGCCAGTCCTACCATGACCAGCATGGTTCCCAGTGCAACCAGACGCACTTCCGGGTCCCCCAGTCCGGCCACACCGTTATCGGCAACAATCCGCAGGCGATCGGCCAGCAAACTCATGTCACCCGTTCCAAGCATTCCGGCGATCAGACTGATGCCGTACAGCATGACTCCAGCCGCGCCAGCGCCGTAGACTACGTACTTGAGTGCCGCTTCGCTGCTGGCCCTGCGTCCTTTTAGAAAACCAACCATGGCGTAACTGGGAACACTGGCCATTTCCACGCCAATGAACAGCATCAGCAGATTATTGGCGGTGGCCATGATCATCATGCCCACCGTGGCACCCAGCAGTAGAGCATAGAAGTCCGGCGAGTCTTCGTTGTCCGGGATGCCGGTGAGGATTGTTAACGCAATCGTCAGGGCGAGGAACAACGAGAGAAACAGACGAAAATAGACACTGAACTGATCATGGATCAGCATTCCCGTAAAAAACGTCTCCGAGCCGTCGGTTGTCGTAAGCTGGAACCAGGCCACAACTGTTGCGACTATCGCACCCGTCAGTGCGAGGATCGATGTGGGTATCAGGCGGTCGACCGAAATCAAACGAAACAGCAGCAGAGCCACAATTGTGGCACAGAGCCATAATTCCGCTTCGAAGTAACCGAGCGAATACTTGAGCGTGTCGTCGATCAGGTTTTGAATCAGCTGAGAAAACACAATCTGATCACCGAACTGTAAGTTATTTTAATAGAAACGACGGAACACCATTTCGGCAGGTGATGGGTCAACGCATGGCCTGCAGTTGTTGATCCAGGAGCGTTGCAGCGTGGTCGTAGCCAGCCTGCATATGGTCCACGAGTTCTGTGACAGAACCGTTCATGATGCTGAAAACGATTCCTGGGAACACACCCAGGAGGATCGCCAGAGTCAACAGAATATACCCAACTGCTGATTCCCGAGGCGTAATTGGCGTGATCTCTTCAGCGTGTGGTCCCTTGTATTCTGATCCGAGATACACTCGCTGCAGAGCCCACAGAATGTAACCAGCGGTAAGGATTACCCCACTGGCGGCCACGATGGCCAGTGCTGGATTGAAGTTCCACGTGCTCAGAACGACAAACACTTCACCGATGAAGCCGCACATTCCAGGCAGACCCAGTCCGGCAAAGAAAATCCCGACGGACAGCCCGCTGTACACCGGCATCTTGCCCATCAGGCCGCCAAACTCGTTTAGATTCCGATGATGCACGCGGTCGTAGATCACACCCACCATAAAGAACATGCCGGAAGAGCTGATTCCGTGGGCCAGCATTTGAAACATTGCGCCGTTAATCCCCATGTTCCACATGTCAGGGTTAACGGTTTGGCCTTCCGCGATCTTCCAGACTGCCAGGCCAATTAACACATAGCCCATGTGACTCACAGAACTGTATGCCACCAGCCTTTTGAAGTCAGTTTGCGCCAGTGCCGCAAATGCACCATAAATGATACTGATGACACCAATCGCCACGAGGAACCATGCTGCGCAGTATGCTCCGTACGGGCACAATGGAAACGCGATACGAATGATTCCGTAGCCACCCATTTTGAGCAGAACACCAGCCAGAATCATGCTGATTGGAGTGGGTGCTTCAACATGAGCATCCGGAAGCCATGTGTGGAAAGGGACCGCCGGTATCTTGATAGCAAATCCGATAAACAACAGCACAAAGGCTGTGATCTGCATCTTTGGTGTGAGGCCGCTGGTCAGATGCTCGCTTCCACCAGCCGCAACCTTTGCCAGTTCGATCAGATTAAAGCTGTGTTGTTGTCCACCAGTCGTGAAATACAGCATCAGCATGGCGATGAGCATCAGCACACTGCCGACCAGTGTGAACAGGAAAAATTTGATTGCTGCATACTCTTTGCGAGGACCGCCCCAGATGCCAATAAGAAAATACATCGGCAGCAGCATGACTTCCCAGAACACGTAGAACAGGAAGAAATCCAGCGACAGGAAGACACCCAGCATCCCGCTTTCGAGCAGCAGGAAGAGAATGAAGTATCCTTTGTGCAGTTTATTGATGCTCCAGGACGCCACTGCTGCCAGCATGCTCACGAGAGTGGTGAGCAACACAAGTGGCAGACTGATTCCATCCACTCCAACCCGGTAATAGACGTTCCACGAAGGAATCCAGTTTCGGACGACTTCAAACTGTATGCCGGATTCGCCGTAATTGAACTGGTTGGCCAGCATCAGCGTGAGAGCAAACGTGATGATCGTAATCGCGAGGGTGAAATTTCGCAGCAGACTGACAGCACGTCCGTCCATGAATGCGAGCAACAGAGCGCCGATCGCAGGAGCGAAAATGATGAGTGAAAGCAGGACTGTAGGGTTCATGAGTTAACCACAGCTGTTGGCTGGATATCAGCCGTTGATTGAAGAGCAGTGCAGGGGGCGAAGGAAGATTCAATTCGGGAACGTTGTAAACAATACTGCGAACAGCGCCACAACACCGACGACAATAAACATCACATACTGTCTGAGTCGTCCGGTCTGGACGGCTTTCAACAGAATTCCGGAGGAGAACGTTGCGCGAGCGATCAGGTTCACAAGCCCATCGACAAAGGTTTCATCAAAGAAACGGTCCCATTTGGAAATTTTCACCATCAGTCCGGCTGATGCATGTACGACACGGTCGATCATTGTGCGATCGATCCACGCGAACAACGCGGCGACCTGATGCACAGGCTTCATAAACAGTGCGTGGTACAGTTCATCAAAATACCATTTCTCTGACAAAAACTGATGAATTCCGGCAAGTTGACGTTTCATGTCGCTCAGATTGACTGTCTTTGTGCCGTACAGAACGTAAGCCAGCAGTGTACCGGAAATTGCTGCAAGCAGAGCCCACATGCCGGCTTTTGCATGGACGTCGTGAATTGCGCTGTGCCCCGGCAATACGAGTTCGCCGACAGTCGCGGCAGGCACACCATTGGCTACGTGAACAGGCTCGCTGCCCAGCAGCATCATGTACAGCATGCCTTTCTCGCCACCAATCGCACAACCGGCAGCAAACACTGCGAGGACCAACAGTGGAGCCGTCATAATCCAGGGAGATTCATGAGCATGGTCATAGATGTGCTGGTCCCGTGGTTCTCCAAAAAAGGTATAGAACCAGAGTCGGAACATGTAAAATGCGGTGATGCCGGCAGTCAGTAAAGGCAGAAGAAATAACAGAAAATGTGCGGGGTTGGCCTGAATAAATGCGAGAGCAGTCGCCACGATGGCATCTTTCGAGTGATATCCCGAGAACGCAATCAAGCCAGGAACAGCCAGTCCGCTGATTGCAATGACACCGATCAGCATCGTGCCGGCAGTAATGGGCATCTTTCGCATCAGTCCACCCATTTTGGGCATTTCCTGTTCATGATGGCAGCCATGAATCACGCTGCCTGAACACAGGAACATTAGTGACTTAAAAAACGCGTGAGTGATCAGGTGGAACAGTCCGGCAGCCCAGCCGAAGACACCCAGTCCCAGCATCATGTAACCGAGCTGGCTGATCGTGGAATAGGCCAGTACTCTTTTGATATCCGTAGCGACAACTGCGATTGTCGCGGCTAGAAACAAAGTAATGGCACCAATGTAGGCAATCGTCAAAAGAACTTCCGGGACAAACATCGGATAGAAACGGCCGACCAGATAAACGCCCGCGGCGACCATTGTCGCCGAGTGGACAAGCGCCGAGACGGGTGTTGGCCCTTCCATGGCGTCGGGCAGCCATGTTTGCAGCGGAAACTGTGCACTTTTTCCGATACATCCGGCGAAGACTCCCAGTCCGGCAACAACCAAAAGGCTGTATGGAATCGATCTGGATTCACCACTGTGTGTACTGACGGCGACTTCGCCTAGGTCATTGGTAACGATGTGACCGGTTGCATCTCTCGGTAATGAATCGAACAGTTCGCTGAACTGAAACGTGCCAAACCATGTCCAGACCACCATCAGGCCAATCAGAAACCCAAAGTCTCCGATGCGGTTCATGATGAACGCTTTGTTGGCTGCATCGCCTGCGGATTTGCGTTCCGTATAAAAGCCGATCAGCAGGTAGCTGCAGATGCCGACCAATTCCCAGAAAACGAAGACCTGAAAAATATTCCCTGCCAGTACCAGGCCTAGCATGGAAAAACAGAACAACGACATATACGCAAAAAAACGATAGAAGCGGCCTGGTCGATGAACGTGCTTACCGTCAGACGTGTGAGCGAAATGATCTACGTATTCATTAGTCAGTTCGTCACTCATATACCCCATCGCAAACAAATGAATGCAGGTTGCGATCAGGGTCACCATGGTGAACATCACGAGTGTCAGGCTGTCGATGTAATAGTCAATCGACACGACGAGGCTGCCGAAGACGCCCAGTGTGTACAGAGTTCCGCTGTAAACCGAAGGGAAGGGGACATGTTCGGCATCGTCAGAGTTCTCCGTGGCAGTAAGCGCGGTCATCTGCCAGCCGGACTCGTTTGTTGAGGCCTGATGTTTCGGGGAGTCACCGTGATGGTGTGGATCGTCTTCGGAGTGATGCTGATCAGGGCCATGGAGATCGTGACTTTCCAGTACTGCCCAGCCAGTGGCCTGGCCCCACGTCAGCAAAGCAATCAGACTACATAGAAATCCGGTTCCGATGCATGCAACCGCGCACCAGGCAGGCCACTTTGTCGTCGTACGTTCACCTTTTCTGCCGTACAGCATCTCTACAGCAAAACCCAGCAGCGGCAGCAGCCAGGCGATTGTCAACAGAGTTGGTATGAGTGTTTCACCGACCATCGGTTATTCGCATTCGATACTGAGTGACAATGAATCGCCTTCATTTCGAAGGACTCAGCCTTTCAGTCTGTTGGCTCGATCCACATCAATCGTCAAGTGGTTGTTGTAAAAATTGAGAGCAATTGCCAGAGCAACGGCGGCTTCAGCAGCCGCCAGTACAATCACGAACAGTGAATAGATCTGGCCGTCGATACCCAGAGTCGTGTAGTGAGAAAATGCGACAAGATTGACGTTGGCTCCGTTCAGTACGAGTTCGACACCCATCAAAATACCGATGGCGTTTCGTTTGGTCGCCATGCAGATCACTCCGCACACAAACAAAACTGCACCAATCATCAGATATCTGCTGAGGGTGGGCTCCATGGATTCAACAATCGTTAAGTGAACAGTTGGCGTTTGGCGGTGAACGCCTTACACCGACGGGACGAACTCAGGTATCACGACGTCGCTTTGCTCGGGCCAGATAGGCGGCCCCGATCAGCACGACGAGCAAATGCACAGAAACAATTTCAAATGGCAGTAAATAGCCTGTGTGCAACTGACCGGTTTCGGCTGCACCTCGGTCGGGCCTTAACCCCAGAAGACTCATGCCGATTGTTCTCAGCGTATTGCCCTCTGAACCGGAATCGAATGTGGAGATTTCACCCGTCATTCCGTTCGCAGCAGCCATTTGCTGATTTGTACCGTTCCAGTCGATTCCTGTTTGGGACGAGACCACCATGAACAAAAACAACAGGCCCAGCATCGCCGCCATCACTATCTCACCAGGTGACGTTTCGATATTCAGATAGGGGCCACTTGACGTCAGCATCACGGCAAACACCAGCAGAACCAGCGTACCGCCGACGTAGATCAATAGTTGAGCAGCGCCCAAAAAATCAGCATCGATCAGGAAAAACAGTGCGGCTGTGCTTCCCAGTGAAATAATCAGCCAGAACGCCATACGCACCATTCTCTGACTGACGACCACTGCGACAGCACCCAGACAGGCCATGAAAGCGAACAGTGTAAAGAACAGGGAGTCGCCATTCATCGTGACACTTCCTCTGCTGGATAGAGTGTCAGGGAATGATCGAATTGTGTTGCCGACACAGAATCTTCATCCTCGTCTTTCGAATCGGCGTCTGGTCCGTGATCCGGCGAATGCGCGTCCGATTGCCCGGGTCTTTCATCCCTTTCCAGGACAGTTGTGACCGTTCGCCCACCTTCAATCGCCTCAGCCACGCGTTCCCCGAGTGGTTCATTCCATGTTGTCCTGTCACCCAAACCTTTGTGCAGAATCAGCGGCCAGACGATCGCCCCCAGGAATAAAAAGCAGCTGATCGGAACGAGATACTTCAGGCACACGGTGATGACCTGATCGATACGAATGCGTGGCACGGTCCATCTCAGCCATACCTGGATGAACACGCCAATTGCGGCCTTTGCCGCAAAAATTCCCACACCGAGAACACCTGCCAGATAGCTGCCTGCATTGTCACCCGCACGCATTGTGGAAAGAATTTCGTCAATTCCCTGCAGTCCGGTGTTCCAGCCGCCCAGAAACAGGATTGATGCGATGCCACATACGGCAAACATGCTGGCATATTCGCCCATGAAGAAGAACGACCACCGCATGCCGCTGTATTCTGTGTGGAATCCGCCGACGAGTTCACTTTCTGCTTCGGCCAGATCGAAAGGTGCTCGCTTGCAACTTGCCGTCGCTACGACGAAGTAAACAAAGAATGCGATGAATGTGAAGGGGTCATGGAAAAGAAACCAATTCTGTATCCCACCGCTTTGCATATCGCCGATTTCACCCAAGTTGAGTGATCCCGCAGCAACAACCGGAATCAGCGCACAAATCGCCATCGGAATTTCATAGCTGACCATTTGGGCGGCTTCTCTCATTCCGCCAAAAAGCGACCATTTCGATGCGCTGGAATAGCCGGCCAGAATGATTCCAAAAACTTCCAGTGACATGATTGCCAGCATGATAAACAGACCGCAATCAGCGGCTACAGCAACCCAGCCTTCACTGAACGGCAGGACGATGAATGCTGCAAACGACGACATACACACGATGTATGGTGCTGCGTTGAACAACATCGAATCCGCTGCAGGAGGGCACAGGTCTTCTTTTTGGATCAGCTTAATGCCGTCGGCCAGAGACTGCAGCCAGCCAAATCGACCTCCCACACGGGTGGGACCCAGGCGGTCCTGAATTCGACCGGCTACCTTACGTTCCAGCCAGATCAAAAAAAACGGACACAGAGAAAAAACGCCAAACAGCAGGGCCATGTGGACCAACGCGGCACCGACATATTGCCAGCCTTCCGAGGCGGTATCCTGTAACCACTGCGGAGCGAAGTAGTCCAGAAGTTCTGGCACCGATTGTGAGGCGAGGGTCAGAAACATGTGGTCCTGTCCGCCGGACGAAATGTGTACTGGGGCACTGCGGAGAGAAGAATCGAAACCCGAAAACGGTCGATCCAAAGATGTTCAACGAAGCCCGGTTGTTTCGCCGCTGCGTTGAAAAATAAAGACGCCGACTTCCACGAGTTCGACGACGAAACTATGACAAAAGCGTATTTCTGCTGCAACCAAGTGCCTTGCTGATTCGGATGGGTGAGAGACAGTTCCGAATCGTGGCCTGGCCGACCAGGATCGTTTCCCAGTTGTGGGAAGCTCTGCGCGCGGATTGAATCCGACGTTTGCATCGTATGATTTTTTTTTGGATCGCTCCCTGGCTCCTTTGTGACGTGAATGTCGGATGTCCGACAACATTGGAACGTTGGCATGAATCCGCTACGGCGGTACGAGCGGGTATGTTGAGCCCCAGGTGTTGGTAGTGTTCCATCGGCAGTTCTTACTTGCCGGGTGCATCAATCTGCCGACGAAGATACAGCCACAGATTTGAGACCTTCATGGAGAGGGGCTGAACCAGCACGGATCGGTCACACTACTGATTATTGCACCCCGTGAATGATCCTGGTTCAGGCGGCGGACTCTGTTTAAGATCGTTGTGTGAACCTCAGGCTGCTCTGCAATCGCTAGGAGTTGTCAGCAGAGGTCCTTCATCGGCTTGGGAAATACGACGCCATCCGGTGTCGGACGATACTGGTTTGAAGCGTGGCTTTGTTCCGCAGCAGACGGCGTACTGAAGAATCCCACCTGCGAGAGACCTTCGGCCAATATGGCGGCCGAAGAGGATGTTGGAGAAAGTGCCAGAGTCGAATCAATCATCTCAATGCATTCTCCCTCTTGCGGACTGATCTTTTGGCCGCTACTGCCCAGTCCTTCTCCGGATGCCTATGCGACGGCTATGATTGTCTGTGCTACCACAGCGCGCAACTTCTCGACCGGACTAGAGGCCAGGGTATCGAACGCCAACCGGAGCGTTTCAAGAGCGTATTCGTAAACCACCAGATTGCTCGGTTTGGCGTTGCCGTTATTTTCCATCCCCTGCCCGGCGATGCCCCTCCTTGCCAGCAGACGTTGCATTTACGCATGTACAGACCGGTCAGTCACGCATCCAAATCTATTTATGTAATGGACGGACGGGGCCACATCAAGTGCCGTTTCAGCCAGATACAGACTTCCATGCTCCATCGTGGATCGGTGAGAATCCCAAGATCCGTCTGCCTGACCGGCGATGAAAAGCGTCATTCAATTCAGCGGACACGACCCATTCGATCTCAGATTTGTTGATGTTCCGGGTCAACGGCAGCTTCCTGTCCTTAGTCAGTGACCTCTGCCACACACTGAATTAATCGAGTGTTAGATGCGTGTGGTAGTTGTCTTCTTATATGAATTAGTTCTCGAGTGGACCACTCAGAAACTGCTCTCGATTTAAGAGGCAGGTCAAATCAACATTTCGTATCAATCCACCTCGCCAAGCTGAGTCGCACTAAATGCCCTTGATCGTCCGCTTGTGTTCTGCCGAGGTCGTTCGGATAATTGCTGTTCCAGCCCGGTTCTGGGATTTGCGTTCCTTTTCTGTCAATACATTCCGAAGCCTGATGATTTGCTGGTTGCGTTTGGGCTGCATACAGCGAGCAGAACAACGGTCCGGTGCGTAAATTTCAGAAGCACAGCTCGATCAGTAAGGCCGTTGCGTTGTCATTCCTGTCGTCCCTGGATACCAGGTGACTGTGAGGACCCGTTCCATGAAGATTGTCGTTTTTGATCCTATCGGCTTTAAAGACGAACACCTGGCAATGCTGATCGATGCAGCCGGTGATCATACTGTTGTGCTTCCTGCCGAGCAGGACCTCGTCTCTGAAATGGCTGATGCTGAGGTGTTCATTGGTTATCACACACCAGAGATTTTTACACCGGCGCCGAAACTGAAATGGATTCAAACTGCCGCAGCCGGACTCGACATGATGCTGACTCCGGAAGTTATCAAACGGGGACTGATCGTCACGAATGCCAGCGGACTGCACGCTGCACCAGTTGTGGAAACTGCCTGGGCTCTGACTCTGGCTGTTTCCCGTCATCTAAAAACCTTTCATCAAGATCAGAATGAGCATCAATGGAATCCGTTTATTCCTGATGATCTCGACGGCCGGACTGTCGGAATTGTTGGGCTGGGTGGGATTGGTCGTCGCTATGCTCGAGTCGCGGCAGCGTTTGGGATGCGCGTCATTGCTGTCGATCGGCATTCCCCACCGAAGCCTGACGAAGTGGAATCGCTGCAGGGACTTGACAAGTTGAATGACCTGGTCGCCGCGGCAGATGTCCTGTTGGTGTCCTGTCCGGCGACCGCTGAGACTCAGGGGTTGATTGGGCCCGAGCAGATTGGATTGCTCAAGCCCACAGCGATTCTGATAAACATCGCACGTGGCGGTATTGTCGACGAACCGGCTTTGATCGAGTGTCTTACTGAAGGCCGCATCATGGGTGCAGGACTGGATGTGACGGCAGTCGAGCCTTTACCGGAAGACGACCCGCTTTGGGAGACACCGCGTCTGATCATCACGCCGCACATTGCAGGGTGGTCGGGTGACCGGTCGAAGCGTCTGGTCGAATTCTTTTGCGACAATCTGCATCGATACAGGTCCGGAGAGCCGCTCAGGAACCTGGTCGATCAGTCCCGAGGATACCCGGTTCCGGCGACCTGACCGTGTGGTGGAGTCGGTCGTTCGAACGACCTGCGCGTAAGTGTTCGCTCAGCCGATGAGGGCTCTGTCTGAGGAAGACGGGCGTTCATTCATTACAGCGTCTCAAGTGGTCCAACGCCGATTGTGGTATTGACATTTAGTGGATATTTCTGGAGCAACGACCAGATCTGCCTTGCTCCGATGTTCCGCACAATTTCCAGATCGTTCGTAACAGAACTGTATTCCCCGCGATACAGCCAGTTACCACCAAGCGAAGACAGACGTCCCATCGGTCGTTCTCCTCGCAAAACAATGCGCGAAGCGACTTTGTTGCGCGCCTGTTCAAGTTCTTCTTCTGTGACACCATCGCTGTTCACGACGTCAAAGATTGCCTGCATCCGCTGTAGATTTTCAGAAGTGTGTTCCGGATTGCAGCTGAGATAAGTCATCCAGGTTCCTGCTCCGTCATACTCGTTGTAGCCCAGTTCCGCTGAATCAGCGTGGCCGGGGTACACGATGTCCCAGAACATCCGGCTGCCTGAATCATCTCCGACAATCACCGCGAGTAATTCAGCTGCAAATCTCAGCGGATCCGACGCCAGCGGTGCCAGACCCATCTGCATCACATTCTGGTGGCCGCTGCCAGCTTTCACAATGAACTCGCTGCGTTGCTGCGGTTCAACCGGTGGCAACTCGCGTGCACAGATACCGGAAGGAATATCACCGCAGTATTGCTCTGCCAGACTCAGTACGGATGCGAAGTCCGTGTTGCCGGCGACGGTCAGCGTAATATTGGCAGCATGATACTGCCGTTTGTGGTACGTCCGCATTTGGTCGGCGGTCAGATCTGTGATGCTCTCATTGGTTCCAAGAATACTTTGTCCGAGCGGATGACCTGAAAAATGAGTTGCCATGACGTTGTCGTACGCCGTAAATGACGGCATGTCATCATACATGCCTATTTCTTCCAGGATCACATGTTTTTCGATGTCGAAGTCCTCCTGTCTCAATGATGGCTGCATAAGAATTGACAGCATTTCCATGGTCGTTGTCAGGTATTCCGGAAGCACAGCGGCGTAGTATGTTGTGACATCTTCGGCCGTCGAGGCGTTGTAGCGGGCACCGACCTCATCGAAGATTCGATTCACGTCATCGGCCGAGTACTGGTCGTTACCTTTGAACGCCATGTGTTCCAGAAAATGACTAACTCCGGAGACTGAATCCGTCTCGTCACGTGCGCCGGTTCGCACGAAAAAGCCTGCGGCAACACTGTGCACAGACGGAGTGAGTTCAGCAACGATGTTGAGCCCGTTGGACAGTTGGTGCTGGTAAAACTGCATTGGTAGTGTCCGTCGGTCGGCGCTTCGGTCCGACAGGGTTTGAATCATCGAAATGGCAGAGAAGTTCCAACCAGAGATGCACCAGGTTGTGACTGTCTTGTCAACGGTGAATTGAGGAATGGACCCGCTTCGAGAACCGGTTCCATTTCTGAAAATACAGATCGGTCACACTCATTGCTGCATTATCAGAAAATGATGACACATTTTACACGGCCGTCGTCACAGTCCGGAGACAGTCTGCATTTAGCGGCTCCGGTCCGATCGTGACCAGCACAATTTCTTTTGGGGCATACTCCAGTGTGTAGTTCCGGACGTCTTCGACCGTAATTTTTTCAATGCAGTTCCGTATCTCTTCCGGCATGAGCACCCGGCCCAGATGCCAGGTATCACGAGCAAGTGACGACGACCGTGACATGGTCGACTCCTGCTGCATAATCAGGGAACTTTTGGCCTGAGCCTGGCAGCGTCGAAGTTCATCAATCGTAAGGCCTTTATGAAGTCCACGGATTTCTGCCACCGTGGCCTCCAGCGTCTCCTGGGCACGTTCGGTGGTCGTTCCCGCATAACCAAATACCCTTGCCTCATTCTTCAGTGTGTTGAGTGATGCAGATACGGAGTAACACAGGCCTCGTTTTTCACGGACGTTTGTGAAGAGCCGGGAACTCATGCCGCCACTGAGAATGCCGACCGCCGCCCACGCATCAAAATAACGTTCGTGACCGTACGGAACACTGGGCCATGCAAGACCAATGTGGGTCTGGGCTGATTCGTGATTGATATGACGGGGGGAGGAATCACACGGAGATGTCTGGATGTCTGCGCCGTTGCCACCGGTCCACGAACCAAAAGAGGATTCCATGGCGTCGCAAATCTCTGTCGACGAAATCTTACCTGCGACACCGATGATCGTTTCCTGTGGGCTCGCATATGTGTTGAAATGTTGTCGAACGTCATTACACGTGATGTTGTCAACATCCGTCAGCGTTCCACTGGATGGATTTCCCCATGGAGCGTCATAGCTGCAGCGTCGCAGGTACTGTCCCAGTCGCTGTTGTGGTTCATCTTCCAGTGCGTGCAGTGCCTGCCGTACAAGATCCTGTGCGGGAGCAAAGTGCTCGTCAGACAGATGGGGAGACGTCATCATAGCAGCAAGCAGCGGGACCGTGTCATTGATGCGGTCGGCAGTCGTTGCAGCCGACAGCGTCAAATGGCTCAGTCCCGGGGAGACGCTGCGTTGAACGCCGAGATTATCCAGAGCGGCGGACAACTCGCGAGTCGAATAATCGCCGGCACCGCGAGTCAGCAGTTCGGACAGGAGGGCCGCCGTACCAGACTTGCCAGGTAAATCATAGACACTTCCGGCGGGCTGCAGGACCGTCACTGCAGCGGACTGTACGTCGGCCATTTGTTCAAGAACAACCGTCACTCCGTTGCTGAGTACCTGAGTCGATATCTGCGAATGTGTCATTTGAAAGGAATCTCGCGCAGAGTCGGCCGGAATTTACAAAATTCAGATTCGGAACAGCGGTTACCGGGGGATATTGAAATCGCCGCCGAGACTCCTCCAAATCGAATGCACATGATTCGCCTGATTCTGCGTATTGTTGTATTCAATGACAAAAGTTGGGCCCTGGACCACGTAGTGATGGGGTTCATTGATTTCGGACCCACCCCGCCACGCGAAATGAACGTTGTCGATGCCGGCGTTGTGGATTTCTTTTGTGCGTTTTGCAACGACGCTTGCCGGCATCGCCGCCAGATATTCGCCGATAAGGTCTTTCATCAGTTTTTGTTGCTCCGGGTTCATCCTGGCAAAAGCCAATCCCTCAGGTTCATCGATTTCCGGCTGGGCAGCGCCGGCCCCTCTGATGTCTTTTGGTGCCTCTGTGGACAGCCGGAGTTTTTTCTCGTCACCGGGCGATGCGGCTTTCAGGATGGCCCGGGCAAGGTCTTCACGACGTCCCAGCACTCGCAGGCTGCGTCCCGGGCCGGCATCGATGAGTCCCGGGTTTGCTCCGAAGAATTCGGGCGTGGAACTAAGGATCTCGCCACCCTTCACGGTGTAGTTCAGTGACAGATGGTGACCCTCGAAACGCCAGCCCCACACGGCATCCTGTGCCGGATCGCCGAAGATGCTGATGTAGTATCGGTGCGGATGTCTTTTCTTACGACGCTCTGCTTCGTCACCAGATTCAAACAGGTAGAGGACTTCTTCCAAACTGCGGACTTCCAGTGATGTTTGATATCCGGCGGTCGTGAGGCCGGTTGCCACAAGCGTTTCTGCATTGGTCAGAGCTTTGCCATCAAGATCCCACAGGCCCAGTCCCAGGCGGTCACGGGGAATGAAATGCCAGTTGACCCGTTCCGCATCGTCAAAATCGAATGTTGTGATTGCCTTGTGTTCGTCAGACAGTGAATTCAGATAGTTCGTTGCTGCCGTCGCCATGGTCATACCCGGCGGGTCGTTGGCCACCGCTGAAGTACCGGCGAAAAGAAGTCCTGTAAGTGTCACTGACAGCAACGGAAAAATTGAATTGAAGAATGTCATCTGGAGGAATTTTCTACTGAGTATTCAGGGTGCGGTGCCTGGAACTTTAAGCCAGGACAACCATGATATCGTCGATTGAATAAATCAACCGGGAGGCCACGTCAGGCTGCGACCGCCCATGATGTGAATGTGAAGGTGAAATACGGTTTGACCACCATTGTGACCGGTGTTAATGATGGTTCTGTAGCCGTCAGCCAGATCCAGAGTCGCTGCGATTTGAGGAACTTTTAACAGCAAATGGCCAGCCAGCATGGCGTCAGAATCGTCGAAGGCATCCAGTGACTCGATGGGTTTCTTGGGAATCAGCAGAACATGCACGGGGGCTTGTGGGTTGACATCGTGGAACGCCAAGCACAAGTCATCTTCATAAACAATGTCTGCTTTGATTTCGCGATTTATGATTTTGCTGAAGATCGTCACGTGGTGAAGATCCCTTCTTTTAGCAGCATTTTTCACACCAAAGACTAACAGGTCACAGATCGAACGCCAGCTACGGACGGGATTCCCCGTCCCGATTCCGTCTACAGTCGCACTCAGCTGGAATTTTCGTTTTCAGTTTCGTGGGGTTCTGATGAAGGACGAGGTTTTAGTGATTCCGGAGTCAGACGATCGATGATGCCGTTGACAAACGCAGCAGAATTGGCGGAACCGAATTCCTTTGCCAGTTCCACCGCTTCATTGATTGCTACCGGTGATGGTGTCCCCAGGTGATGCATTTCGAATACCGCGAGTCGCATCACATTACGGTCCGTCGGAGCCATTCGCTCGATTCGCCAGTTCTGTGAAGTATCCTCGATCAGTTTGTCGATGGCGGGCAGATGGGTGCGCACACCAGATACAAGTTGCTCAGCGAACTCCGAGAGTTCTGCATTTGGTAAATTTTCTTCAATCGTACGGTGCATCTGTTGCAAAGAGGTATCCGGATTCAGGTCGATCAGGTAAAGCATCTGCAGTGCAGTTTTTCGGGCGTCAGTACGGCGTGGCATTGGATTTCAGTCATCAGATGAAAGGAACACGCCGGTTACGGGGATCAACGCCCGACAGGAATGCGATGCAGACTCGCGACAGAACTCGGACAATTTAGGACGTCAAGACATGTCGTCAAGCAGGATCAAACCTGCATCGTGAATATCAGTTGAGAACCCGAATCAGTTCGACCGTGATTTCATCCCTCTGATGTATGGAGCCACGAAATTCCTGAGGGTGTGAGAACAATTGGTTCAGCGTTGTACTTGTCGGCGTCCTCCGGATGCTGATGGATAAACGGATGCCGGTGGATAAAGTTAGTAAAATGACCACGTCCCCAAAACTGCATCTCGCTGTCAGACGTCCTCCCAATTCCGTCCGTTGTCGGAAGAATCGTGTCGCTGGTTTCCAACTGCCCGGGACTGACTCGTGCAATAATTAAACTCTTCCAGATCTCTGGGTACCGGTCCCGTGCTGCGGAGCCGGTTGATATGACGAGTGTTTCGCGGCAGGTAACCCTGACGTCCGCACACCAGGCAATTTGTCGTCTGTCGTTCACTTCAAACACGGTTTGTGAATTCTCTGAGTACCGATAAACTGAGTGAATTCGAGCGGTTAGGTGCGGTCCTTGTCATCTCGTTCGTGTTTTTCCGTCGCCATGAGTGCTTGCACGTCGAAAAATCATGCCCTTCACTCGCCCCTGCTTCCCTTGGAGTGGGGCACCTCTAGCCCGACCTGAACCGTTTCATACCGGGCCCCGACGTCCAGGAGAATCAGATGAAAAAGATTGTCGGTATCTGTGTTTTGTCGATGTTGATGTTGGTTGCGAGTACTGCCGCGGCGGCAGAATTCAAATCGGGACTTCAGGTCGGCGATTCGCCGGGCGCGTTCTACGTTAGCGACGTGACAGGACCGAACGCAGGAAAAAATTTGTGCTACAAGTGTCAGTACGGTTTTCGACCGGTCGTCAGTATTTTCACCCGCACTATGGACGATGATGTTAAGAGATTGATCAAACAGATTGATGAAGTTGTCGGCAGGAACTACGAAAAATATCGGATGGCGGCATTTGTGGTGCTGTTGAGCGATCAGCCACGAGACCATCAAGCGTCGCTTGTGGCAACGGCGAAGGAAATGAAGCTCTCGTATACGCCGTTGACGACGTTCAGAAAGTCGGTCGGCCCGCGAAGGTATTACATCCACGAAGATTCCGATGTCACCGTGATGATGTGGGTGGATAATGACGTGATGAGCAATCACGCTTTTGCGAAGGGCAAACTGAGTGAGGAAGCGATTCGACAGGTCGTCGCTGACACGTCAAAGATTCTCAACTGAACTGCTCAGAACGACAGTTCACTCAGTACTGCAAACGGTCAACGTTTGTTTGCTATAGTCGCATTTTTGAGCGACCCGCGGGAGCGCCGGGAAGTGGAAGTGTCGCCCCCGCATGGTAGCGTTCTGCCGGTAAGCGGGCGTTCAGTTGGACGAATTGATTCGCACGAAATACCAGCGAGTCCCAGCTGGCGAATCAGCGACATAAAAGTCCCGCGATCCGGCATTCGTGCTGTTGTCGATTTTCAGTTCAAATGTGGCACCCGTCTCACTGACAGCGCGATAGTCGCCGTCCACCATTCCATCCGGTCGAAACGGAGTCACAACATGCCGCTCGTTTCGGATCGACGTTTGCATGTGTCCAGCGGCCAGTGGACTGTTGCTTGTGATTCGATCGTTGCTGGTGCGGACCACTGTCGACGCCGGCCGTTGGTGCAATTGTTGTGCAAGATACTCCTGTCTGGACGCCTGATCACCGTTCCATGCAGTCACGAACAGGCCTGTGACAAGCATCAGGAGTAAAATTCGGGCATTCATCAGTCGCCGTCCATACCAGGTCAGAGTTTCCTGATGTGCTTATCGACAGTCGAAGTGTTGGAGTTCGTCTGAAGTTTGGCAGGAGGCTCGACCGAAAGGTGATGTGGCCAACTTTAACGAGAGGAGCGGTTGCGCTGCCGGTTTCTTGAACAATGTGATCCTTGTTTGTCGTGAGTGGTACTTCTGCACGGTCGATCGGGATCTTCAGGTCTTTGCAGTGACAGCAAAGTGCATGGTTGTAGCTCCGACTGCCACGAGTTGAAGGCATTGCCTGCGGTCCAGAACTGCTGAAAGTTTGTTTACAGCAGGACGGTGCAATGGCTGGCGCCTAAATGCATGGCCGCCTCAGGACTGTTAAGTAAGCGAATGATTCGAAATTCCAGTGGTCAACTCACGACAGCAATCCGGGAATTGCTTCACCGCCATCGACAACTTTCATCGGGCGACCCAACGGGCTGATATTTTCGTGGTTTGCGTCGACATTCATTGAACGGCATATAGTGCGGAACAGGTCATGAACGGTGACCGGGGAATGTTCCACAGACGTTCCATTTGCCGACGATGCTCCATACACCTGTCCGCCCCTGATTCCACCTCCGGCAATTGCCGCGCTGAACACACGAGGATAATGATCGCGACCATTTCGAGGATTGATTTTTGGCGTGCGACCAAATTCTCCCATCCAGACAACCAGCGTTCGATCAAGCATGCCGCGATCCTTGAGGTCCGCGATCAGTGTTGCGGTGGCAGGATCGACAACGTTGGCGTTGCCGGCACACTGCTCGAAGTTGTTCTGGTGGGTATCCCAGTTGCCGGAACGGACTTCAATAAATGTCACACCGCGTTCGACCAGGCGGCGGGCCAGCAGACAGCCTCGACCAAAGCTGTCTTCACCATAGCGACTGCGAAGACTGCTGCTCTCATCCGCGATATCAAATGCTTTCACATCAGGACTGAGTACCAGGCGAGCACTCTTGCTATAGACCGCCTGGTGCGATTTGACAAGCTGTTCCGTACCGGACTCAGAGAACTCAGTTTCCAGTTTTTGCAGAAGTCTCCGGCGGCGGGTGAAGCGATCCCGGGATGTCGGCAGGGCGACATTAGCCGGCAATTGTCCAGGATTGCCTACGACGAAAGGTTCATAGTCCGTGCCAAGGAACCCCGCCCCCAGAGTACTTCCGATTGACACGAAAGATGGTAACTCACTTTCAGGATCACCCAGTTGCTGTGTGACGCACGAACCCAGCGAAGGGTGCCTGACGCTGCCTGCAGGCAGATAACCAGTATGCATCTGGTAGGTCGCACGAGGATGACTGCCTTCCTTGTTTGTCATAGAACGAATGATGGCAATATCGTCCATGACTTTTGCTAACTGAGGAAAATTGTCGGCGATCCGGATCCCTGGCACAGATGTTTCGATGGCTTCAGTGGGACCGCCATTCTCCGTACCCGGCTTTGGGTCCAGTGTTTCGAACTGACTCGGCCCGCCCCGCATCCACAGCAGGATCATCGAGCGACCTTCGCGGCGGAGTGACTCTGCCTGATCGGCCATGAGTTCCTGGAAGCCCGAAGTGCCGGCGGCAACTGCAGCGCCGGAGACCAACTGGAGAGCACGTCGCCGAGTAAAATGGCTGTCTGAGACACTGATCTGGTCTACGAAATGGATACTCATCACCGCGCTCCGATTAATGCTGCTGCGATACGGAATCAATCAAACAATGAAACTGGAATCCTGACGACCTCAAGATTCATCAAATTGTTCTGCATGAGTCGTCAGTCCATGGTTTTGAAACCAGTGTTCTAACGCTTTGTTCGAAATTCACTGGAATTCAATAACGCCCAAAAAACGTCTTCCATTGCTTCGGAGGCGTTGGCAGTGTCCTGCAGAACCTCGCTGCACACGGCTAGTTCGCCCTTGGTTGGTTCTCTTCCAAGAACTGTCAGATACAATTCTCGGACAGCATCCTCGTCCGAGGACACGCTTCGTCGAATTCTGGCAATCGGACTGTCGGAACTCCGTTCGCTGATCAATTGGTTGATTTGCGGTGAATTCATCAGAAAGAGCGCCTGAGGAATACTGCCGACTACTTCGTCTCGTGGTGTTGAGGGGTCAAAGCCAAAGGTGGCTGCGATCGCACTGCGTCCAGGATCTCCTCGGTCAAACCGTCGTCGACCTTCGGCAGGCAGTCGCAGCCCGTCGACTCCCAGGGACTGACACAATACTGCGTACAACTGGTCGGATCTCAGGACAGCCGGTTCCATGTATGCGAATCCCTCAACGTCGGTTCTGATCGTACGTTGGTAGACATCTGTCCCCACAATGGTCTTAAGCAGCCACTTCAGGTCATATCGACTCTTCACGAAACCTTTGCAGAGAGCTTCCAGCGCAGCGGCCTGACTGGCTTCGCGATCCGGACCGATATCATCCACGGGTGAATAGAACGCTGTTCCGGTCAGTTCTGCCCACATTCGATTGACGATGGCCTTTGCAAACCATTGGTTTCCTCGGCTGGTCACAAAGTCGGCGGCAGCCGATCTGCGATCCAGATCGGCCGAACCTGCCTCGATTTTGCGATCGTTCAGAAAGAACACGGGATCGACACGGGTTCCTTCCAAAGCCGGATTTTCCAGATCGGGCATATAATGTTCTGCGCTTCCCTGACCCGGACGGTTATTTCCGGGAGGCTCGGCAGTTCTGATTTCTTCCAATGTCAGTTTTCCATCGCCGTTTCTGTCGATACGTTCCATGATTCGATCGTTGGAAAACAGTCGTCGGAGCGGTGACTTCTGGGCTTCTTTCTTTGAAATTATCTCATCCCCATTCCTGTCAAGTCGCGTCAGCAGAAACTGCGAGATGCCCCGACGTCGCCGCTGATTACCATTAACCGATGCAACAACAAAAGCGGTGCGATCATCCGTCGAACGGTCTCGACGCACACTGACGCGCGGAAAGAATGCGACCAGTTCATGAAACTCTTCACGTTTCCAGCGGTCCCACGGATGATCATGACAATTGGCACACTGAACCTGGATCCCCATGAACAGACGAGAAGCTTCGGCAGCCACCTCCTCCGGTTTGCCTTCATGTGCGAACAGCAGCGCCGTTGCGCCGTTGTCGGTGACCTGCCCGGTGGCAGTTAACAATTCTTCGACAATCTGATCCCATGGACGGTTACTGTTCAGATTTTCAGCCATCCATTGTTCAAATGGCTGTCGGACCAGTCCGGAGCGAACATTCGTTGCCCGAAGCAGTATTGCGTCGCGCCAGTACCGTGCCCAGTTTTGACCATACTCCGGCGATTCCAGGAGCCGTTCGACTGCTTCGATTCGTTTTTCAGACGAAGGGTTGAGCCCGAATCGTGTGATCTCTCCAGGTGTTGCGGGTTGGCCGGTCAGGTCCAGTGAGATTCGCCGCAGAAAATTTGCATCGTCGATTCGGGCGATGTTTCTGGCAGGATCATTGGCGTAGATCAGCCGGTCAACTTCGGTTGTCGTGCGAGCCGAGCTGGCGGACCGTTCGGCTGCGGTTCCGGATGTGGCAATCATGACAGGAATGATGGCGAGATAAACGATTCTCACGGCGATGCCTTTCTCGTGTCAGATCCTGGCCTGCGTTGGATAGGATGGATATTATCGATCCTGTCCTGAGCTAAACCCTTCAGAGCAGCCGCAGAGTCGAGGAAAACACACAAAATCAGTCAATAAGACCTGATTGCTCATTGTGTTGCTTGGTTCAACTCACCGGCTGGGCGCCGGCGAGTTCGCCGTGGTTCGCTGGTTTCCGGCAAAAACGGCTGCTGTTTCTTAGTGTCGTTTTCAGCATCGTCCCGCACCCGAATTCTGAATGTTGTGAACTCCGGTTCGCAGCCACTGACTAAGAATTCAACGACAGCGAGATGCTCTCCGACTTCCGCGACGCGCACCTTAAGCATCTTAACGCGACTGGTATTTGGCTCGAGATCGCGCACGACCAAAGAAACCCTCCGATCGACATCAGCGTCTGTGATGTCGCGATGGAACAGCCCACGCGGCAAATCAATGCGCAGAAATACCTCGGCTGCTGTTTGTGAGCCGACATTACTCAGCTGAAACGGAATCTCAACATTGTCGGACAACCGAGCCACCTGCAGGAAGTCGCCCACAGTGAGCCGTACATCTGGTCGGTCTCTCAGATAGTCGGTTGGCCGCTCTGATCCGACGACAACCTCAGATGCAACCGCCGCCACTGCAGAAATGACGGTATGTGGAGGGGTGAACGAGCGACCGGACTCTGACCTCACACGTACTCGCAGGATTTTTTGCTTCAGCGGCAAGAGGTCGTCAACGACCCAGGTCACTGTTGAATCACGGTACACGCCCCGTTGTCCGATGGAAACGGGTTTCAGCTGATAGGGAAGCCGTTCGTAGATCAGCAGGCCGCTCATTGGCTGCTGAGACTGATTCGTGACACGGATTTCAATCTCGAACGAATTCCCACCTTCAGCGGCAGCCATACTCTTTTCGATGTACAGGTCGCTCGCACCAACTTCAATACCAGGCACGATGCGTACACGTGATTTGACGGAGTCCAGTTCGTCAGCGGTGGCCTCGTGTACGGAAAATAATTCGGTTGCCAGGTTTAAAAAGTCAATGCTTCGGTCGGGAAGCTGCTCGCGTCGTTTCCAGTCATCCTGACGCGTGAATCTGAGTTGACGGAGCGCCGACGCAATTTCGTTTTTCAGTGTTCCGGATGTTGTGACGATTCCGGCAATTTCCACGATGGAGTCGTCGTCGAGGTCGCTATCTTCTTTTTCCTGTTTGTGACGGGAAAACAGTGGTGTGCGCCGGCGAGGAACAATCCGTCTTTCAGGTTCGAGAGTCTCCAGGTCACTGTGATCTTCGGAGAGAGGTCCCGAATCCCGATTCGTCAGGTCGTCGAGAGTCTGAAACCCCCTCCTCAGGTAATCTCGTTCTCGAATGTCGCTCGGAGACGGGATTGCGTCATCGGAGCCGGACCTGCCAGGAGTTCCGGTTTCGCGGCCAGACACCAGGTCCTGACCCAGATTCCAGTCGACGTCCAGCGGACGATTCGACGGCTCCTGATACACCACATGAGAGGCCGGAAGAGTTCTGTGAGGATGTGAGAAACTTGCTGATTCGGCCGATGGTTGAAGTTCTGTCGGGCCGTCGAGGGTGCCCCCCGCATTCAATCGTCCGGAGCGTTGAGCCAGATTGGCGGCCGCGTGATCTGCAATTCCTCCAAACAACATCCACGCGATGATCAGAACTCCGGCACTACCCGAACCGACTGCCAGAACCCACCAGAGATGTTTCAGGACAAAGCACCAGACGCGATCAATTCCCTCGCACAGGCTGTTCCACAGATCCGCAATGAACTCTGACAGGGCGCCAAACCAGCGGCCATAAAAACCGCCAAAAATACTCAACTGCTCGCCAAAGATCATCACGAGCAGGAGCAGGCACAGCAGGAACACGAATCCGAGTACGACATTCATTGTGCGGTCAATCTCCCTGTTGATTAGCCGATCAGGTGCAGGGAAAACGTTTCAGATTGACGCCGGAAGCGAATTGACCAACGTCCTGACTTTCGGTGGTTTAGCAAAATCAGGCAATTCCGTGAAGCGGAGACTGCCGATGTCGACATGGCAAATTGACAAACCGGGCGAAGAAAACTGCGTGGTCACCTGATTGGCCGGACCTGCCATGCTTCATTCATCGTACACGAAGTTATTCGTGCGTCCCGTTGTGAATGACTCGGCAGCCCATTCTGAAGAAATCCGTGAAGATTCGAATCTTCGTATGGATGTCCACAGGAAGTGGTATGAAGGGACCTGGAGTTCTTGACTGAAACGCAGGGTGATCAGGAATCCTGCCTGGGATCCACGAATGCGAGGACCAGTTCCACAGCGCTATGTCGCAGTTCGTAGTCCCGCCTTCAGGAGGAATTTGAGCTGGCCCGCCGCTGCACCCTTCAACCCTCCTCGATTCTCACGGGGTCGTGGAGAAATTGATCCATCACCTGGGGCTTGCCCTCATCACCGGGCACGCGTCGAATCAGCCAACGTGACATGGCCATTCAGACCCTACACTGCTCTTCCGATATACCCTGGCCGGTTGCGGATGGACAGGTTCCAAGTCCAGTTCTTGGGGACATAGAATCCCGCTGCATGGACCTCTTGGACATAGGCCTTGAAGTCGCTGAAGGTGGTGATCGTGACCACGCTATCGAAACCAGCGATGGGGGCGGGGTGAAAGCCGGTCACCGGCAGGCCTTCGCCTTCCACCATCTCGTTACCGGTGATTGCACCGAACAGATGATTGCGGTGTGATTCTGCGTTGTGATGAACGCGGCGAAACGCTCCTGAAGTGCCGTTAGCGAGCATTGCCGAGTTCAGACGCTGGACGCACTGAAGGATGCGTGGCGTCACATTACCCATGTCCTCATGCTCGTCCCACGCAGTGCCGTGGCTTAAACCGCTGAAGGTGGTATTGCGATTTTTGTAGGACGGCAGTCCGGTGTTCAGCCTCATGTCGAGGGGTTTGTCCATGTTGACGCCAGCCTTGAAGTGCAGACCAGGCTGGGTGAATTTTTTCCTGCCATCGGGGGTGAACTTAAGCCCTGCGCGTTTAAGGTGTTTCACGCTGCGACTGCCGTAGTTGCCCCACGTCGGGCACACCGCCATCAAATCGTAATCGCCTGTCATGGGTTTGTTCTGTGCGGCGGACTCCGCCGAGCTCATGACATAGAGCGGCGTGCGATCACCGTATGCCGCCTTTCGCCCCAACATTAATGCAGACGATCGAGGCTTCTTCGTGTTGATTTCGAAGATTTGATACTTCGACTTGTGTTTTTTTGCGTAGAAGACAAACAGCTTATTGTCCCCGGTGCGGGCAGCTCGCAGGATGTGGTCCTGACTGCCTGGAATCGGTTCCATTGCCGTTAAGGCGGTGCGTTTCTTCGCTGATCTTATCAACTGGATCCTCAGCTCTTCCTCGCTCAACTCAAGCTGAACTTTGTTGATGAAGCCGTGACTCAAGCCGCCATTGTTCTTAACCGTGCCTTTCCGGGCTTTTTCGTTGTCGTGTCCCACCTTGCTGTACTTGCCTTCATGGGGAACGAAGCCCGCCTGAGGGCCCCAATCGGAGCTCTTGCCTTTCGCGTGGAAGTTCTTCGTTGGATAGCCCTTCTCGATCCAGCGCAGTGACCACGGCCCGGTGCTGCGAAACATGATCACAGTGTTGAGCTGTTTTGCGACGCTCTGGCACGCTTTCATGTCTTTGAGCGCCATGCCATTGTCTTCATGACTGAAGGAGGCATTCAGTCCACGGACGACAGACATTTTGCATACGCCTTTTTGTGTTCCGGTGAGAATTTGGCAATCGTCAGGCAGTTGCTCACCAGGATACAATCTGGATCCTGGAAATGAAGCCAATTCGGACCTCCTGAAGACGAAATGACCAGCAACTTAACGCTGCTGTCAGACCGCCGATAACGATTGTTCTCCTGGTTTTTCACGAATTCGTGACGGGCTGACTGCAATCGCTGTTTATTGCGTGTCTCTTGTGGTTGATACGTTTTTATAGACCACACCGTCTTTCATAACGAAGACGACGTCCCGTGTTACGGTAATGTCCTGTACAGGATTACCCTCCACAGCCACCAGGTCGGCAATTTTGTTTGCTTCCAGCGTTCCGAGGCGATCATCGATTTTTAGAAGACGTGCCGCTTCGAGGGTGGCTGACTGGATTGCTTTCATCGGCGGCATCCCGCCTTCGACCATGAGTTCGAATTCACGTGCGTTCTCGCCATGAACAGAGACTCCCGAATCCGTTCCAAAAGCGATTTTTACGCCTGCCGCGTATGCCCTCGCAAAATTGTGGCGCGCCACCGGACCGATCGAGGCGGCTTTGGGACGAACGATGTCCGGGAAGTAATCGTCTTCCAGTGACTTCTCTGCAACCCAGACTCCCGCTGAAATCGTGGGGACGAGGTACGTTCCTCGTTCCTTCATCAAATCCATCACCTCGTCGGTCATGAATGTTCCATGTTCGATCGAATCAACCCCCGCCAGAACAGCTCGTTTCATGCCTTCAGCGCCGTGTGCATGGACGGCAACCGTCATGTCGTAGTCTTTGGCAGTACTGACGACCGCTTCCAGTTCCTCATCGGTGAATTGCGGATTCCTGCCATTGCCCGCCAGACTCAGGACGCCACCGGTGGCGGTGAGTTTGATCAGGTCGGCTCCATCCTTGTAACGCTGGCGGACGGCTTTGCGCACGTCATCGGGTCCGTTCACAACTCCATCGACCGGTCCGGCATCACTCCGGAAATCTCCCTTCAGACCATTGGTCGGATCGGCATGACCCCCTGTTGTCGCCAGCGACTTACCGGACGTAAAGATACGCGGGCCGATAATCCAGCCCTGATCGATTGCTTTGCGCAGCGAAACCGAATTGATTCCATTGTCGCCAACGTCCCGTACGGTTGTGAATCCGGCCATTAATGTTCGTTTGGCGTAGATCGTCGATCGGAGCACGTAGTCCGCGTGGTTCATGAAGAATCGGTCGGAGTAAACTTTCTTATGGTGCTGAGACATAAGGTGCGTGTGCATGTCCATCCATCCAGGCATCACGGTGGAATGATGCAGCTCAATCAGCGTGTCTGCTGGTTTTGGCCGGGTGTAACCCGACTCGATTGCGACAATACGCCCCTGGTTAATCCGGACTGACATTTTCTCATGGACCACAGCATCATGGCCATTGATGAGGCGACCTGCGTGAATGATCGTTTCAGCAAACGTGTTGACGTGGAATCCGGCAATAAGAAGGATGCTCGCGAAAATTCTCAGGTACATCTGTGTGTCTCCGGTCTCGTTCGCTGTGAAATCGCTACGGAACAACCCACTATAGTTACGCCGTAATTGCAAATGTCCACAATATCCAACAGCATGAATGGACGGGGATGACTTCAATTGGCTTTGCAACGTTGTGCCGGAAGGTCACCAGGAACAGGTTCGCGAGCGATTCTGTAGATTATCGGGAACGGTCCATTTCGCGACTGCGGATTCTCAGGTCATCAGGAGTTCGTGCACACAACCGTCCTGTGGTGACAGAAACGCCTGAGTGTTCATCAGACCGCACGCTGACTCTTTCTCCCGAGTTTCAGCGATGAAGCATTGAACGTTGTGGCAGTTAACTATCCATCTATCAGCCAGTGCAGAACAAAAACACATGCCAGCCGGTGACACTGACAGTATTGTTGTTCTTTTCAAGGGCGGACGACTGCCCTCATGGAATGCGTTATCCGATTCAGATCAGCGAGAGTTCTCTCAAACTCATGTCAATCTCATGCTGGCGGTAGCCCGGCAGTATGAACTGAGTCGCATGGAAGGATTTCGGCTCATCGGACCGCAGAACGACTGGCAGCGTTTCTGGCTGATTGAGTTCCCCACGATGAAAGGTGCCGAGCAGTGGATTCAGGCGGAGATGGCCCCACCCTATGGGCGTTACGGCTACTACGAGTACTACTTCTCGCGGCAGTTGCAGCCCGACGTGTTTGCGGCGTGGGTGACACGGCCCGCGCCTCCGATTGTTCCTCTGGCTGCCGATCCCTGCAACATTCCCGAGTTGTGGACGGACAGGGACAGTATCGTTGTACTGATGTTTGCCCGGTACCGACCCGGTGCAGAATCACTTTCAGCGGAAGATCGAGGTGATGCGCAACACGTGGAGCTCATGCAGAGTATTTCCCGCAAACACGGGTTGATGCGTTTGGAAGCATTCCAGCTTTTCACGCCGCAGAACGACTGGCACCGGGCCTGGATCATCGAGTTGCCGACACTGGACGCTGCAGAAGCCTGGATCGAAGGTGAGGAGTCTCTGCCCCACGGCATGTATGCGCAAAGGACGATCTCTCTCGCCCGGAAGTGGTCACCGGAATACTTTGCCAGCTGGGTAAAAATTGACTGACTGCAACACATTTGAATCATGTCTGGACAACAAAATTTGCCCGACCAAACCTGACTGATGGGAAGCCAGATCGATGACGCAGCTAGACAGCCGAAGAGACTTCATGAAAGGCGCTCTTGGTGCCGGGATCGTTAGTGAAACCGGTTCAAGCGCTGGTGACGCAGACAACGATCCCGATCAGGATCCGACAATCGATTTGCCGCCACGGATCATGTTTTACCACGACGGTCGTCATCCGTTGTTCTACATGTACGAACCACCGATGCAAAAAGAGGAATGTGAGGCGGCCGTTGACGAATTGGCAGGTACGCCCGTTGAAGCCTTGATGTTTTGTCTGGGTGACGGACGGACAATGATGCACGATACGAAGGCTGGTGAGTTGTGGGGTCACAACGTGGATGTCTGGACGCACCAGATCTTCCGACGTACTTATCAAAACGCCAAAGGTCTGATCGATCAGGGACATGATCCGTTACGGATTATCTGTGAGCGGGCCCACGAAAAAGACATGCTGTTGTACCCCACGCTTTTGGTACAGCTTGAGAGCGGAGTGCGTGGAGGAGGAGGTTACGACATTCGCAGTTCAAACTTCCGTCTCGACAATAAACGGCTGGACATCGGCGGCGGCAATGTCGATCAGGACTTCCCCGGTTACAACTGTGCCGATTTCAAACATCGAGAGGTCCGGGATGAGCGATTTGCCATCATCAATGAAGTGTTGACTCAGTATCCGGTTGACGGAATTGAGCTGCAATTAAATTTTTGGCCATATTATTTTCATCCTGACGAAGTCACAGCCGGACGAAACATCATGACCGAGTGGATTGCGCGGGTGCATGAAGCCGTGAAACGCAGTGGCTCCCGGCGCGAACTGGTTATCAGCATTCCGTCAAGCATTGAGACGTGTCTGTCGCGAGGACTGGATCCGCTGAAATGGATTGAACGGGGCATCGTGGACGTCATCGTTGCTCACAAGCCCGCGCAACCTGAGTTGATGGATCCGAACGGGAGTTTCCTGGTGTACGAAGAATGGCTGCTGGATGACATCAGTACACTTATCGAGTCGGCCAGTGGCTCGCAGTGTCGCATTCATGCTGCCATCGACAGCCACCTGGATTCCGACCGGCTCGCTGAGGCTCCCATCGAAATGATCCGTGCCGCGGCGTGTAATTTCTGGAATCGTGACGTCGCCGGACTTTATGTTTCTCAGTGGCACGGCAATTGGCCATATGACGCTTCATTTTACGAGAAGCTGCGTGAATTGCCTCATCCCGACATCATGGCCAGTAGAGACAAATTTTATCACATCCCCACCATCGCAGGTCGCTTCAATAACCGTGGGTTGACCAGACAGCTTCCCGCAAAGCTCGAAGTGAACCGGCCGGTTGTGCTGAAGCTGGAGATCGCGGATGACTTGCCCCGATGGGACGCTGCAGGTCGCGTGCACGACGTTTTACTGCGGTTGCGCGTTATGAACACCACAGAACTTGATTCGCTGAGCTTTCGCTTGAACGGGGTCTTGCTGCCCGAGACATCGCTTCGCAGAATCAATCAGATGTATCGGATGAGTGCTCCTCGCTATCGGACCGGATCGGGATACTGGTTCATCTTCCGGCTCGACCGCAAACATTGGCCGCGGAACGGCAAGAACAGTATCGAAGTGGCCCTCACTCGCCGCGACCCCGATCTGAGTGATGAGGTCTTTGTTCGTGACGTGGAACTGGAGATCAAATACCTGATGGGGAAGAATTTTCATCGTGGCCAGGATCTTGACATCGGTCCCTCAGAAGCGAGCGGCGTTTGAAAGACGGGTCTTAATTGTTCGCCGTCCTGGTGTTCCGGGATACCGGCAGTTGAAGCCTTCGCCCTTTTTTCAAACAATGCCGTTGTCACGGAGCATTTTGACGGACTGCCGAAATGCGTTTGCTGTTTCATCGGTGTCCTGAGACGAGTGGACTGCGGAGACGATACCGCCAGGCCATTTGGCAATGTCGATGCCATGGATCAACAGGGCCACCCGCAACAGTCCGATGAGGACGGAATCCTGGTTCCTGATTTGCTCGGGTGACATCCGGGCATTGAACTCACTCAGCGGAATATCGATTCCTTCCGGATTAGTGCAAATGTGAAAACCCGAGTATGTTCCGTACGCTACCCACGGGATATTTTCTTCACGAAATATTTCGTTGAGGGACGCACGCAAGCGTGCAGCACCTGCACTTGCCTGTTCACAGGCGTCGCTTTTTTCAATGATCTGCAGCGTTCGGAGGCCCGCCGCTGCAGACACGGGATTTGCGTTATACGTTCCCTGGTGGGGGACTTTTTCACGGCCATCGTCTTTCCCGTAGTCCATATCGAGAAGTCCAAGTACGTCGCGTCGCCCGGTCACAGCTCCACCGGGGAAGCCGCCCGCAAGGACTTTGGCAAGCGTCGTGATATCCGGTGTGATTCCCAGATCAGCCTGTGCACCACCCGGTGAACACCTGAAACCACAGATGACCTCATCCATGATCAGAAGCGTGTCTGTTTCTGATGTGGCGATACGCAAATCACGAACGAACTGGTCCGACAGCGGAAATCGACCCCAACCGCCCCCGGTTGGTTCCAAAATAACGGCAGCGATGTCGCGATCCTGCAGACGCTTCCGGACTTCCTGAATTGATTCGGTTGACCCAAGGACAATTCCGCGACTCAACTCGGGTAGAATTCCTGGTGTTGGGGTTCCGTCAAAGTGGGAGCTCACACCGAATGCAGCATGATCCTGCCACCCGTGGAAGTGTCCTTTGAAACGCAGGATCTTTGGTCGATCGGTAAATGCTCTGGCGAGACGAAATGCCAGCATCGTTGCTTCAGTACCGGAACTGGTGAAACGAACGAGTTCAGCAGACGGCAGCATTTTCTGAACCTGCCGTGCCCACAGGACTTCGGGTTCGTGACAGGTGCCGAAATGCGTTCCCTTTTGCAGTTGTTCTGTAACTGCCGCTGTGACATCAGCATGATTGTGCCCCAGCAGGAGTGCTCCATGCCCGCCGAAATAGTCGATGTACTCGTTGCCGTCGACGTCCCACTTTCGTGAACCGGCGGCATGATCGATATAGACAGGGTGTGGTTGAATGTATCGCGAGTCATGTGCAATTCCACCCGGAAGTACGTTACCCGCTGCCTTAAACAGGTCGACAGATCGTTGTGTCTTCTGTCTGTAGGTGTCAAAGATTTTATTGCTCGATTCCATCTCCTGACCTTATCAATTGATTTCGGCACACTGGGTGTGACGATGATCGGGGTCCTGTCGATCGGCGTGTGAAACACCATGCGGTGGCTCGTCCGAGTCCATCCAGCTTCTATCTTTGCATTGACGAACACAATCAGCAACACAGTGGGTGCATGATCATGATCGAACGCTGGTGGTGGTACTGTTCGCTGCGTCGCTGTCCGTCAGCGAAGACGACCATCAGTCTCGGTTTGCAATTCTCTTTTCGCTCATCTTCATCGCACTCAGTGCTCCAGTCCATCTGGTCGATTGTTCGACTCTGCGGATTCATCAGGAAGTTTTAACGATTCGTCCTGCTGATCGATGTCATTGATTTGATTGTCCGTTCTTTATTTCGAGCTCGTCGAGTTGATTAGGACGTAATTACTGTGTCACCGTACGGGTATCTGCTGATGGGATTTGTTGTTGCCGCTGGTTTCGCTGTTATGATCGAATTCAATAACGCAGCAATCAACACCGGGACTTCTTCTGAATTCGCTGGTCGAAACATGTGGTTTGGTGACCAGACGGCTGTCACGACGTTATACTGCATCTTCGTGACGTTGACGGCACCGGGATTCGGAGACATGACGCCGGTCTTGAGACCAGCTCGCGTGCTGACAATTGCTGAAGCACTAATCGGTCAACTTTAGCTGGTTGTGTTTTCGCTGGCTTCCAAATCACGCACGAAATGGCGGAACCGCGCGACCGGGAAAGCCAGTTCTACCCGTGATGTCGGCATGTCGCAGACGTTTTAGATTGTTCCTCGGTCCGCAAACAGAACGACTGCATGTCAGGTACACAACGCCACTCGACCGGAATCAAACGACTTGATGAGGCTCTTGGAGGAGGTCTCATTCCGGGGACACTGACTGTACTGATGGGAGCGACCGGAATCGGCAAGACTCAGTTGGCACTCAGCTACTGCAACGCCGGGAAGCAGCAGGACGGTCAGCGCGGCATTATCTTCGATCTTACTACACGTGGTGATTCTCAGAATCAGTCGGAGTATGCACAGCGGATTCATAACTGGTCACTTGTGAATCGGCAGCTGGTCGATCGGATCGATCCCAATGTTGTCTGGAACGGGAAAGAGATCCGTAGTGATTACCTGCATGTGTTTGACCGCGGCGGTCGGCGGGTAACTATCGACGACATGCAGCCGGAAGAATGGCAGGAGTTCAAAGTAGATCTAATGCGGCGTCTGGACCAGACGATTGCTTTTTTCTATGGCAACTTCATACACGGCGTCCGCCGGGCTGTGGTAGACGGCGTGGAGCCGACAGCACGGGACAGCGACTCATTTCAATTTCATCTGTTTGACTATGTGTACCACCAGATCCTGCGCAAAGAACACGACTGGTTGGCGAGAGATTTATTCCGAGTCCACTATCGGACTCAGCAGGCTCGAGTCCAGCAGCATGCCTATGAATGCAGTCAAATCAGCGGGGTGCTGTCGTATACCAGTCATGAAGTTATGCTGGATGACCTGATTGAACGGCCTCTGCAGTCAGGTGATGTGCTTTCCAACGCCAATACGATCATTCTGATTGGAAAGACTCGCCAGGGCTCGAAGATTGGGCGTGCACTCTACATCGCCAAGCATCGTGGCAGCGCGTGTGAAGAATCTATCCTGCCATTTGCAATCAATGAATCCGGAATCACTTTCGACAACTAACGCCATGTTCCCTGCCCATTCTGATTCTGACGTTCAAAACAGTCTCCTGATGAAGGCAGTGCGCCGAGAGCCGACGGAAACGACGCCGGTGTGGATCATGCGGCAGGCTGGTCGCTACCTTCCCGAGTACATGGCAGTCCGCAACAGGGTGACATTTATTGAGCTGTGCAAAACACCTGAGCTGGCCTGCGAAGTCACCATCACGGCGCGCAGTGTTCTCGGAGTCGACGCAGCGATTCTGTTTGCCGATCTGCTGCCGATGCTGGAGCCGATGGGGATGGATCTTGAGTACGTAAAAGGTGAGGGGCCTGTCATCCACAATCCAATTACGCACGCGGCTGACGTAGACCGACTGACAGCATTGGAATCAGTAGCACCCGTTGGGTTTGTATTTGACGCTGTCAGGATGATTCGACGTGAGCTGCCAGGCAACATTCCACTGTTGGGGTTTGCGGGCGCCCCCTTCACGCTGGCGTCATACTGCATTGAGGGGGGGGCTTCACGAAGCTGGGTGCGTACGAAATCGATCATGTACAATGATGAGGGGGCCTGGACTGCTCTCATGAATCGTTTGGTAGATTCGATCATCATGTATCTTCGTGAACAGATTGCCTGTGGATGCCAGGCCGTCCAGCTGTTTGACAGCTGGGCCGGATGCCTGTCGCCTTCCGACTATCGTCGCTATGTGATGCCCCATACGAAACGCGTCATTGATGCTGTGAGTGTGGACGCTCCTGTTATCAGTTTTCTTACCGGCAATCCTGCTCTTTTGTCGTCTCAGCGGGATGCCGGAGGTCAGGTCATGGGAGTTGACTGGCGAATCGGGCTGAATGACGCCTGGGAGATTTTTGGTACAGATGTAGCTGTTCAGGGGAACATGGATCCTGTGTCGCTTTACTCCGAACTTCCGATTTTGAAACAGCGTGTGCAGGAGGTTCTCAACCAGGCAAATGGTCGTCCCGGCCACATTTTTAATCTCGGGCACGGAGTAATGCCGGATATGAATCCGGATCATGTGAAGGCTCTTGTTGACTACGTTCACGAACTGGGAGCGCTCTGATGTCGGCTGCGGCCGCGTCTCAAGGTCATCGGCGTGTGGCCGTCGTGGGTGCCGGGATCACCGGGCTGGCCGCGGCGCTCAGGCTGATTCAGCAGCATAAAGATCTTCACGTTGACATGTTTGAGGCGTCATCGCGTGCAGGTGGCGCGATTCAAACTGAACACCGAGACGGTTTCCTGATCGAACATGGGCCGGATGCCTTCATTACGAATAAGCCTGGCGGGCTGCAGTTGTGCAGTGATCTTGGGATCACGGATCAACTGATTGGAACGGATAAGCAGCATCGTCGTTCCCTTGTCGTCCATCGTGGTCGTCCCGTTCCCGTTCCGGAAGGTTTTATGCTGATGGCACCCGCGAAGCCAACAGCGATTTTAAAAACTCCCATTTTGTCGTTCACAGGAAAGCTGCGTTTGCTGTCCGAAATCGTCCGGTCAAAAAAGTCAAACGATGACGATGAGAGTTTGGCGTCATTTGTTCGTCGTCGCTTCGGTACAGAAACATTTGAGCGGCTCGTGCAGCCTCTGGTCGGCGGAATCTATACGTCTGATCCGGAGAGATTAAGCCTCAAAGCCACTTTGCCTCGGTTCCTCGAAATGGAACGGCAGCATGGCAGTGTGATTCGAGCGGTTCTCGCGGAGAAACGATCCGAGGGGAATGATTCACAGCTGTCGGAAAGCGGCGCACGCTATGGATTATTTGCCACGCATGCCACCGGCCTGTCATCCGTTGTTGCGTCGATTGTATCAGCGCTGAAATCATCCGGTCGGTCGCGGTTGCATCTGAACACTGCAGTTGATGCTGTCAAACCATCGCACGAACGCACCGGAGGCTGGCATGTGAAAATTTCCGATCAGAATCAGATGTCGTTCCAGGGGGTGATTCTGTCAACTCCATCATGGGTCAGCGCCGGAATACTGCAAACGCTCGATCCAATTCTGGCGACGGAACTGAGTACAATCGAATGTGCCTCAACAGCGATTGTGACGACGGGACACCGTTTGAAAGATTTCACACATGCGATGGATGCATTTGGCCTGGTAGTTCCGGCAGTTGAAGACCGCCGTGTCCTCGCGATTTCTTTTTCCAGTCGCAAGTTCACGGGTCGAGCGCCCACGGGGCATGTGCTGCTTCGCACATTTCTGGGTGGTGCGACTCAGCCGGGTCTGCTTGACCTCTCTGATCAGGACATTTTTGAAATCGTCGCCGCTGAGCAGCAACAGCTGTTGGGAAGATCACAAAAAGCACTGTTTGCCACGATCACGCGATATCAGCGGGCAATGCCGCAGTATCACGTCGGTCATCTCGAACTGGTTAATCGCATTGACGAACGTCTGTCACGTCAACGGAGTCTGGAATTGGCCGGTAACGCCTACCGTGGAGTGGGGATTCCTGACTGCATCAGCAGTGGTTACACAGCCGCCGATCGTCTGTCGGCTGAGTTGTCGAATTGATTCGTTTCTCCCGATGACTGAGTCGTATATCGGTTTAGCAATCGCTGTCGACCTGCGGTGACGGATGTGCCATGCTGTGACACAGCCAGTGAACAGACTGTGGGTTAGAATCCCGATGGATGAGAGTGCGGAAACGATGAATGCAGGAAAACAGGTCGCGATTGTCACCGGCGCCTCCGCTGGCATCGGCCGGACTGTTGCACTTCGTCTGGCTGACGATGGTTTTAATGTTGTGCTGGCAGCGAGATCGATTGACAGACTCAGTGAACTGCAGCAACTGATCGAAAGTAACGGGGGGTCGGCTCTTGCTGTGACATGCGACGTTTCGGATTCCGGTGATTTGACAGAATTGACCAGGCAGACGCTCGATCGATTCGGGCGAATCGACGTGCTTATCAATAATGCCGGCGTAGAATGTTTTGGATATTTCGAAACGATCGAATCTGATCAAATCCTCGAAACCATCAACGTCAACTTCACCGCAGCTGTGCTGCTGACCGGTTTGGTCATTCCGGTGATGCTTAAGCAGAAGTCAGGGTGTATCATCAATATGGCGTCGACAGCGGGCAAACACTGTCCGGCATTCGGGGCCGTATACGGTGCGACGAAGGCAGCGTTGATCGGATTCACGGAGGGACTCCGTGGTGAGTATCTGGGGCGTGGGATTTCCGCAACGGCCGTCTGCCCCGGATTCACAAAGGACGGCGGGATTTACGAACGTATGACAGCCGCGGTTGGCCGCGGCACACCGACTGCAGTCGGGAGTACCACAGCAGGTGTCGTGGCGAATGCAGTCATAAAAGCGATACGGTCAGGACCACCGGAACTCATCGTGAACTGGCCGCCAATGCGGCCAGTTGTGCTGTTGAAGCAGTTGTTTCCGCGATTCGCAGAGAAGCTGATCCTTGCGAGTTCAAGAAAATTTACAAGGAAAGTGGCAGACGTATCGGTGGCTTCCGCTGTTGATCGGTAGCCGATGTGTTCGGGACGAGGTCCGACTTTGGACAGCCGCCACGTCGTGAACTCATTGATAGGAATCCGGATTTTCTTCAATGTTGCGCTGAGAGGCCTGAATACGGGACACTGTTCTGTTCACCTTGCAAAGCCTGATCTCGCCGTTACGATCGAGGATCGTCTTAACAGTTGGAGAATCGTTAAGGCGGTCAATGGTCGGGAAATCAGAGGCTATGGTGGTCCCTCGGGGATCTGTGACCTCCGTTGAATCGTCCAAAACCAAGGATTTTGGATGATGCCTTACTCTCAGCCATGAGTTCGTTCAGACGCTTTAACGTCTGCTGCTGTCCGGTTAAATGTAAGCCAAGTTCGAAGAGAGATTTCTTATGTCACGTCCTTCAGTTAAAGTTGGCATTAACGGCTTCGGCCGCATTGGTCGTATCACTTTGCGTGCTCTGATCGCTCGGCAGAAGTGCGACCAACGACAGGCTGATATCGAAGTGGTGGCAATTAACGACCTTGGTGCAACCACAGCGCTGGCTAACCTGTTTAAGTATGACAGCGCCCAGGGTCGTTTCGATGGTGATGTTCAGGTCAGCGGGAACGATCTGATCGTGAATGGCAGCACCATCAGAATCTGTGGAGAACGAGATCCCGGAAATTTGCCATGGAATGAACTGGGCGTTGATATTGCTCTGGAATCGACCGGATTCTTCACCAGCCGCGCGGCTGAAGGAAAGCCAGGATTTGATTCACACATCAGTGCAGGTGCCGGCAAGGTGGTCATTTCTGCTCCGGCCAAGGGAGAAGATCTCACGGTTGTCTGTGGCGTCAACGACGATCAACTGACGGCTGATCACAAATGTATCTCAAATGCGAGCTGCACGACGAACAGTCTGGCTCCCATGGTCAAAATCCTTCATGAGAGTTTTGGTGGGGTTCAGCACGGTCTGATTACGACATGTCACGCCTATACGAATGACCAGAAAGTTGCGGATCAGCTGCACTCGGATCCCCGTCGATCGCGGGCGGCTGCCGTCAACATTATTCCGACATCAACTGGCGCTGCAAAAGCCGTTGGCAAAGTCTTTCCTGAGGTGGATGGCAAATTAACAGGAATGTCACTTCGTGTTCCTGTTGTGACAGGCAGCGTAACAGATCTCACTGCAATCGTTGGGAAAGACACGACTGCGGAAGAAATCAACGAAGCCGTTAAAGCTGCTGCCGAAGGTGGTCTCGGTGGGATTTTGGAATATACAGAGGATCCAATCGTCTCCAGTGACATCGTAGGTAACTCGCACAGCTGTATTTTTGATTCAGGCTTTACCACTGTCATGGCAGGGAACATGGTCAAGGTACTGGGCTGGTACGACAACGAATACGGCTATTCATGCCGCACTGTTGAGCTGATTGAAAGGCTGGCGGTTCTCTGATACAGACGGCAGGTGAGAACCAGCCGGACACGGCAATGGCAGCGTCATCCACGTGTCGGACATCGGGCTGGCAAATGGTGTTCTGTGTCTTGTCTTACTGTTCTGGACAATTCCGGCGGGAACCTTTCGAGTTCATGGTTACCATGTTGTGGTCACGGACGAATTCCGCAGCAGACCCGGATATGACCCAATGGCAGTGAAACGACCCTCCAGCGGCGGAGGATGGAAGGCAATTGGCTATACGATGCAACTCGCCAGCCGAGTCGGCTGGTGGAAGATGTGGAAAGCTCTGCGGTCAAAAAATGCCTGTAAGACCTGCGCTGTTGGCATGGGCGGCCAGCTGGGTGGCATGGTCAACGAGGGCGGATACTTTCCTGAAGTATGTAAGAAATCCGTGCAGGCGATGGCATCTGACATGCAGGGTGCCATCCCCGATAGCTTCTGGAGCCAATACAATGTCAACCAGCTGCAGGCGATGACGTCGCGACAGCTGGAGTTCTGTGGACGAATCGTTCGACCAGTCATCCTCGAAGAGGGGGCAACTCATTATCGGCCCATTGAATGGGACGAAGTTCTGCAGCGACTTGCTGATCGTATGGCTGCTGCCGGTCCGGAACGAAGTTTCTTTTACGCCAGTGGCCGTTCCAGCAATGAAGCCGGATTTTTGCTGCAGCTGATCGCAAGGCAGTTTGGGACTAATTATGTCAACAACTGTTCCTATTACTGTCACCAGGCCAGCGGAGTTGGGTTGACCAGCAGCATCGGGTCCGGCACCGGAACAATTCGTCTCGAAGACCTCGAACACGTTGACCTGTACATACTCATTGGAGCCAATCCGTCATCCAATCATCCGCGACTCATGCGGTCATTGATGGAAATCCGCCGTCGTGGCGGCAATGTGATTGTCGTCAACCCGGTGAAGGAATTGGGCCTGCGGAATTTCCGAGTACCCAGTGACATCCGCAGCCTGATATTTGGTTCACCCATTGCAAGTTCATACGTGCAGCCTCACGTTGGCGGTGATCTGGCCATGCTGGCCGGTGTCTGCCGTGAGATTCTGGCGCGCAGGGCAGAAGATCAGCATTTCATCGAACACCATACACTTGGATTCGAAGAATTCCGGCGATCGATAGAATCTCTTGCCTGGGAAGACATCGAACGATTGAGCGGTTTGAGCCAGGTGCAGATTCGGGAGTTCACAGAGCAGTATCTTGCGGCAAAGAATGTCGTCTTCGGATGGTGTATGGGAATCACTCACCATCTGCATGGCACCAACAATGTGCAGATGATCGCGAATACCGCGCTGCTGCGAGGAATGATTGGACGACGCGACGCCGGCATGATGCCCATACGTGGTCACAGTAACGTGCAGGGACTGGGGTCGGTAGGAGTCACTCCTGCGCTGAAACAATCAATGCTGAAAAAGTTCGAAACGAAACTCGGAATCACTGTGCCGAAGTCACCCGGCTACGACACAATGCGGTGCATGGAGGCTGCACGTGACGGGGAAATGGATTTTGCACTGTGTCTTGGTGGGAACCTGTACGCCAGCAACCCGGATCTGCAGTATGCCGCAGGAGCGATGAATTCGATCGGTACCGTTAGCTACCTGTCGACGACGCTTAACACAGGCCATACCTGGGGACTGGGGAAGGAAACAATAATCCTCCCGGTGCTTCCACGTGATGAAGAACCACAACCGACGACTCAGGAATCGATGTTCAGCTATGTGCGCCTGAGTGACGGTGGCCCGGCACGTTTTGAAGGTCCGCGCAGCGAAGTTTCGATCCTTGCGGACATCGCGCGCAGAGTATTCGGACGCAGCGGTAAGGTTGATTTTGACACTCTGCAGAGCCATGCAGCCATACGGGACTTGATCGGCGAGCTGGTACCAGGCTATGAAGAAATGCAGGGAATCGATGAGTCGAGGCAGGAATTTCACGTACGCGGTCGGACACCGGTTGACTTCAAATTCTCTACAGAATCAGGCAGAGCATCATTTAATTCCGTGCCACTGCCGGAACCTCGATGTCAGGATAACGAGCTTCGATTGATGACCGTGCGTTCCGAAGGCCAGTTCAACAGTGTTGTTTACGAGGAAGAAGATCTGTATCGCGGCCAGGAACGGCGTGACGTCGTGCTCATGAATCGAGACGACATGACTGCACGCGGGCTGGAAGAGGATCAGCAGGTACGACTCACCAGTTCTGTGGGCGAGTTGCGTTACTGTCGCGCTCGAGAATATGACGTTCGGGCAGGCAACATACTCATGTACTATCCCGAAGCCAACACGCTCGTCCCACATGCAGTGGACCCCTTGTCGAAGACACCAGGTTTCAAGGGTGTTCCGGTAAAAGTTGTTCCGGAAAGACTCAGTTGAGAGTTGATCTTCATCACGATGTGTGAGGCAGCCTTCTGCGTTATCCGTGATGTTTGCCGAGTGCGTATTCGTGGATGTTTCCTGCAGAAGTTCCGATTGTCAGGGCGGTTGGTTACATCTTTCTGTGATGGATTTACATGCGTTCGCCTAACCGTCGCCGCAACGCCTTGGTGTCAGGCATTCTTTCGCGTCTTCCAGCGACGTCCGTGCGCGGCATCCACTTCTTCAGCCTGATTCCAACGATACAGAACCAGCCCCGCGATACAACCAACAACAGTCGCCGACACGACAGCTGTGGGACTCTGAGGAAAATCAGAATTTTCAGTTGCTGCCTGAGTTGTCAATATCAGTCCGACGGCGCTAACGACCAGGCCAGCAGAGTCCGAGAGGATTTTGCGAATGTTCAGACTTCCCTGCGAGAGGACCACAAGTTTGCCGAGCACCAGCTGGAATACATAGTTCACAACTCCGGCCAGCATCAGCGCAAACGCAAACCAGTAAAATGTGGGAAATGCAAGCGTTTCCGCTGCAACATAGATCGGACTGAGAATCCCGGTTGACACCTCCTGAACAGTTGGGTTTTTGTCCAGCGTTCCGGCCAGTTCATCAACACGGTCTTTCGTTTCGTTCACCAGTCCGGTGGCGGACTCGGTTGCCTGTTTCAGAGTCATGTCGTCTGACATTTCTGACTTATCGGCCGAATTATCCTGCGCCACAACGACAGTCAGCGGGAGGCAGAACAACAGAGTGAGCCACAGAAATTGTTTCATCCGGTTGTCTCCCAATAACAATTCTGATCGGTACAGAGTCTATTCGCAGTGGCCACCGGAATCTTAAAAGAAATTCCATGTTGGTATGGCTGAACGAATGCATCGATCTGTCGGGAAGCCAGTTGACAGGAATCAGCATCAATCAGACGGTCGGATCAATTCGCCGCCTGTTTGGACCTGAGACTGCCAGGAAGCCAGTGTCGGAGATATCGAAGCCAGAGAGCTCTGGCGGGAGTGGCAAATGCAAACCAGCAGAACAAAATTGGAATGGCGACTTCATGAACCGTAAAGACGAGGACAGCAACAACAACAATTGTCACGATTTGACGACGACCCTGACTTCCACGGACCAGTTGATTGAAGAGGTGTGGATAGTGGATTCGACTGACCATCAGCAGCGCAGTTCCCAGTGTAATAAAGGGCAGTAGAACGGCCAGCGCCGGAAGCACGTAATCACTGACGAACGCTGACCATCGCGACGTGTCTTCAGTCAAAAGATCATTCAATCCCTTAATTCCAATCGGCATTGAGGCGATCACGCCCGCCGCAGCGGGCGAAGGCAGACCGCTGAATCCTTCATGTGAATCTTCCTCATCGGTTTCGGTGTTGAACCGTGCCAGGCGCATGACGGCGCACAGCACAAACAGCGTGGCAAAAGCGGAAAGGAATCTGGGCCAGAATTCGAATTGAAACTGTGGTGCTACAACCGACGGGATGAGTTGGTTGTTTGGGTGCGTCAATTTGAGCATGAGGAACGCAGGTGCTACGCCGAAGCTGATCACGTCACACAGACTGTCGAGCTGAGCACCAAATTCACTTGTCTGATTGGTGAGTCGGGCAGCACTGCCGTCAAGTGCATCGAAGAGCATCGCCAAAAAGATCAACCATGAAGCAAATACCATTTGCTCTGCGAAGATACCTACCTGTTCTTCCACGAAACTCTGTGTATCAGCAGGTTGGATCCTTTCCAGAACGTCTGCGGAGATCGATGGACCAACACGTGCGAGAATCATGATCGCACCAAATCCACATACCGCATTGCCAAGCGTCAGCAACGTTGGCAGAACCGCAAACACTTTTCGACGCCGTCGACCGCGTTCTGGAATTGGTTCCGGATCCACAATTCTTCCCGTCATGCAATCTGGCGGAGATACGATTCAACGAAATGACACCTCCTGTATTGTACCACCGAAATCGCAGTATCTCACAAAACCACGACCAATTCGCGATTTGGCAAGATCGGCAGTCCTGGCTGACCAACCGACTGACAGGGTCGACTGCTTATGAGAGACGAAGGAACAATGGCTTATTTCAAACAGCGATAAGTACGTAGATTGCCGCAAGGATGATTTGAATTGCTGCGAACGGCAGTGCGGTTTTGACGAATCCACCGAATGTCAGTTTAAGTTGCTGACGATGAATAATCGTCATAGCCACTACTGTCGACGCGCTTCCGATCGGCGTGATATTACCTCCCAGGTTTGCACCGAAAATCACACACCACCAGTACGATGAATCGGACGCGGTACCGATTGTCTTAAGGATCTGAGCGAGCATCGCCGCCAGCGGAATGTTGTCCGTCACGGAACTGGCAGCGGCCGCACTCGACAGGAGGACAACCGAGTCGCCCGGCGGAGGCAGTGACAACATTGCCGTGATACCGCGACCGATATAGGCCAGAACCTGTGCATGTTCCATGGCATGAATCACCACAAACAGGGACGCGAAGAAAGCCAGCAGATCCCAGTCAACCGCTGAATAAAATTTGTCGACTTCGCTGCGGTAAGCAAGCAGAACAACCCCGGCGAAAAACAGAGCTACAAAACCCATTTCCAGCTGATCCAGACCAAATGGCAATGCGGCCTGGCCTGCCAGGCCGCCGATGAACAGTACAAGTGAAGCGACGGAAAACCAAAAGAACTGATTACTGGGGATACTTTCACGGGGATCGAAGCTGTCGACCATGCGACGTGCTTCGGTTTTTTCTTCGTCAGTGTTAAGTCCACGGATTCCGAACCTGCTTCGGGCCATCAACAGAGTGACTCCGGTTGTGACCAGTACGTAGGGGGCTGCCACCACAAAGAATCTCGCAAAACTGATTTCGGCGGTCTTTCCCACGATGATGTTGGGCACACTGCTGATCAGTGTCAGCAATCCGCCGATATTGGTCAGCAGTCCTTCCGTAATCAGAAACCCCAGCATCAACTCGCTGCGGTTCAGTTTCTTAAGCGAAACGGTTGTCAGTGATCCAACGATGATCATGGCCGTGACATTGTTGAGTACCGCAGAAAACAAAACTGTCAGCAATCCGTAAAAGACCAGCAGCCTCCAGGGATCTCCGCAGGACTTTCGAGTCAGCATAATCGCCATCCATGTGAACACTCCGGAACGGCTCGTGACTTCCACGAACAGACTTGCACCCAGGATGATTGTGATGACGCCCCAATCGATCGACGGGATGTATATTGGCAGGGATTTTACGGTGTGATCCGGCAACTCAACCGGGCCGAATTCAAGCAGTTTCATTACGGTGGCCAGAATCAGGCAGAGACCGGCAAACAATCCAACGATGATCGATTTTTTTGCGTGAAGCTTCTCCTCCAGCGCCAGTGCCACAATCATGGCAGTCAGTAAAACGGCAAAGATAATTGTGATCCATCCGGGAACCGAATGTGACACGTGAGCGTCCGCCAGCAGGAATACAGACTCAAGGCTGGTGGACCCAGTCAAGTGAAACACGTGCAGAATTGTGTCGCCTGAGTGCATTGGAAATACCACGTCTGACTGAAGGAATCAGGACGGAATTTAAAAACCTGCTGCACGAACAGCAGCCTCTGTCAGTCGCTGATTAGAGCAACAGCATCGAAACGTCCGTTAGCTCGACGCTGAGTGAATAGGCTCGGCCGTGCATGGCCAGTTGATCGTCATCCTTGGTGTTCAGTACGAGCAGATCGATGTCACAATCTTTGATGAGTTTGCGATAGTCCCGCAGGTGGTGACCTCGCCCGACATAAGGTTCCACTTTGATTTTCGGACCCTCTTCATGAATTACGCCGGAGCACGCTTCAATAAAATCAGTTGCTTCCTTCAGCAGCTGATTTTCAATGAGAACTCGGGCGCTCTCTGAGTCAATCTCCGGGATTCTGGTAATGGCCTGCATGTAGCGTTCGAAGACCAGATCATCTTCCACGTGGCACAGCCACATTGATCCCCCAGGGCGACACATTGCCGCTCCGTAGTTAATGAGTCGGTTATCACCGGAAATGTGATCGGCGACAACCATGACGCGATTGCAGTCACGATCCGCTACCCTGAGCGGATCAACGGATGTACCCGGCAGCACGAGGACAGGTATCGAAGTTGTTTGTGTGAGTACGTCCAGGTAAACACCCAGACTGTGCTGCGGCACCAAAGAGGTTTCCTGCAGATGTCGATGAGTGACCAGCAGATCAGTCTGCTGGTCGTCCACCAGAGCGACCAGTTCGGCAACGGTGTGATAATCATCACCCGTGATCACTCGCCAGGATTTGACAGCGTCCAGTCGACCGATGAAATGACGAAGATCGTTTTGCACGATTTCGGCATGGTCTCGGTTGCCGTCTGAGACCAGCGTGACCGTTTGAACGGGAATGTCGACGTACGAAAACTGTTCTTTCTCAGCACGACGAAATATGGACTCGAATTCGTCAATGTGGTTAGTCATTAGATTTGACTCGTGGTTTCCATGAGTTGCCAACAAATCATAGCCGAATACGACCTCCTGCGGGAGATGCAAAGTATTTCGTGTATTCACGACAGAAGACGCCGGAAATTGATCGACTGGACGAACGGCAGGGTTCGATCACGTTGGAGACGATTCTGATTCAGCAGAATCTGCCGTACATTTCTCTTCGGCGTCTCTGAACGGATGGAAGGGCCATCAGGAAACGCGGGACCACTGCAGTTGCACTCTCCGCCTGCGGTATCGCACTTGAATCGTCAATTCACAGCGAAGTAAATTGGGGTCATCCGCGTCTATTTACTCATTCAGCGATGCTGACTATGAAAAAATCATTGCCAATACTGTTTGCTGCAGGGTGCTCAGCGTCGATTCTGGTGACAGGTTGCACGTCCACAATGACATCCAACACATCTCGCACGGCAAAAGAACAAATGCTTGTGTCTGACGCCATTGAACGGTCGTTGAGTAAGGTTGATTTTTCTCCTCTCTCCGGACAGCAGGTGTTCGTGGACGAAAAATATCTGGAATGTGTCGACAAACCGTTTGTTTTGGGGGCGATCCGTCATCAGACGCTTCGTTTCGGTGCACGACTGGTTGACTCCGCAGACGCAGCCGATGTCGTCATGGAGCTTCGCAGTGGCGGAGTCGGTACAGATACATCTGAAGCGTTCCTCGGAACTCCGGAAATTGCCCTGCCAGGCATGCTGACAGTGCCGGAAATCCGGCTGGCCGAGCGAAAAACTCAGTTCGGTTACGCAAAACTGGGGATGGTTCTTTACGATGCAGAGACGCGTGATGTTCTGGGCGACGGCGGGGTGTCGCTGGCGCAATCGGACGACAATAACTGGTTCGTGTTTGGAATCGGACCGTTTCAAAACGGGTCACTGAAGGAAAATGTCAAGAGTGCACAGCGAGGTGTCCCTGGAATGCATCACCGGCGTGTGCCGACGATTGTTGCATTTGGCAGGCGATCAAAAGAGACCGAGGAACCGGATATCCAGTTCGCTGGCGCGGAAGTCCAAGAGTAACTCTGCTGCACAATCATCCAAGCGGCAGGACCTGCCGATCAGATCAGTTTTGCGGCCTCCTGAACGACCAACACTTCGCTCATTTCGAAAACTCCAGTGAATCGTAGCCTGGTGCACGCAGTGTGGAGCACCCAGTTCCGATACTTCGAACAGGACAAGTGAGTGTGTCAGGTGAAACAATGGAGTGATGTGATGAGATGCCAGGGCCGGCCGATCCAGGGACTTCTGATTTGTGCTGCCATCGTTGTACTCCCGAGCAGTGGAAGTGCACAGGGAGTGAAATGGCTCACGAGCCCTCCAACTGCTCTTCAGCAGGCCGGACGCACCGGTCGTCCTCTTCTTATGAAATTTACCGCAGACTGGTGCGGCTATTGTAAGAAAATGGAACGCACAACGTTCTCCGATCCACTGACTGTGGAGATCGTGCATCGCGGATTTGTGCCCCTGCTGATCGATGCCGACAGGCACGCGGACCTTACCAGACAGCTTCAGGTCAAGGGGCTTCCGGCGATTCTGATCGTCAGCGCAGACATGACTGTTATGAAACGGATCACAGGATATCAAACAACGGAAAAGCTGTTGCCTAAACTCAATGCCGTCATTGCGTCACATCGATCCGCCGACCGAGTGCCGGCTGTTCCAGCTGCTCAGCAGCGAAATCAGACGATTCCCTTGCATCCGAATTCTACCGGTAATCAATCTAGCGATCACCAGACGCCAGAGCGAACGGGTCTCATTCGCGGATCGAATGCTCGTGCAACCGTGATCACGCCGTCGTTCAACGGAAATTGTCTGACGAGCGTTGTGGATGAACGTGAGTTGATTGCAGGGACTCCTGCATTCGCTGCGGAATATCGTGGTCAGATCCTGCACTTCAGGGACGCAGCTCAGCGAAACCAGTTTTTCCTGACGCCTGAGAAATACTGGCCTATGCTCGACGGTCACTGCCCGATGACATTGCTGGAATCCGGCAGGCTAGTCCATGGACAGCTCAAACATGCGGCCGTTTATCGGGACCGGATCTGGACATTTCATAATCGAGCTCTGATGACGCAATTCATTGCTTCACCTGCGGAACATATCGCCGGCATCGAAGAACTCCAAAAACAGGTGAAAATACCTGACCAATCGCATTGACGAGAGCTGTCTTACAGGGACGGAGTCCATAAATCGGCTGCTTCGGACGAATCAGCCACTTGACATTTGGCACCTGCGATCAAACGCTGATAAGCGATCTGGAGTCCGAGACACACACTCCTGGGTCGTCGAAGCAGTATCGGGCGCGTGATCACCCGTGCAATGCGGACGATCAGGCATTACGTCAAAAATCAGTATGCGTGCTCAACTCTTACCAGTGAACGGTGGGTCTCCGGTGACTCTCGATCGTCCTGTGACGGTCGTGGGTCGCAGCGCCCGTTTGTGTGATTTGCCGCTGCAAAACAATTCCGTTTCCAAAATCCATTGTATTCTGGTGAAGACAGACGGTCTCCTTTACATGCGGGATCTTGGCAGTACCAACGGGACGCGAGTCAACGGACAAAGGGTGCTGCGCGGAGCATTACTGCCGGGCGACCAGATTTCGTTTTCGGGCAGTGCGTTTCAGGTCTATCTGGGTCCGGATTCCGACAGCGTCGATGATGAATCACGAGATAACACACCGGAGAACGACGCAGCAAATCCGGCAATTGATTGTACAGACAATATGTCAACCAGCAGCGATGTGATGTTGCTGCCGGATGATGACCTGTTCTCGTAGATCGGGTACTGCGTTGAGTCCGCTGCTTCAGGTGGTGTGCGGCGGCATTTCCCTTGCGGAGTTCAGCGATCAGTCACTGTCAAAACAGAATTCGGACCAACATCATCATATAAGTTCGCGGATCGGCTGACCTGCCGTGGCCTGGCCGACCAGAATCTGAGGCGACCCAGCACCGCTCAGTGCGAGTCTTCCGATTTGAAGGAATTCACGTCGCGGAACCGGCTCGGTACAACGAGCTGGTGGCGCTCTCAATCATCCAGTCATTGAACGCGACGTGCACAAGCCATAATTATTTTCCACAGTTCCCCAGGAATAGTCCGGGATCACAAACACTGTTAGTCGTCGACCTTCAGTCTTACAGATTCAATGACGACCTGTTCGAGTGGTGTATTGCGTGACCGCTGCTGTGAGAGCTGACCGTTGGTTCCTCGCATATTTAAAATGCCAGGACCGGTTTTGACCCTCTTAATCTTGTCAACCGTGTCCATGCCACTGGTGACCCTTCCAAAGACAGCATAACCACTGGAATCAACTCCTCCCGGGTCGAGACTCTCGTTGTTGTCGATAACATTGATGAAAAACTGCGAGGTTGCTGAGTGTGGTTCCCGGGTTCTCGCCATGGCAATTGTGCCCCGGAGATTGCTCAGGCCGCTGGCCTTGGCCTCATTTCTAATTGCCCGCATTGTCTTCCGCTCAGTCGGAGGTTCACCTTTTTCAAAACCACCCCCCTGGATCATGAAGTTGCCGATTACGCGATGAAAGATCGTGCCATCAAATCGCTCGTCTTCCACGTATTGCAGAAAATTTTTGACTGTAATCGGAGCCTTCTCCTGATTCAGCTCGATAGTTATTTCACCCATGCTGGTCTTCATGACCACGACCGGGCCTGCGGCGGAAGCGACGCTGCAGGCAATCGCAGCGACAATGAATGTTACAAAGGCTCTCATGGTGGCTCTCATTTGATCAATAATATAATCCGAATTGGTTTGTATCGGCGTCACCTGGCTTCATTCAGTGTGACATCGCTGACCTGAGCAGCATGTCGTTGGGCTCGGTTCCATCTTAGAGGAATCCCGTATCGAATGAAGAGATCACCTGCCGATGGTATTGGATTTCGCGGATGACAGAAATGCAATCCCTGGTGGTTCATTTTGCAGGTCACACCGTTTTCCACCACGGAAGTCGAACGACCATGATCCGATTGACATTTCAAAGTTAACGGTATTCGAAATGGCCTCGATCAGGAATCAGTTTTCACACGCTGACAGTGGAAAGGACAAACCGTCACTGCATCCGATTCGGGAGTTTTCTTCGGCTTTGAAGACGACGTATCGACGATGCAGCTTGCGTCGGATGACCAGCTCCGGTCCGGTGGACGGTCCGAGACACTGAGATGTGAAATCGTCAATTGTCTGTTCGCAGACTGTCCAGCAGGAGCGAACGTACCGCTTTTGGATCCGCTCCGGAAATTTGTTTCATGACCATTCCGATCAATGGTCCTACGGCAGCCTGTTTGCCGGATCGAACATCTGCGGCAGCACCGGGCATCGCCTCAATTGCTGCTGACACGGCTTTACTCAGTGCACCCGCATCACTCACAACTTCCCGTTTCGCCGCCAGTGATTTCACGTCGGATACAGAAATTGATTCTCCGGCTTGGCTGCGATTCTTCAACAGTCCATAAATTTCTCGGGCGCTCTTCGTTGTAATTCGATCATTAACGACGAATGTCAGCAGCGCGCCAAGAATTTCACCCGTGATACTGAACTCAGTAATCGAGACGCCACTCGTGTTGAGATCCCGGAGGATGTCCTGTGTCGCCCAGTTGGCAGCTGTCTTTGCGTCTCCACATACTTTGGCGACCAGTTCGTACCAGTTCGTGAACTGAGGTCCCTGATCGATGATGACGTTGGCATCGTATTCAGACAGCCCAAGTTTGGACTGGAATCTCTGACAGCGGGCAGCTGGATTCTCCGGCAGTGAATTGCGAACTTGTTCGACTTCAGGGGCCGTGACTACTACCGGTATCAGATCTGGATCCGGAAAGTAGCGATAATCGGACGAATCTTCTTTTTCACGCTGTCCGAACGTGGTCCCTCTTTCGGCATCCCAGCCACGTGTACACTTCGGTGCATCATCGATCGTTTGATGCGTCTTTTCCCATTGCTTTTTCTGTCGTTTGATTTCGTATTCCACTGCGAGTTCGACATTGCGAAAGCTGTTCATGTTCTTGAGCTCAACGATGGGTGTCGCAATGGTCTCGCCGTTGTCCTCATCGACATGCAGATTCACATTCGCATCACATCTCAGACTACCCTCCTGCATGTTACAGTCGGACACATCTATGAATTTCAGCAACGTTCGCAACTGTTCCAGATATCGACGTGATTCTGAAGCGGTCCGCAGATCGGGTTCACTGACAATTTCCAGGAGCGGAGTTCCGGTCCTGTTGAGATCAACCCGACTGTCGCCACCACGTCCCGTTTCATCATGAACATTCTTACCTGCGTCTTCTTCGAGATGTGCTCGCGTGATCCGAATACGCCGCTGCTCCGCTCCCTCTTCATCTGCAGAGATATCGAGCCAGCCGTTCGAACTGAACGGCAGATCAAACTGGCTGATTTGATACGCTTTGGGCAGATCCGGATAGTAGTACTGCTTGCGATCCCATTTTGTGAATTCCGCGATCCTGCAATTCAGAGCCACCGCCGTCCGCAGCGCCAGATCGAATGCCCCGCGATTCATGACCGGCAGTGCACCTGGCAATCCCAGGCAGACTGGACAGGTCTGTGTATTGGGTTCGTCCGGATTGAATCGGGGCGAACAGCCACAAAACAATTTGGATCTGGTGCGAAGCTGGACATGCACTTCCAGTCCAATGATTGTCTTGTATTGAGTCATGGAATTCAGTCTCCCGTCAGAGACCTCGGTTGAGATATTTTTGCTGAAAATAAACTGTTGTCGGAAGATTGAACCAATGTGGATCCGGAGAGAATGTTGTCAGCCTTCACCATTGCCAGACCCACAGCAGTTGAATGTTTGTTGTCGACCGAGGTCAGTTGACAGGCCGTTTCCGATTCGAGGAATTCTGTCTGCAGTTCTTCTGTCTGCAGTTCTACTGTGGCGAGGACTCGATTGACCTGCCCCATCGCATCGATTCTCGCAATTGGTTCCTGTCCCAGATAACAGCCTTTGGTATAACAAATCGCTGATGTGTTTCGAGCAGCTTCCGGAGCCAGATGATCGTCGGTCAGATCTCTGCCAATCAACGGAAAGCGTTCCAGAATTCTCAATCGTTCGAACTCCTCCCACCTTCCTGTTCGACCGTGTTCGACAATTCTGATCTGCAGTGTTTCAATGGCCAGCTGCGGACCACTCATCAGAGTCAGAGACTGTCCGGCCCAGTGAAGTCGGAGACAAGTCACGTTGACATCTTCAACACGAGTGTCAGTCCACGTTTTTGGACCATTTCTCTCACTACGGACCAGCGAAGCAGGAATTTGTCCGATGACAGCCATTGCCGCCAGGCCCCCTGTCATCGATTCAAAGGTCACGTCTTCCGAAATGATATAGCGGTTCAGATGTTTGAGCAGAGAATCTTCATTGCCAGGCAACATCCAGATCTCGTGGTGTTCTGTGCCCGCCAGCACATATCCGTGGCCAAGAATTCTCGCTTTGACGCTGGTAAAGAATGCTTCACAGGCGGTTCCTGCCCCCATGCTGTTGATGTCGTTGGTACAAAAATTGTGCAGAAACTTCACTCGATCGTTACCTTTCGAGCGAATACGAATCAGCTGAGGCAGCAGGGTTGCGACAACGGGTGAAGACATGTCACGAGATGGGATCAGAGTGTTGAGAATTGAAGAGCGGGGATGCACTGTTGATGATGACAGAGTGACGTCAATTGTCGGATTCCAGTATCTGCTGAAACTCTTTTCGTATGCGTTCTACGGCATCAGAAAACTCGCCCGACAGGGTCACACCTGATGCAAGGCGATGGCCACCGCCACCAAGACGCTCAGCGAATGCTGAAACATTGTAAGGAGGCCGACAGCGCAGACTGCATTTTACCTGGCTGGTCGGCAGTTCGACCGCGATAAACGCTGCTTTTGAACCAGCCACAGTCAGGCATTCATTCACCAGTCCCTCCGTGTCCGCCAGGACAGCCTGCGTGGCTTCCAGGTCATTGCGAGTCACACTGATCCAGGCCAGTTGTCCACCACATTCCACCTGCATACGTCCCAGAACCCGACTGGAAAGGTGCACTCGCGCAAGGGATCGCTGCTCATGGATGTGATTGTAGATCACATCCGGCCGAGCGCCCTGTTCCATCAATGTAGCACAGGTCCGCATCGTTTGTGATGTCGTTGACGGAAAACGAAACCATCCCGTATCCGTGGCAATTGCTGCGTACAACCAGGAAGCTGCATCTGCGTCGAATGTCACACCAAGGTACTCGGCCGCTTCGCAGATCAGTTCTCCAGTGGCCGCCGACGCAACATCCTTGAATTCGGTTGCACCCAGATCGTCCGAGCTGACATGATGATCAATGACCACGCGCGGGCAGTCGGAATTGCGAATCACATCACGGATCGCTCCCAGCTGTTGCCAGGCGCTGGTATCCACGACGATCTGTACATCGACGTCAGGAACTTCATCTTTGCGGACATCATTACCCAGCTTTTTCACTTCTCCGTCTGTGTTCATGAAATTCAAATTGGCAGGAGGCGCTGTCGCATTGACCATCGTTACCTCTTTGCCAAATGATTCCAGCAGGGAAGCGAGGCCTCGTTGTGAGCCCAGCGCATCAGCATCCGGACGAACATGAGTCGTGATCAGAAACGACTCATGACGTTCAATGATATTCTTCAGCGGTGCCCAGTTGATTCGAGACACGAACGTACTTTCTGAAGTGCTGACGATCAGTTCCGGACAACGTCGGTCGACATTCCGATGCTGTCTTCAGGAAAAATATCGACTGTTGCGGCAAATCTGACTAAGTGGCAGCCGTTTTGCAATTGATTGTGGCCCGCTTGTGTTTCGACAGTTCGTCGGGACATCACTGCCTTTTTCTGTTTCGCGGACGAACAAGCCAGCCAATCACCACCCCTGCAACCACTACCGGAACGTAATATTTTACTCTGGGGAGGATGAGAGCCAGCACCACAACGAGTCCAATCGACCATGGGGACACATGCGCCCAGGCAGCTGGTCGATCTTTTGAAGGAAGGACCAGCCAAAACGCGCCTAACAGCAAACCAACCCGCAGAAACGCTGATGCCAGGCCGTCTGAGCCACCAACCATCAACAGAACGACACCTGCGACAATACAGCCGATGGCCAGCAATGCAACGAGTACCCGTTTGCGTCGCAGCTCAGATTCACTAATCATGGTCGGATGGCATTCATCGTCATTTACTTCAATCGGCCACAGGAAGCCTCAGGCAATTTCCCTGGACACAACTTAGGGCATCCAGTTCGGCATCTGCAGACCTCATTTGTCCCTCACTGACTCGGTGTGTCATTATAATAAGTCGAGCAGCCTGATCCGAAGCCGTGGCCATTCGTGATTCGTCCTGCAGCAGCGACGAAATACTGATTCCGTGGCGACCGAGGATATCTGTGACGTCTGCCAGTACGTGCGGTCGGTCATCGACGGTGCAGCGAAGATAGAATCGATGTTTCTGTTCGTCCTGTGGCAGAATCTCAACGGGATTTTGATCACGACTGCGCAACACGGCCTTAAATGTATTGATCGCTCTTCCCGTTGCGAAATCAACAACATCAGCCATGACCGCGGAGGCAGTCGGCAACTGGCCGGCGCCTGCACCTGCCAACCCTAAACGACCGACCGCACTTCCTGTGATGGTCACGATATTGTCGGCACCCTGTGTCTGGGCCAGTTCACGATTCTGCGGCACCAGCGTTGGCTGGACTGAGGTCTCAAGTTGGCCGTTATTCAGTTTTGCCATGGCCAGAAGCTTGATTCGATATCCGAGAGATGCAGCGGCTTCCAGATCAGACAGTGTGAGTTCGTCAATTCCCTTACGGCTCATCTCGCCCACAGGGACATCGGTGGAAAACGCGAGACGCGTCAGGATGACCAGTTTTTGGGCTGCGTCGGTCCCGTCTACATCCAGGGTGGGATCGGCTTCAGCATAGCCAAGCTCCTGTGCCAGGCTCAGGGACTGGTCATAGCTTTGGTTTTCTGAAAGCATCTGCGTCAGAATGAAATTGCTGGTGCCATTCAGAATTCCTTCGATGGCCTCGATCCGGTTGCCGGTCAGTGCTGTCGTGATGGCATTGACCACCGGAATCCCTCCGGCAACGGCCGCTTCGAAGCAGATCGTACGTCCACCGTCAGCAGCGATTTGAAATAATTCTGGACCATGGGCACAAATTAACGCCTTATTCGCTGTAATCAGATCTTTCCCTGCGCCCAGCAGTCGGGTGGCGTATTCGAGGGCTGCGTCAGTGCCTCCCACAAGCTGTACAGCCAGATCGATCGAGTCATCGTTCAGAACATCGTCGATGCAACTCGAGATGGGAACGTCTGCAGGGTTGAATTCTCGTGTCTTGCCGAGATCCCGGACAACGATACGGCTAAGTCGCAGTTCACGTCCCGCCCGAACTCGCAGCTGCTCATGTTCTTCCGTTAATATCCGGGCAACGCCTGTACCGACGGTGCCGAATCCGATCAGAGCAATATTCAGCGGAGTATCGGACATTTGTTGGCTGCAGCTGTCTGAAAATCGGTTATTCGACGAGACGTGTGGCGGATAATAACAGGGAATAATCATCGACCACAACAAGAAGGTGTGAGAATCTAAGTTCAGTCAGGAGCAGCGGTTGAGACGACTCAATGGGCCTCTATACTGGGAAAAATCGGCTCTCCCCTGGGTGAGTCGACCTGACAAACGGTGTCGGAGAGGCGTTTGGCCTTTTTGTCACGGTCGGCTGGTGCCACAAAAATCGTGAAAAACTGGGTCTTCCTGCCAGTGTTTGCCTGTGATCCTCTGACGTCCCGCACAAATTCGGGTTCGGAATCCCGTCTATGATCAACCCTCATCCGGCTGCCGTCCGACTTGGCGCGGTCAGCTATCTTAATTCCAAACCGCTCATCGAAGATCTGGAAGACCTCCTGCCGGAGGCTGAAATTATCCTCGATTATCCCAGCCGTCTGTCCGATGCTCTGGCGGCCGGACAACTGGATGTTGCACTCATTCCATCTGTGGAGTACTTCCGCGGTTCTGGTTACCGGATCATTTCAAACGCTTGCGTTGCGGCACGTGGACCGGTCATGAGTGTGAAGCTGTATTGTCGTGTTCATCCAGGTGAGATTCGCCGTCTTGCGATGGATGAGGGCTCTCGAACGAGCGCCGCATTGTCGCGTGTGATTTTGGCCGAACGGTATGGTGTCTTTCCGGAAGGCGAGCCTCTGCCGATCGAATCGTCGACACTGACCAGCACTGCTGACGCGGTTCTGCTGATTGGCGATCGCGCCATGCATGAGCCCATCGAAGAATTTGTCGAAGTGATGGATCTGGGCCAGATGTGGTACAAGTGGACTGGATTGCCGTTTGTGTTTGCCATGTGGGTCGCTCGTGAAGGTGCCGACATCACCGGAATTGAACGAACTCTTGATGAATCGCGCGATCGGGGAGTCGCGGCACTTCACAGGATTGCCGACGAACAGGCCCCTCTGCTTGATCTGTCACGCGAATCGGCGACGACCTACCTGACACAAAATCTCAATTATCATCTGGCGTCTGCTGAACGCAGCGGGCTGGAACTCTTTCGACAACTGGCACAACAACAGGGGCTTCTGCAGCCCGAGGCTGTTGCCATTCACTCTGACGCGGATCTGGCCTGGAGGGTCTGATGCAGGCGATTCTCAACAAAGCTGTTGCCGGCGATCGCCTGACTCCCGAGGAAGGATTAGCGATTCTGCAGTCACACGATTTGCCCGCAATCGGCGCAGCTGCGGACGCTGTGACTCGTCGGCTGCATCCGGAGAAATTTCGTACATACAACATTGACCGAAATATCAACTATACGAACGCCTGTACGGCTGTCTGTGATTTCTGTGCCTTCTATCGGCCGCCGGATCATCCCGACGTTTATGTGCTTCCGATAGAATCTCTGCTGAACAAGATTGCAGAAACTGTGGAAGTCGGGGGCGATCAAATTCTGCTGCAGGGTGGACTGCATCCAAAACTGTCCATGGAATGGTACGAAGACATGCTTCGAACCATTAAAATCGAATTTCCTCAGGTCAATATTCATGGGTTTAGCCCTCCGGAGATTCATCACTTCACGAAAATCGCTCAACTCCCGTTGAGAACGGTACTCGAACGCCTGCGGGATGCTGGTCTTGGGAGTCTGCCTGGCGGTGGCGGTGAGATCCTGGTTGATCGCGTGCGCAAAGACATCACGAGAGGCAAGGTTCTGACCGATGACTGGCTCAATGTCATGCGAGTGTGGCATGAACTTGGTGGTCGTTCGACTGCGACTATGATGTTTGGCCATGTGGAAACGCTGGAGGAACGCATCGAACACCTTGATCGGGTGCGACAGCTCCAGGACGAAACCGGCGGATTTACCGCGTTTATTAGTTGGACATTTCAACCTGATAACACCGACATGGATCATATTCCACCGGCCGGTGCATTCGAATATCTGAAGACCCAGGCCGTGAGTCGGTTGTATCTGGACAACGTTTCCAACATTCAGTCTTCATGGGTGACTCAGGGTGAAAAAGTTGGTCAGCTTGCACTTATGTTCGGCGCAAACGACATGGGCAGTCTCATGATCGAAGAGAATGTCGTGTCAGAAGCCGGCACGGTGCATCACCTGTCCCTGGATGCCATACGTCGCTGTATCACGAACGTCGGATACATTCCGCGGCAGCGAAACGTGTTTTATGAATTCATTGATGAATCCGCTGAATATCGCGCCACTAAACAATCTTTGCCACAGTTGCCGGTGATCTGAGTGGCTTCGGCCTTGTATCAAGATTGTCCGGGACACGAACGCACGTCCTGATTAACGACGATGAGGTGCGTTCTGCGATACCTGTCAACGGCGCGAATCGACATGGTCGTTCTCCAGTGCATAAAAAAGAAAACACATTGGACAATACGACGGGGCCGGGTGTCCCGCGATACCTGGTGACGATTGCTGTTATCCACGGTAAAATGATGCAATACTTCGGTCTTCACCGAGTGTCGCGGATTGATTCAGCGGGTTGGAAATACCACCCCTGATTTTGCGAATGATTGCTGCGGCGATGTCTGCAAGTGTACGCAGCAATGGTCAGAATTTACGGTGGTATCTCACCACCGTAATCAGGCAAACTCTGAGCCGTACGATATCCGATCGGGCAAGTCGACATGACCATCCCAACGATTAACTACCTTACCGGAATCCACTTTGGCGTGGGCAGCATTGGGCTGTTGTCCGACGTGCTCGCTGAATACAGCGTGGAGCGCCCGCTGGTGGTAACAGATCGAGGTCTGCTGGAACTGGGGTTCGTGGAACAGCTCGGTGTGAAACCGGCAGCCATTTTCGCAGACGTGGAGACAAACCCCGATGAGGCAGGTGCGCTGGCTGGCGTCGCCGCTTACCGTGAACACGATTGTGACGGAGTCGTTGGTCTTGGCGGAGGGTCGCCTATCGATTGCGCAAAGTGCATCTCACTGCTCATCACCCATTCCGAACCGCTGGAACAGTATGCACTGATCCGTGGCGGCGCTGCACGGATTACGGCGAATAAACCTCCGTTAATCGCCATTCCGACAACTGCGGGCACCGGCAGCGAGGTTGGTCGCGCAGCACTCGTGACAATGCGAAGTGGCCAGAAGCTGGCTGTGATCAGCCCACATATCATTCCGGACGTTGCGATTTGCGATCCGCAGCTCACTCGTGGGTTACCTCCACTGCTGACAGCAGCAACGGGGCTGGACGCGATCTCTCATTGCGTCGAAACATTCTGCAGTCCGAAATTCAATCCGGTCGCAGAAGCAATTGCGCTCGATGGTCTCAAACGAGCATGGCAGAACCTGCCGACCGCAGTCCAGACAGGAAACGACATCAATTCCAGGGAAGAACTGATGATCGCTGCGCTGGAAGGCGGTCTGAGCTTTCAAAAAGGACTTGGCCTGATTCACAGCCTGAGTCATCCTCTGGGCGCACTGACACACCGTCGTCTCCATCATGGAATGCTCAACGCCATTTTCCTGCCGCATGTCCTGCGATTCAATGCCGACGCCTGCCCGGAAAAGATGCGGCGCATGGCCGAGACAACCGGAGTCGGGAGTGCTGCAGAATCTCTGGCACGGGCAAGCGAGCAGCTCAATGAATCCATCGGATTGCCAACTCGACTGCGCGACATGGGTGTGACACGTGAGGATTTAGCAGGAATCCCGGCAGCCGCCATGGCGGATCATTCAACGCCAACAAATCCTCGCCAGGTAACCGAAGCTGACTGCCAGGCGATGCTTGACGCAGCATTCTGAACGAATGCGAAACTCTTACACTGGTCGAACGTCGAATCCGATCGCTGACTCCACAAGGGCGCCGGCTGACAGAAGATTCATGTCCTGTCCCAGCCGGCCAAGCAACTGAATCCCCAGCGGAAGTCCGTATTGATTCAACTGCGCCGGAAGCGTCAACGCCGGAACTCGCGTATGCGTGGCAATCAGATTCATCCGTGGGTCTCCGGTGATGGCAAGTCCTTTCAACGCACCACCGGGCGCTGATGGTGCAAGAAGAACGTCGAACCGATCAAACATGGAATCCAAAACCGAATGATAATGTAGGCGCTGTCGCAGACATTCCTGGCGATCTTTATCACTGATTTTCTTACCCTTCAGATAGAGTTCGCGCACCTTGGGCGGATATTGCGATCCGTATTTCTCAAAGAGGTACGCTTGCGACACCGCCAGTTCGGCAGCAACAAGGTTCACATGGTTGTCGTAGGCGGTTCGCAGCTGATCGGGCAGGGATGTTGCCTGCACGCAAACATTATCCAGATCCCTGAGTTTATCTCCGGTCATTCGCACGGCATTAATCATCTCCGGGTCGGCGGGCGCACAGAGCAGGTCCTCGATCAGACCAACGTTCAGCGTTTTCTGATTTTCGGTGATGGGTTCGTTGAACAGGGCAGCGCACGCAGTCTGCAGATCGGCCATGTTCGTCGTAAAGAAACCAGCAGTATCAACCGAAGGAGAAAACGGAATCATGCCCGATGAAATCATGCGCTCATAACTGGGCTTAAAGCCTACAATACCACAGTATGCGGCCGGGCGACCAATCGACCCGATGGTTTGGGAGCCCAGTGCGAGGCGTACCATGCCGGCGGCAACGGCGGCCGCCGATCCGCTGCTCGATCCGCCTGGTGTGTGTTCTGAATTCCAGGGATTGGTCGTTGGGCCGGGATCGAAATAAGCGAGTGATGTGGTCACCGTCTTGGAAAACACATACGCCCCCAGAGATTCCAGTCGCTCGACGATGTCTGCACTGCTGGATTTTGCGGCGTTCGGAAGAAAGTCGACGCCTCCCTGAGTCGGCTGCCCGGCAACATCGATAATGTCTTTGACTCCAAGAGCCCAGCCGGACAACGGACCATCACCTGCCTGTGACGCCTGATGCCGGGCATATTCTTCGTTCCAGCCTACAAGTGCCTTGACGGTGGGTTCGTGTGAGTGAACGGCCTGCAGGTGACTGTTGAAATTCATTTGAGAATGGAATCCGTGAACAGAGTTGTTGTCTCTTTGTTCGGCAATGATGAACCAGTGACGAGTGTCGCCAGGTCAGAGTCAAAGGACAACCATGCTCCACACCATTGCAGCTGCCAGTCAGGAGAACAACCGCATTTATCCGTCTGTGACACATTCTGCAGGATGCCAACGTCAACATTGTTCCGGTTGAGCAGCCGGGCTGCTGCGGCTTCTGATGCGGTACCGAAAAATCCGGTATTCGATGCCGCTTAGCCGGCCGCATTTGGGGTATGCTCGGAATCAGTGTTTCCACCAAGCTCAGTGGGTTGCTCTTTTCGGATCAAACCCGGTGAAGTGTATCTTTACAGGTCTGGGCGGTTGACGCACAACCGAAACAACAGACCGACGAGCAGAGCCGTCAGCGATTCGTTCTATCCAGGGTTATCAAATGTCACCCATCGCAAATTCAGCATCAAAATCCGCAATCAAAACCCTGGAAGAGCTGGTTGCGCTGCCCATCGGACAGATTTCGATCGAAGACCGAATCCGTCTATGCCGTGAATGTGTCGAACGTGTTGTGCAGATGGCTCCTGAATGGGTTCGACTGGAATCTGAAGCGAAGGGGCTGGTCGAAGGGGAGCGCTGGGAAGCTGTGCTCAGCGGTCCCGCTGTGGTCCTGCGGCAGCTTCAATTGTCCATACAGACACTGTCCGGGGTTGCCGAGACCGGCAGGCCGGTTCTGCCAGGCACTGTCCGCAGAACAGCAACCGGGCAGCTGGCAGTTCCAGTGTTTCCGACGGCTGGATTCTTCGACTCCGTCACCTTCGCAGGGCTGACGGCCGAAGTCCACATGCACCCGGACGCAGCAGAGCATCAGATCCATGGTGATCTCCTGGAACATCTAAGTCGCTCACATGTCGATGGGATTTCACTGGTGCTTGGTGCAGGAAACGTCTCATCCATCCCTGCGACGGATACGCTGAACCGCGTGATCTTTGAGGGACGCCGTGTACTGCTGAAACTGAATCCGGTCAACGATTATCTTGAACACGTTTTCCGTGACGTGATGGGGCCGCTCATCAAAGCCGGACTGCTGCGGATTGTCACCGGTGGTGGCGATGTGGGGGCCTCACTGGTGCGGGATGACCGGGTGACAGAGATTCACGTCACTGGTTCCGTGGTGACGCATGAGGCGATCGTCTGGGGAACCCAACCTGGCGGAAGTCGACCTGACAGGCCCATCACAGACAAGTGCGTTACCAGCGAACTGGGTAATGTTACTCCCTGGATTGTTGTTCCAGGAGACTACACGGCTAAACAACTTGCGTCACAGGCTCAACACCTTGCTGCGTCAATCACAAACAACGTTTCGTTCAATTGTATTGCGACGAAAATGATTGTGACGTCGAGGCGGTGGTCTCAGCGAGACGAGTTCCTGAACCTGCTGCGGAAGGCTCTGGACGAGACGCCCACGAGAAAACCGTACTACCCCGGAGCCACGGATCGATACGTTCGTTTTGCTGCGGTTGAAGATCCACTGGACGCTAACGGACACCTGCCCTGGAAACTGCTGGTCGACCAAAAACCATCGGAGCGTCCGGAATTATTCAATGAGGAATCATTCGTCTGTGTTTGTGCAGAAACGACTCTTGATGAGTCCGATTCAAAGAAATTTCTGGAAGCTGCTGTGGCGTTTGTTAACGATCAACTCTACGGGACACTCAGCGCCAGCATTACGCTGTCGAACGGTCTGCAAAGGTCTGAACGTGCCTGGCTGGAACGGATCATCGGTTCGATGCGGTACGGTTCGGTCTGTCTGAACCAGTGGTCTGGTCTTGCCTACGGACTTATCAGCACGCCGTGGGGTGCCTGGCCAGGCAGCACTTATGAAGATGTGCAGAGTGGGATTGGCAGTGTTCACAACACTTACCTTTTGGCGAATCACGAAAAGTCAGTCCTCAGGGGACCGCTGGTAAATTCACCAAAACCGATCTGGTTCCCATCACATCGCAAAGCAGATTCAGTCGGCTGGAAGTTGCTGGAACTGTACCATCGACCAGGGCTGCTGCGTCTGCCAGGTTTGGGAGTAGCCGCATGGACTGGTTGACGCTTTTCCACGGACGATCCATTTTTACCGACCCAGTCATCCGTTTTTAGTCCTGAGGGTCACATAAAAGATGTGAGAGCCACAAAGAATCGGCAGCTTCCGCAATTCTCCTATGTGAGTTCTGTGAATCATTGTGGCGACGCATGTACATTCATTATTCGTTGGTAAGAACGTATTTGCCAAACTGCGGTGATGATGCCATCCGGCTGACGGCGGTATTGCCATCTTTCAGTGGAAACACAGCATCAACTACGGGGCGCAACTTGTGCTCATTGACCAGTTTTAACATGGCCCTGAAATCTGCCGGGGATCCCATTGTGGAACCGATCAGATGGAGTTGTTTCCAAAACAGTTTAAACAGATCCAGTTTCTCCGGTGCACCCGTGGTTGTTCCGTAATTGACAATACGACCGCCGGTATCGGCCAGATTGAGCAGTGCCCCGTATCCGCTGCCGCCAGCACTGTCGATGATCAGGTTGGGTGCGCCGACGTCTTTCGCCATCTGTTTCCACCAGCCTTCGTCTCTGTAGTCGAATCCACCCTGAGCTCCCAGTTCGACCGCCCTGTCAATCTTTGCCGACGAAGATGACGTGACCCACACGTTGGCACCAGCAGCGACAGCGAATTGCAGGGCAAACGTTGCGACCCCGCCGCCAACTCCCGTCACCAGGACTGTCTCACCGCTCTGTAGACTTCCCTGTGTAAACACGGCCCGATAGGCCGTGACTCCTGCCAGTGGCAGTGCGGCGGATTCGATCCAGTCGAGATGTTCCGGCCGTGCAGACAACTGACTGGCCGGTACGATCACTTCAGTTGCGAATGTTCCGTCCCTGGGTAAACCCATGATGTTGAAGCGGGGATGCTGAACATTGGGGTTATCACCCCAATCCAGGCCTGGATCGAAGATGATTTCCCGGTCAGTCCAGGACTGATCCACTCCTGCTCCGCAACTCTTCACGATCCCGGAAGCATCGGAGCCTAAAATACAGGGCAATTCAATTCCTGGGTACATACCCAGAGTGATCCAGAAGTCACGACGATTAAGGGCAGCCGCTTTGACCTGTACGACGACTTCGCCAGGTCCTGGCATCAGGTCGGGACGTTCTTCCAGTTGGAGAGGTGACTTAATGGCATTGAGTGTCAGGCATTTCATAACAGTGAGTTGCTGATGGCTATAAGTGTGAATGCGAGTGATTTTACGGACCAATTTCGCGTTCGCGATGTGTTTGTCAACTCGCTGGCTCTTCTACCCGAATGTCGGATACGAGGTTTCGGTTTTAATACCGACGTCATCGCCGCACAAAAACGAGACAGAGTCGTGCCATTCGACTGAATAATGCTGACAGATCCCTGTGCGACAATTGTCGACGTGGCTTACCGTTCACACGTCCCATGCACACCTGTGATCAACCGTTTTGTTTCAGCCAGGTTTGAAGGCAGGGTTCGAGTTGAGCTGAAGTGGCCGTGCCGGTTGTGGCCAGTTGCTGTACTGTGATTGATGCGACGAGATTGCCGACCACTGCCGCCTGTGCACACGTCGCTCCCGAACACAACGCGAGCACACATCCTGCGGTCGCGCTGTCACCCGCACCTGTGGTGTCGATTTCACCCGTCAGTCGAATGGCAGGAACGGCTGTCCATTCCGGATCAGTCACAAAAATTCCATTGGCGCCACAGGTTGCGAAGACCGGTGCACCGGTTTCCCTGCGCAGCTGAGCGGCAGCACTCTGTAATTCGGCTGCATCGACCGTATCTCCAGGCAGAGGATCATCATTGCCTGTCAATTCAAATTCGTTTGGTTTAGTGATGACGTTTCGATACTCGCGAATGCGGCGTCTGCTGTCGGCCCAAAAGACCACATTCAGGTTGTTTTCAGCCAGCATCGCGAGATGTTCCCGAACGGTCGTTGTGACAGCTCCACAATTTCGGGCTTCCACCTGATCCATGACGATCACAGCATCCACTTCAGAGACCAGGGCTGTCATCGATGCGATGATCGCATGTTCCGTCTCTATTGGAGTTGTATGACGATTTTTGATGTCGATTCGCGAATATTCTCCGTCCAGCCCGCTGACATGCATGTTGCGTGGCTTGGTATAGGTTGGAGTGAATCGACCGGGCGTGACGTGCAGGTGTTCCGTTGAACATTGTATCGCCGCAAGGCCCTGTCGCAGCTCCCACGCTTCACCGTCTTCACCCGAGAACCCAACGGCATGCAGTGTTCCCACACCCAGTGCACTCAGGTTCGACACAACAGTACCGGCTGCACCTGGAAAACAACGAACCGACGACACCTGGTGGGCTGGCTTGCCGGTCTCCACACTTGGTTCTTCGAGGTGCGGATCAATGTCCAGATATTTGTCCAGAAAGAAGTCGCCCACCACAGCAATGCGACAGGTGGAAAAACGTTCAGTCAGTGCTTTCAGACGATCCGGACTCAGCAGCGAATTCACGGCGCCGGTTCTCCCAGCTGATGCACAAGATTCAGCAACAGGTCTCGGTTATCCGCTTCAAGATATCGCATCGTACCGCCCATTCGGCTGAACGATTTATTGTACCGCAGATAGTAGGCTGGATCATTTTCGGGCGGCTCCCCCTGGCTCCAGTCCCATGTTGATTTGGCCAGATCGCTTACCAGAATGTAATGACCATCCATGTGTCCCCCATCCTGGATTGCCAGATTTTGCGACATGGACAGAGATTTTTCAAAGATCATGGGACTCATCACAGCGGATCCGATCGACAGATACACTCCGCCATCCAGTCGGCTGATGCTTTGTGCATACGTCAGGAAGTCGCGTTGTGCAGTCCGCCCCAGTGCAGCACAGTGATTCATGGGATGATTGTAGATGATGTCGTGGCCAATCATTGGATGACTGGTAAATGGTACCCCCTGGCGAAATGCTCCTGCCTGGACACTGTACCGCTTCCACGGATGAGGGATTTCGAGACGTCCGGCACCCAGACGGAATGTTTTAATGATCCCCAGCAGATCAGCGGCAGCGGCCACCTGATGTGGATCGAATGAAGTCTGACATCGGATCAGGTCTTCGAGATCGGTTGCAGCTGGGATATCAAGGCCCTCGTTTTCGATCATCGCTCCGACAGATTCTCCGTAGCCTCGGCCTTCGAATGCTCCGATGTTGAGTGCCAGATTGATGTTGAAACCAGTTTCCTGCCAGTTACCAAACTTTCCTTCGTTGACCATGGGGCCGACGTGTTCGCAACTCTGTCCCTGCCAGGCAAATTCCCAGTCATGGATGACGCCGGCGCCGTTGGTGGCCAAATGTGTGAACCAGCCCTGTTCAATCAGTCGCAGAAATACGGGGCCCAGCCCGTTTTTGATTGCGTGGGCACCAAAGGCTGCAACCACAGGGCGGTCGGCGGCTCGCGCGTTTTGAATCCGTTGAACAGTGTCCGCAAGCAGACATTGTGCGGAATCGGAAAGCTCCGGACAGGGATCATCCGGTGAAACGTGATCGTGTTCGATATGTTTTTTGTTCGTGCGAGTGGTCAACGAGGCCATACGAACCTGGAAACGGTCCAGTTGCGGGTGTGGCATTTTTTTATTTCCTGTCAAATGTTCCACAACCATTCGACTAAACGGCTGGCATCCTGATAGTCGGGAACCACAGCATGAGCCCCGGCTGCAATCAATCTCTCACGCTTCCACGCATCCGGTCTGCCACTGCGCTCTGTTTCGTCACTGGCAACAGCGACTGCCGTGCCACCGACATCGCGGACATTCTGGATTTCAACGTATCCGTCACCAAAGCCCAGAAGAGTCGTCCCATCGACACAGTTTTCCTTCAGAATCCTTTGAATTACCTGGGCTTTGGAGAAGGATCTGTAGTCTTCCTGAGCACCGTAAATGTGAGGTCCAAAGTATTCGCCCAGTTTCAACAGTTCGACTTCTTCGCGAACATACTGCTCATCCGTTCCGCTGGCCAGATACATTTGAACATTGTGGTCGCGCAGCTGATTGAGCAATTCAAAACTGCCTGGCACGACCATTTTTATCGGGGCTGTCTGGCCGGACCGCAGCTGTTCCCGGCGGGACTCGATGCGTTGCATCAGTCGCGTGTGATATTCATGTTTATACGCAGGGGGCTCCAGTGGCTTCCCTCCACGTTTTTTGATTTCTGCTGCCAGTCGCATCATCTGATAGATTGTCTGTTTACCGGTGAGTTGCATAACGAATTCGGAACAGATACCCGACAGATGTTCGGGCGTTTCATCTGTGTCAGTCTCGATGAGGTATTCCACCATCATTGGTACCATGACCTCTGTCCAGCCTTCGCGGACGAGGCTAAGCGTGCCGTCGAAGTCGAACAGCACGTGCTGGAGTGAGCCGGAAGGCGTGAAGCCGTCGATGATTTCAATGGTGCTGGTGGTGATAAACTGAGTGGCCACGTCCGTGGGATTGACCTGTCGGAAATCGTGTTCGATCTGATCTGTCATGCAACCTGACCTGGTTGAAGAAGCACAAACACGGTCTGTGTCACGTAATCACCCCGACTGCAGATTGCAGTCGGGGTGATGGCTGAATTTGATGTCAGAATCAATGGTGTTCGTATGAATACGAATCCGTCGCGATTTCGCTCACCTTACTCCGTTTGGTTCAGAGGTTTGCAACAGTCTCAATCCCCAGTTTGGCCTGAACGGCTCGACTGAGTGTTTCGCGCACAACTTCAATTGGAATGCGGTCGTAGATCTGCTGGAAGAAGCCCTCCACGATGATGTGCATGGCTTCTTTTTGGCTGATGCCTCGGCTTTGAGCGTAAAAAATTTGTTCTTCGTCGACGCGGCCTGTTGTCGCTCCGTGAGTGCAGCGCACGTCGTCCGCTTCGATTTCCAGTCCGGGAATACTGTCACAACGAGCGTTTGTGCTTAGCATCAGCGCGTCGCTGCGCTGATAACCGTCCGTCTGCTGAGCCGCTTCATCAACTTTGATCATTCCGCGCCAGATGACTCGTGACTCATCCCGCAGGACTTCTTTGTACAGCAGGTCGCTGTGAGTTCCCTGAGCCTGGTGGTGTTGCTGCGTGTAATAAGAGACCTTCTGGCGATCGATGGCAAATGTGACACCGTTGACTTCCGCGGTGGAACTCCGTCCCTGGAGATTGACGTCCTGATGAATGTGGCTCAGCTTGCCACCCAGGCCCACGACCGTCCACTGGAGCGAACCGGAGTTGTTGACATTGCCGGCCTGATGAGCAAAGTGCCATGAGTTCTGATTCCAGTTTTGCAGCTGAACGTAGCGCAAGCTGGCGTGTCTTCCGACAATCAATTCAACGCAGCCAACATGAAGGGCGCTGACGTCAGCGGTGGCAGATGTTGTTTCTTCCAGTAACGTGGCTCGCGCTTCATCCTCGACGATGATCAATGTATGACCAAAGTCCGCAACACCGTCTTTGCTGTGGGCAATCAGGCTGTGAAGCGGCAAATCAACTTCAACACCCTTGGGAACATACAGCAGGGTCCCGCCGGTCCAGAATGCGGCGTGCCATGCGGAAAACCGATCAGAATCCGGCTTGACCGCCTGCTTGAGAAAATATGGTTCAAGCAGTTCACGGTTTTCTGTCAGCAGCGTATGCAGGTCACCAAAGAGCACCCCTTGCGATGAAATTTCATTCAGCAGTTCTGAGTGGGTGGTGTGGCCGTCGACATGAACAATGCGGCCGCCGTATTCCGTCTTGTCTGCAAGCAGCGTGGACACCGCGGACGCATCATGTGGCTTAGTCGAAGGTCGAAATTTTGCGGCATTGAAGACTCGCAGGTCAAGTCGTTTGAATTCCTCGGGATTCAGCTCTTCAGCCAGCAGTTGTTCATATGCTGCGTATGCGGTCCGTCGGGCGTCGGTCATCCAGACAGCTTCGTTTCGCGTGGCGAGAAACTGCTCGAAGACTTCAGCATCGAATCCTGATCGGGAAATGTTAAGTGTTGCGACAGCCATGATGATTCTGTTTTGTCGGCATCAGCCAACACTACCTTCCATTTGCAGCTCGATCAGCCGGTTCATTTCAACCGCGTATTCCATTGGCAGTTCTTTTACCAGCGGCTCAATGAATCCTGTCACAATCATGGCGCTGGCTTCGGCTTCGCTCAGACCACGACTCATCAGGTAGAACAGCTGTTCTTCTGCAATTCTGCTTACGCTGGCTTCGTGTTCGATAGCCACGTCCTGCTCTTCGACTTCGATGTAAGGGTATGTGTCACTCTTGCTGGCAGGATCAAGAATCAATGCATCGCACACAACATTGCTCCTGCACTGACTGGCGCCGTCTTCTACTTTGACCAGTCCGCGATAGCTGCTGCGACCGCCGTCTTTACTGATACTCTTGCTGATAATGCGACTACTCGTGTTGGGAGCACAATGCACCATTTTGGCGCCGGCGTCCTGATGCTGACCCGCACCGGAGAAAGCGATTGAGAGTGTTTCTCCTCGGGCACCGGATTCCATCAGGTAGATCGCCGGATATTTCATCGTCAGCTTACTGCCGAGGTTTCCGTCGACCCATTCCATCAACGCATCGCGATACGCCATTGCACGTTTAGTGACCAGGTTGTACACGTTGTTCGACCAGTTTTGAATTGTTGTGTAGCGGAATCGTCCGCCCTTCTTCACGACAATTTCGACAACGGCACTGTGCAGGCTGTCACTGCTGTATGTCGGAGCTGTGCAACCTTCTACATAGTGCGCAGATGCTCCTTCGTCGACGATGATCAGTGTCCGCTCGAACTGTCCCATGTTCTGACTGTTGATGCGGAAGTACGCCTGCAGCGGAAATTCGATATTCACGCCAGGTGGTACATAGATAAATGATCCTCCGGACCACACAGCACTGTTCAGGGCGGCGAACTTGTTGTCTTCCGGAGGGATAATGGTTGAAAAATACTCCCGAAAGATCTCCGGATGGTCACGAAGAGCCGAATCTGTGTCCGTGAACAGAACACCCTGTTTTGCCAGATCTTCCTTCAGGCTGCCGTACACGACTTCAGATTCGTACTGAGCCTTCACTCCGGACAGGTACTTCTTTTCAGCTTCCGGGATGCCGAGACGGTCATAGGTTTTGCGAATGTCGTCGGGGACATCGTCCCAGCTGCGGCCCTGTTCCTTTGCGGCTTTCATGTAATAGAAAATGTCGTTGAAATCGAGATCCGCCATATCGCCGCCCCAGCTTGGCATCGGTCTCGACTGGAAAATTTTCAGTGACCGCAGACGAAACTCCCGCATCCAGGCAGGTTCGTTCTTCATCTCAGAAATCTGCGCAACGACTTCCGCGTCCAGTCCCTTGCGGCTCTTGAATTCGTAGTTGTCGGTGGAGTCATGAAAGCCGTACTGGTAGTCACCCATTTCGACTTCAGATCTGGCGGGGGCGTCTGTACTCATGGTTGAATCTTTATCGTGAGGTCCGCTGCAGGGATCGTTCCGGATGAACTGGTCCGCGTTGCGGACCCCGGAGTTGACTCAGTGTTCCAATCCTGTGGTAACGTCACACGGTTGCTGCTTCTTCGGCTATGGTGTTATCGGCTGCAGCATCGGGATGTCGCTCCCGAATGGCTGCATATCCATTGGCATGCAGGTCATGAGCAAGTTCCGCATCGCCAGTTTCGACAATCCGGCCACCGAGCATGACATGCGTGTATTGAGGTGGATTAAACTCCAGTAATCGTTCGTGATGTGTGATGATCAGGACCCCCATGTCAGGGCCGGACAGTTTTGCCAGACCTTCACTGACAACGCGTACCGCGTCACTGTCCAGTCCACTGTCGGTTTCGTCCAGAACAGCGAACTTTGGCCGCAGCATGGCCATCTGCAGGATTTCCATGCGTTTCTTTTCGCCTCCGGAAAATCCATCATTCAGATACCGACGCGCGAATTCGGGATCCATGTTGAGCTCATCCATACGGGCGCGGATTTCTTTCCGATATTCCCGCATGGGTATCAGGCCTTCGCCTTCTTTACGGTCCGGATTGCGCACATTGCTGATCGCATGCCGAATGAAATCTGCAACCTTTACACCAGGAATGACGACCGGATACTGAAATGCCAGGAACAATCCCATTCGAGCTCGATCGTCCGGAGCCAGTTCGGTGACATTCACACCGTCGACTTCGATTGAACCATCAGTCACCGCGTAGTGAGGGTGACCGGCCAAGGCGTACGCCAGAGTACTTTTTCCTGATCCATTTGGTCCCATCAGAGCATGAATCTCGCCCTGACGGATTTCCATGTTCACACCACGCAGAATCGGGGTGTCTGCCACCGAGACGTGCAAATCACTGATCTTGAGCAGACTGCTCATGGTTTATTTTGTTCCTTGATTTGAAACTGAGAACACTCGAAGTCGAACAACCAGCTTCTGTGCC
>JAKVAY010000036.1:45138-197281 GCA_022447185.1 Fuerstiella sp. | reverse complement strand
GAATGGTCACGCAACAATTTGACGGCGTGGTCGGATGTGGTAATTTCGCCAATTGCGGTGACTGCATGATTGTGGCATTCGCTCAGGCCCGTGTGTATGTCGTTACTGGCAGCGTTACGGTGCTCAATCCTCCAGCGTATGACTGATTGGACCCACTCTGGAAACGGGACTGCCGGGGTGATTGGCTCTTGCAGTGATGAGAACTCCAGGTGTGTGTGTGCATTCAGCAGTGGCGGAATGACAGCGACTGGAAGAACCCGGTCCATATCACCTGGTGGCACGGACGAATAGTCGACAAGTTGTCCATCGCAGAATCTCATCCGGACATTCCGGGCTGGTGGCAGATCCGGCGGGTACCACCAGGCAACATCGATGGTTTGTTCACCTGAGAGTGAGACATTCCAGTCTTCAGCTGCATGCCGGGCAAGACTGCGGAGATGAGACGATCGAGTCATGCCCATGCGCTCAATGCAGTTTGAGGCTGGCGATTCCGACGATAGCCAGCAATGCGGATCCGATCCAGAAGCGAGTCACAATCTTGATTTCGTGGTCACCACGAAACAGGAAGTGATTGTGTAAGGGACTGCAGAGTATCAATCGACGTCCTGTAAGATGAAACCAAGCGACCTGAAAAATCACACTCAGCGTTTCCAGAACGAATATTCCTCCCACGATCACCAGTAACGCCTCCTGACGAATAATGAGAGCTGAAAGCGCCAACAAACCACCGATGGGCAATGACCCCGCATCGCCCATGAACACCTGTGCCGGATAACAGTTGAACCACAGAAACCCCAGCATGGCGCCCACCATGGCACCCAGGATGATGGTGAGTTCTCCGGCCCCGCTGATGTACGGAATCATCAAATAGTCGGCCATGACTCGATGACCGCACAGATAGGTGAGGGCGACAAACGCTGATCCGGCAAAGATCGTGCAGCCTGTGGCGAGTCCATCGAGTCCATCGGTCAGATTGACGGCATTGGACGTACCAACGAGCACCAGGATTCCCCACCCGATGAACCAGGGGCCCAATGCGATCGCTGCATTTCCCAGCGGCCAGACCAGTGACGTGCCAAATGTTTGATGTCTTTGTTCCAGCCAGATCAGCACGACGGCGACGGATGCGACGAACAACTGACCAGAGAGTTTTTGCCTGACGGTGAGCCCCTTGCGCGTCGTGACAAGTTTGATCCAGTCGTCGAGTGCTCCCAGACCCGTCAGAGACACCAGTACAAAAATGCCCGTCAGAACATAGCGACTAGACAGGTCGGCCCAGATGAGCGAAGACAAAAGGACGGCTGCCATCACGAACAACCCTCCCATTGTGGGAGTATTGTTCTTGTCGGCCTGCAGTTCATTCAGCCGTTCGGAGTCGCTGTGAACGCGCTCTCGAAATCGTGCTTTCAACAGACGGATAGCGATTGGCCCCAGGACCAGAGCCAGCAGAAATGCGGAAAAGCTGGCAGCTGCAGTGCGCGCAGTCAGATAGACGTGGGAGTCACCCGTCGTGCGGGATTCCAGTTCCTCCAGCAGGGAGCTGAAGGACTGCACAAACCACAGAAACATGGCAAATCAATAGCGGAACCGCACAGGAGACAGAGGCGATAAGGTGAGAACGACCGGAGTGTGACGAAATCCGGATATTGCCGATACCCCAACTGCAACGGAATGAAATACGACGATTGTCGAAATCTGATTTTGGCGGTTACCTGCGGATGGCCCAGAGAGCCTTAAACGTACGGAGATAAATTGTTCCGTTTGCGATGACAGGAGAAGCGGACATGTCTTCACCGATATCATTCTGAGCTACGATTTCGAATTCCCTTCCCGCCCTGACGACGGTGACTTTTCCGTCGCGTGCTGTCAGATAAAGATGTCCGTCAGCGTACAGAGGAGACGCACGATGACGGTTGTCGTGGGTTCGCTTCATGTAGATTTCTTCACCCGTTTGACGGTCGAGAACCAGCAGTATTCCGTTTTCGCGGCACAGGTAAACGACATCGTCGTGAATCAATGGCGAAGGTACATCCGGAGTATTCCTGTTCCGAACCCAAAGAATGTCCTCCTGATTGCCCGTCAGATCACCGCTCCCGTTTGCCCGGATTGCATAGATCGGGCCATTTTTGGCTGTCGGACACACGATGATTCCGTCCGCAGCCCCGGTTGATGCGACGAAACGAAGTGTCGAGTGATAAGGACGTTGAGGGTCATCCCGGGGATTAAGACCACCCAGTCGCCAGACTTCGTTTCCGTCCTCAAGAGAATACGCCACGGTGTAGTCCGCTCCATGCGTGATCAGATAAGTCAAACCTGCGAAGTCGTACAGCATTGGGGAGGCATAAGAGTGTTCATTTTCCTGGGATGCGCCGGTGACTCGGTCGACCTGCCAGAGAGGATCTCCGGTTGCCGCATCGATTGCTGCGACCAGGGCTTCCTGTGTGTCAGGATCGCCATCGCCATGAATCATCTGCAGAAACAGTCGGCCCTCATGAAGCACCGGGGTGGCAGACATTCCGAAGGCGATATCGAATTTTCCGTATCGGTCCTGGAGATCCAGTTTCCATACGGGTTTTCCTGTCATGGTAAAACAGGCCAGATCACCAGTTGCCATGCAGGACCAGACGTAGTTTCCATCGGTGATTGGTGACGGCGACGCTGAGTTTCCTTCGTCTCCCCGGGCGTCTTTGTTTCCCCGACCAATCTCACGACGCCATCGCTCCTGACCGTCTGTACCGACACAGATCAGCAACAGACTTTCTCCATCGATCGATGTTACGAATACCCGATCGTCCCAAACGGCAGGAGTGGCACCGGCGGGTCCTGGCAGCGCTAACTGCCAGGCAACGTTGATGTTCCTTGACCATTCGATCGGAAGATTCGTTTCCGTGGAAATGCCGTTGCTGGTGGGACCACGCCACGATCCCCAGTTATCTGCGACAGCTGTTTGAAGGGCGATTATCAACGCGAGGGCAGTACTCAGATGGTTCGTGAGTTTCATAAGAGACATCAATCGGTGTGAAACACGAAAATTAATGGAATGGCAGGAAACCACGGTTTTGAGGATTTGGAAACCGAGTCCTTCTCGACAGACAACAGAGTATCAGTGCCTGCCGGGAAATCACAACAAACTGCAGATGATTCCTGCAGGTCCGGTTTTGGGACCACCTTCGGTCCGTTGCCGTCGAATCATGCCAGCCGTGTTTAAAGAGTCTGTTTCCAGCCAATGCCTGTCTACCGGACGCTCCAGTGTGGTTTCGTGGACTGAGAACTAACGACTGGCGACACGGAGTCCGTTCAGGAATCGCTGCATGTCCAAAGGCCATGACGTATGGAAATCAAGGATCTGATCGGTTACCGGATGTCTGAGTCGCAGGACCGATGCGTGTAGCGCCAGCCGCGGCGAGTTACTGCTGTCGTTCAGTAGAGTGTTCAGCGGGCCGCGATATTTGATGTCGCCACAGACCGGATGTCCCAGTTCCGCCAGATGAATTCGAATTTGATTCGTTCGACCTGTTTCCAGCGTGCATTCCAGTTCACTGTACTGGCCGAGTGTCCTTAAGGTTCGAACGTGAGTCACTGCCTGCTGGCCAGCCAATTTGTCTGAAGAGCTGCCTCGAAGTCCGTCGCCTCGATTCCGGACGAGCTGCGAGGTGATGGTTTGGTCGGCTACGCTTCCCTGAATGACGCACAGGTACTTTCTGACTGCCATATGTTCAGCGAATTGACTGATAATCAGCTGTTGTGCTTTCTCGTTTCGTGCAAACACGACCAGGCCGCTGGTGTCTCGATCGATTCGGTGGATGGATAACAGACGCGGCAGCTTTTGACGTAATCGTTGTCCGGTACGCAGAGCGGCGTGTCTGGCAATGAGTCGAGCGACAGATTCATCCAGCGTCGGTTGTGCTCGACGACGTGACTCAGACCAGCTGAGCTCGGTATGACGCCGCAGTGTGGTCATGCCCGAGGGCTTCTCAGCAATCACCAGTTCGTGATCGACATATTTTACCGCGACATCATCATCGGCAGGTGGTGGCGGCAGCGGCTGGCCGCAAATTCGAATCGTCTCACCCGGTGTCAGAGTCCGTCCCTCATCGATGCACAGCACGCCATTGATCGCAATCAGTCGTGCCTGAAGCAAACGACGGACATCAGACCACGATTTTCCGGGCATGTGTCGCCTTAATTCAGCCAGGATCTTTCCCGGTTGTTTTGCCTCAATTTTAAACTGCAGTTCGATGGATGACACGGTCAGCAGTCCGTACAAACGTGAGCGATTTATATGTTTCGACGACCGAATATCACGGCAGCTGCCACTCAGATGAGTGATTCGGTGTTATTCCGACATCATCGAAGATCACTGCAGTTATTTGTGGTGTTACGAATCATTTCAATCCGGGACCTGGTACTGCAGTGATCAGTTGGAACGCGGCGTGATTGAAATTGCCACCTTTGAGCATTGGCTTTGCTACTGATGCGATTTTCGTGGAGCCTGGAAATCCTGTTCGGGTGATATTTCCTCTGAGGACACAGTGAAAATTCCACAGCGTTCTGAGGCTGTCGAATTGCAAAGATCCTCATTCGAATGAAGTTTTCTTTGGTTCACAGGTTGCCGAACGGATTTACCTATATTGATGCTCTGTTCATCTGTTTCTATCTGGTCATACAAGTGAGCTCAAGGAATCCGGAATAATTTGGTTCCGGAGTGATACAAAAGAGGCAGACCCGGGGATTGAACGCATGTAAGTGGGTCTTGTTTTGCATTGGCGGTATTGACTGAGACTGGTCTTGGCTCGGTTTCTACATTGGGGTTAAAACACTTGAAACCGAGTGCTGAAGCAGTCAGCACCATGACTTGTCATTTTCCGATCCAGGAGCCTGATCGTGAAACGTCTGGCCGTTGTTGGCGTCGATACATCCGTTGGATCTGCGGCCATGGTTTACTTCGACGGTACGCGCGAGGTAAGCGGTGTTCGACTTTGTGAACAAACCGCTGTTTCTGATCTCTGCAGTCGCTCTGCGGATGTGGTTGTTTTTGGTGACGCCTCGCTGTCATCGTGGGATGAGGATTTCGGCTGTTTTCAACGGGATTGTGAGCTGATTCCCGCATATTGCAGGATGGCCTCGGAAGCCGGCGTCCGTCTGGTCTACATCTCCAGTGATGCAATTTTTGGTAGTCCGTGGATCTTTCACGATGATGACAGTCAGCAGATTCGAGATTCACCTGTTGCTCGCCAGTTGCAGTCGATTGAACAGATTGTACTGAAGAATCCACGAAACCTGGTCATTCGCACGAATGCAATCACGGATGTGAGTGGTTCGTGGCTCAATCGACTCCGGCAATCGTTCCAAGTGCAGATCCCTCAACGTGTGGTGGCAAATCAGTTTGCAACACCCCTGGCCGCCAGTCGGCTCTCATTTTTGCTTGATCAGATCCTGCAGACCGATGCTGCCGGTGTTGTCCATCTGGCAGGAGCAGAACGACTGAGCCCGTGGAATTTTGCAACACAGCTGGCGAGAGCAGGATCTGTGAGCGTTCAATGTGTGTATCCGTCCATGGACCAGGAGCCTCGGGAACAGTCACTACGTTGTACGCGCGCTCGAAAGGAATTCCAGCTGCGCATGCCAACACTCAGTCAAAGCATTGCGGAACTTACGAAGTCGTCAGCTTCCAGTCGCAAGGTTGCATAACGCTGACCTGGCGACACCCGACCGTACGGCATACACATATAAAGCCCGGCTTCCTGACGAAAGCCGGGCTTTATATGTGCTCTGGCGCGACTTCCGTCGCATAACTGGTTTATCGTCGATCTTTATGTCGGAGTTCCGTAGGATGCGTACATGGTTCAGCACCTGACTGCTTGTGATCTTCGCTACGATGAGGAATCTGATGAGACCGATGTTTCTGCTGCTGGTCTGGATGCACGCATCCGTTTTTCTGACTTGCACCGAAGCCACCGTTCTTCGCATTGGTATGATCGGCCTTGATACGTCGCATAGTGTCGCTTTCACCAGACTGATCAACACAAGTGACGATGAGACACTGGCCGAAGTGCGGGTCGTTGCCGCGTATCCCCACGGTTCGTCAGACATCCAGAGCAGCGTTTCACGGATCCCGAAGTTTACGGCTGAAATGAGAGCCCTGGGGATTGAAATCATTCAGGACCTTCCGTCTATGATTGATCAGGTCGATGCGGTGCTGCTGGAAACCAACGATGGTCGACCGCATCTGGAACAGCTCGTTCCGGTGCTCAGGGCCGGCAAACCGTGTTTCATCGACAAACCGCTTGCCGGTTCACTCACTGATTGCCTGGCAATATTTGATCTGGCGAAGCACTATAACGTTCCTGTGTTTTCGTCATCATCACTGAGATACACCAGGAAGACTCAGGCCGCTCGCCATGGGTCTCTCGGAAAGATTACGGGCTGTTCCACCTGGTCTCCCTGCACTCTGGAAAAGACACATCCGGACCTGTTTTGGTATGGAATTCACGGTGTGGAGAGCCTGTTCACTGTCATGGGCACCGGGATTTCCACGGTTACACGCGTGCAGACGGATGACTGCGAACTGGTGACCGGAGTCTGGAATGACGGGCGCATCGGTACGTTTCGCGGACTGCGTTCCGGCAAGCGAGGATATGGTGGCGTTGCATTTGGGACGACGAACACCGGAAGCATAGGCAGCTATGACGGTTATGAGGGGCTGGTCGTCGAGATTGCAAAATTCTTTCGCTCCGGTGAAGTGCCGATTGATCCTGGGGAAACGATCGAAATTTATGCATTCATGGAAGCTGCTGACGAGAGTAAGCGTCAGGGATTTGTTCCGGTTTCCGTTTGCAGTGTCATTGATCAGGCGATGGTCGAAGCGGCTGCCAGAGTTCAGGCACTCACTGCAGAACCTTAGTTGTGTCGGTGCGTTCAGTGACTGATCGAATCACGAAAAATCTGTCGCTGGTGATTGTCTGACAGGAGTTAATTTCAGAAACGAACTGATGAGTACCTTTGTGAACCCGAACTCTGCTTCTGCCTTGACTGCGTTTAAACGGCATTTGATGCTTTTTATTCTGTTGCTTTCCTGCATGGTCCGGTCGGCACCGGGATTCAGCCAGAGTCCTGAAGAAGAGTTTTTCGAAACGAAAATCCGTCCTCTGCTGGCAGAACATTGCTACTCCTGTCATTCGACGAAGGCAGAAAAACTCCAGGCAGGCCTGTACCTCGACAGTGCTGTCGGGGCCACTAAGGGTGGTGAAAGTGGTCCGGCAATCGTTCCGGGCAAACCCGACGAAAGTCTTCTGATTCGTGCGGTGCGCTATGAAGAGAATGAAATGCCGCCGGATCGGAAACTGTCCGATGTTGAAATCGCACTGCTGACTCAATGGGTCGAAGCCGGGGCACCGTGGCCGTCAGCCGAAACGATCGAATCAAACACTGTGAACGGAGAATACGACTGGGACCATTTCCGAAAGGAGCACTGGTCCTTTCGGCCTGTTGCACGTCCTGAGCCACCAAAAGTAAACAATACCATGTGGCCACTGGGCCCGCTGGATCGTTTTATTGCTGCTCGTCTTGAAGAGACCGGACTGAGTCCGGTCGACCCGGCTGCGCTGCACGTTCTGGTTCGTCGTATTTACATTGATCTGGTGGGATTGCTGCCGACGCCTGATCAGGTGCAGACGTTTGTATCCGCTGCCCGACTTGACCGACAGGCCGCCGTGAGTGATCTGGTGAATCGACTGCTCGACTCACCTCGTTACGGGGAACGCTGGGGCAGACACTGGCTGGATGTTGCTCGTTTCAGTGACGGTCTTGGCGGATTCAGTAATCCGAGGGCTGCCACGGCCGCATGGCGCTATCGTGACTGGGTTGTTGATGCCTTCAATGACGACATGTCCTACGACAGATTTCTAAAACTTCAGATTGCCGGAGATTTGCTGGAAGGTCGGGAAGGAGCCGTGGCGACCGGATTCTTCGCGCTCGGTCCGGCATACAAGTCTGACGGAGGGGACCCGGACAGCATTGCCCAGGCAAAAGGTGAAACACTTGACGATCGTATTGACACACTCTCGAGGGGGCTGCTTGCGCTCACTGCTTCCTGTGCCAGGTGCCACGACCACAAATTTGATCCGATTCCTCAGCAGGATTACTATTCGCTGGCGGGCATCTTCAATAATACTGAAATTCACGATTTCCCCCTGGCATCGGCGGAAGTCGTTGAAGCCTGGGACCGGAAGACAAAAGCGATTGATGACCTCAAGAAACAGGTTGGGGATCTCAGGAGGCGTGCGAGGAAAGAAAAGCGTCAACTGAATGAGCGCGAGCAGGTGCTAAAAAAACAGCTGCAGGCTCAAGAGGAACAATTGAAGGATGCGCTTCCTCCCAAGTACCCGGTCATGCATATTCTGCAGGACACCGGCAGTGTCAATATGCCGGTTGCGATTCGCGGCAACATGCGGAAACCCGGTGCAGAAGTTCCCAGGCGGTTTCTGCGTATCCTTTCCGGTGAACAGCGACAGGAATTTACCGATGGAAGCGGACGTCTGCAGCTGGCTGAGGCCGTTGCCGACCCCGCTAATCCACTGACAGCGAGGGTGATCGTCAATCGAATATGGATGCATCATTTTGGCAAGGCACTGGTTCGCTCACCAAGCAATTTTGGTATCTCGGGTGAAGAGCCGTCACATCCTCTGTTGCTGGACTGGCTGGCATCCGAGTTGATTGATTCGGGCTGGTCAATCAAGTCACTTCATCGAGTCATCATGACGTCTGCGACCTGGCAGCAGAGCAGTACCATCGACGAAAAAAACTTCGAAGTAGACGCCGACAACCGACTGGTGTGGCGGATGAATCCGCGCCGGATGGATGTCGAGGCGTGGAGAGACTGCCTGCTGTTCGTTACCAACGATCTGGACCTCACAAATGGTGGCCCGCCTTTTGAGGATCCGGCAGAGACCAACCGGAGAACACTTTATGCCAAGGTCAGTCGAAATGGTGATCAGGTGGCGGCCGATGCGTTTTTGCGGCTGTTTGATTTTCCGTTGATGAAGGCCACGATTGCTGAACGTCCGATGACCATTGTGCCTCAGCAGTTTCTGTTCATGATGAACAGCGAATTCATGGTGGCCCGGGCCCAGGCACTGGCAAAACGGCTGAAAGCGGCTGAAAGCAGGCCGGACGCTCAGATCGAACTGGCTTATCAGCTGTTATTTGGACGTCCGCCGAACGTTGACGAACGGAGTATCGGTGTGGATTTTCTGGCTGCGCCGTCGGAAGCAGCTGAAGATCAAATCGGCAAATTACCGTTACTTGTCCAGTATGCCCAGGTGCTTCTCAGTTCCAATGAGTTCATGTACGTGAGATAATCAGACGTCCCTTTACTGCCAGCCACTCAACTCGAATTTACGTCGTCTTAGACAGAGTTTTTCCCATGTACCAACATCGCAACATGCGGCCTGCAGTCGATCGACGTGACATGCTGCACCGGATTGGCGCAGGATTCGGCACTCTGGGACTGGCCGGTATGCTGGCTGACGGCGAAGCCGTTGCTGAATCGACCGAGCCTTCGCCACTGGCTCCGAAAAAACCACATTTCACACCACGCGCAAAGCACGTTATTCAGCTGTTCATGCCTGGTGGTCCCTCGCAGGTGGACACGTTCGATCACAAACCTCTCATTGAAAAGTATCGTGGCCAGAGGCCAAAATCTGTTGACCGCAAATCACTTCGGAATACGAAGAATGGTTTGTTTCCTTCTCCGTTTCGCTTTCGTCAGCACGGACAGTGCGGCAAGTGGGTGAGCGAAATTTTTCCTCATGTCGGAGAACTGGTCGATGACATTTGCTTCATTCATTCCATGCATACTGACATCCCGGAGCATGCCGGTGCCATCTTGATGATGAATCTTGGTCATCTGCAGCCAAGTCGTCCCAGTATGGGATCGTGGCTGGCGTATGGACTGGGGACGGAAAACCGGGATCTGCCTGGTTTCGTGGCAATGAGTCCATATGCGGAGCCCCGGGGAAAACTTGCTAACTGGGGCAATGCATTTTTACCTGGAGCCTATGCCGGAACATACGTCAATATCGCCAGTATGCAGCCGGACCGGATTCTCCGCGATCTGAACAATCAGTGGCTGCCACGTGGAGTTCAGCGGCGGCAGGCAGATTTATTGACACGGCTGAATCAACTGGACCTGCGACGTCAGCAGACGGACCAGCAACTGGAGTCCAGTATCCAGGCGATGGAAATGGCATTTCGAATGCAGTTTGCGGTGCCGGAAGTGTTTGACACTTCCGGTGAATCGCGGACAACGCTGGAAATGTATGGCGACAGTGAATATGCCAAAGGTTGTCTTCTGGCTCGACGAATGATTGAACGAGGCGTCCGTATGGTGCAGCTGTCACATTCGATCGATGGTTACGACATCGCTTGGGACACCGGGCATAGTGAAATCGCTGGAGGTCATAAACGCCTGGCGGACGCCTGCGATCAGGGAATTGCAGCATTGATCAAAGATCTGAAACAGCGAGGACTGTTCGAAGATACGTTGGTGATCTGGGGTGGAGAATTTGGACGTGCTCCGACATCTGAAGGTCAAAAGGGTCGCGACCACGACCACTATGGTTTTACCGTCTGGATGGCCGGTGGTGGTGTGAAAGCCGGTTACAGTCACGGGGAGACCGATGAATTCGGTTGCATGGCGGTGCAGGACCGAGTTCACGTGCACGACCTGCATGCTACGATCCTGCATCTGATGGGGCTGGATCACGAACGGCTGACGTACCGCTATTCCGGCCGTGACTTTCGACTTACCGACGTCCACGGCAACGTGGTGCACGATGTACTGACGTAGATCGGTCACTCAACTGTGAATGATTCCGGTGACACACAGATTCAGGGGGACGATGAGCGAGAAGACTCGCGACAAATGAGTCTCGAAGGCAATCAGCCACCAGCGCAAGTTGAAGGATATACGATGATCCGACGTCTCGGGACAGGGGCGTATGGAACTGTGTGGCTGGCACGCGAAGACAACACGGGCCGAATGGTGGCCATTAAATACTATCCTCATCGTCGAGGACTAAACTGGTCGCTGCTGAGTCGCGAAGTCGAAAAACTGGCAACGCTGTACACATCACGCAATATCGTGCAGTTGCTGGATGTTGGCTGGAATTCCGAACCACCTTACTACGTGATGGAATTCGTGGAGAATGGTTCGCTGAGTGCCTATATGGCCCACGGGCCACTTGCCGTCAGTGAAGCTGTCCGGATTACGAAAGAAGTGTGTCGCGCACTGATTGAGGCGCACGGCGCCGGAGTTCTTCACTGTGATCTCAAACCGGACAACGTCCTGCTGGATTCATCGTTCCAGGTCAGGCTGTGTGACTTTGGCCAGTCCAGAATGTCGCATGAGCGAAGTCCGGCATTGGGAACTTTGTATTACATGGCGCCGGAACAGGCCGATTTGGAAGCCGTTGCCGACGCTCGCTGGGACGTTTACGCCGTGGGCGCGTTGCTGTATCGCATGCTGACCGGTGAGGCTCCCTTCCGAACGAGGCGGCTGCAGAAGGAACTAGAGTCAACAGAATCAATCAGTGATCGCCTTGCAGTGTACCGTGATGCGATCAAAACCTCACCACAGCCAAATGCTCAACGTTCTGTTTGGGGAGTTGATAAGCGCCTGATTCAGCTGATTGACAATTGCCTGTGCGTGGATCCGTCGGAGCGACTGCCGAACGCTCAGGCGATTCTGGCAGAGCTTGAGGGACGAGATCAGCAGCGCACTCGACGGCCGTTACTCTTGCTGGGAGTTTTGGGGCCACTACTGCTGATCGCTGGTATGGTGCCGCTGTTTGTCAGCGCACTTCGTGATAACGTTCATGAGATGGAATTGCGCCTCACTGAACGGGCGCTCGAAAGCAACGCGTTATCGGCTCGTGCACTGGCTGGTGCACTGGAATCCGAACTGGAAGGTCGACTTGCCGATCTGTTGCGGGTGGCGGAGCTGGAAATTCGAATGAAGGAGCTCGGAAATGCGGGGAAATCCGAGGCATCAGATTCTGATGAGCTGATCGGTCCACTGGAGCAGGTATTAAACAAGATATCGAGCGACACTGTTGTCATGGAATCGCAAACCATGAATGGCGCGCCGATGGAAAATCGGCCAGAGTGGATGCAGAGCCTGGACCGTGCGCGTCTGCGTGCCGACGCTCGAAACTACCGTCGTGGTCACAAAATCGACGTCAGCTGGTTTCTGCAGGACCAGCACGGCAGACAGCTTTGGCGAAGTCCATATTCCGCCAATACGGTCGGAGAAAACTTTGCGCGGCGAGCCTATTACCATGGACGCAACAAGGATTATCAAGCCGATGAAATCGTGCCGGATGATATCAGGCCGATTTCTGAGCCGCACATTTCGCCACCCTTCAAGAGCCAGGCCACCGGTCAGTCCATGGTCGCACTGAGTGTGCCGGTGAAAAATTCGAGTGGCGAAGTAATTGGTGTCCTGGCCAGAACTGCTCACCTCGCGGATCTCAGATTCCGACTGGCGCAATACATTCGTGAATACGAATCTCTCAACAATAGTGACGACTCGATTGTCCGCACCATCGCGATTGCACACGCGCCCACGGGACGCCTGTTTGATCATCCGTGGCTAAATACACAATCATCCGAGAAGCTTGATGACGTCGTGGACAAACTCGTCATTTCTGACGAAATCCTCGCGAGACTCAAAGTAAACGGACATATCGTTGAGGATGCATTCATGAAATCAGCACAGGCAGATACCGCTCTGCTTGAGACATATATCGATCCGGTTGGCCTGCTTCCTGATGATTCAGCGGAACTCTATCGCCAGGAACTGATGGCCGCGATAGCTCAGGTGCGGGACAGCAAAAGTCAATGGATTGTGATCGTTCAGGAACCGCGTGCCAATGTGCACGACCCTGTTACAGACATGACGTTCAAAGCGATCCGTACGGTATGTATTGCCATTGTCACGAGCATTCTTCTGATGGCAATTGTCTGGTTCTTTGTGAGTCGTGCACTTGCGAGGTCCAATATCTGAGATCGAGACACACTGTCTTTCGGGTGACGAATGTCAGCCGTTACGTGCCGGTCCTGCCTGATGCCAGACACTCGCCAAAATAGTCCCGGTCAGCATACAGCCGAACGTGTACAGAATGCAGGGAACCACAGCCGGGGATCCCTCTCCAAACAGGTGAAGTGCGAGGGCAGTGCCGGCACCGGCATTCTGCATTCCGACTTCCAGGGTAAGCGCCCGACGCATTGGCTCTGGCAGTCTCACGCTCAGTCCTCCGAAATATCCAGCGAGATATCCGCCTGCGTTGATGATCGCGAGGATTCCAACGACAGTCCACGCAGCTTCCTGCAGCGCATTCCGTTTGAGACCGACGGCGATAGCAATAATCGCCAGGATGGCAAGATTCGCGCCAATACCGGATGCGGTAAGCACCGCTGTCGAGAACCCCCCAAGACATCGACACAGCAGGTGTCCGTAAATGACCGGTAGTACAATCGTCAGGACCAGCATTTGAACAGCTTTGGCTCCGTTGTAGTTGACATCCTCGCTGAGAGCGAATCCAAGAATCAGCGGAACAACTAGAGGCGAAAGGAGCGTGGCTGATGTGGTAAGGCTAACGGAGTAGCTGACGTTACCGTGTGCTGAGAGTGTCAGTACGTTGGATGCCATGGCGCCTGGGACGCAGCCGACAATCAGTATTCCGGCTGCCGTCCCGGGATCCGGCCGAAAAATCTGAACCATTGTCCATGCGAGCAACGGCATACTGATGTACTGGATTGCGGTGCCGGCCAAGACAGTCGGCCATTGTCTGATCAAAGTGTCCACTTCGTGGACGGGCAACAGCGTGCCAATGCAGAACATGACGACCACAATGAGGCCATTGATTCCCGTGCCCCCTGCAGCAGCAAATGGATCGTACGGCAGTTCCAGCTTTGGCCACAGGAACGCTGTTGCCGAAATCAGCAGCAACCAGATCAGCAGGAATTTCTGGAGCATTTGACAGGACACGGAGGGAGATCAGAGTGATGAATTATCAACCGCACCAGGTTGCCGCAACCCGCCTGAGCTGCTGAGAACATCATGTCACTTTGTATGCTGTCCTGCAATCAGCTGTTCTGTAATCAACCGGTGTCGGATTGCCGTTCCTGTGTTAAGCGACTCCAGTATGGTGGCTTCTGTGACCAAAACTCCCAACATCCCACCTGGCGGTTCAAACAGAACTGTCTCCTGCAGCAAACATCCGCCTGCTGTGGCCGAAATTGTTTGGGTATACTCCCACGACTGTGCGGGGCCCATGACCTGCTCGGTAACGATCTGCGAGTCGGTGACCGTAGTCCAGCGGTGCTTCAGGACCTGACGGAATCCTCCCGTCATGATGGAAAAAGAAATTTCTTCTCCGGCAGTAACAACTTCCGGAGCTTCCATGATCTCAATTTCCAGGTCCGGGTCAGTAATCAGCGGGATATTGGAGACAGTGCCAAGATAGTCTCGCAGTGTTGTCGGGGTATATTCGAAGTTTGCAGACAGACTAAACTGACCCATGATGATTTCGTTCAATTATTGATGGAGTGGCGAGACTCGCCGTGACTCCTGCAAAAAAAACAAACACCAGCCTATTTTCGCTGTATTCTCTGGACGGAAATTTCCTTCTTTTCATTTCAGCATAACTCAGAACCGCGCCCGGTCGATAATTCGTTATGAACTTTCCTGCTGAATTGCTCAAACAATGTTGGTTCCTGACGGGACCTACTGCAGTTGGAAAAACGTCCGCCACGCTCCGGGTCGCAGAAAACTTCAACGCCGAAATCCTGTCCCTCGATTCTATGGCAGTGTATCGAGGAATGGACATAGGGACTGCAAAGCCGGCTCCTTTCGAACGGCAGTCTGTTCGACACCATCTGATCGACCTTGCTGAACCCCATCACGAATTCAGTGTCGCGGAATATCTGCGTGCTGCGTTGTGGGCGGTCGAAGATGTACTCAATCGTGGTTGCATTCCACTTTTTTGCGGCGGAACAGGTTTGTATCTGCGGGCAGTTTTACGAGGTGTTTTTGATGGACCGCCGGCCGACTGGACACTGCGTCACCGAATGGAACAACTGGCTCGGCAGCATGGACCCGGGTATCTATACGACAAGTTGACTGTTGTTGATCCACCGACCGCAGCACGACTGCATGTAAATGACCAGCGTCGCATCATTCGGGCGCTCGAGGTTCATGCGGTCACGGGAGTTCGGCTTTCGGCGCAACATCAAAATGCAGTTCTTCCAGCGATCCAACAGCCGGCGGCCGTATTCTGGCTGGAGCCAGATCGTGACTGGCTGCGGGATCGCATCGATCGACGCGTTGAGGTGATGATGCAGCGTGGGTTGCTGGAAGAGACTCGCGTGCTGCTGAACACTCATCCTGCTCCTGGAAGAACGGCTCGGCAGGCGCTTGGATACCGTGAGCTGATTTCTCACCTGGAAGATGGCCTGCCGCTGCAGGAATGTGTGGATCTGATCAAGGTACGAACGCGACAATTTGCCAAACGGCAACACACTTGGTTTCGAAACATGGAAGAATGCCGCAGTATTCCCGTCCGGCCCGACGAATCGGAAGATCTGCTGGTGGATCGAATTCTCAAAGAATTCAGGGCATGTGACGTCAATTCGGGCCAGTGACGTCCAGCCAGCTTGCAGGCCTGAGACATGTCGATTAGAGCAAGTTACGAAAACGCGTCGCGAGTTCCGGCCTTCAGACAATCAAATACAGGCTCTGTACTTCCGAACCGTTCACAAATCTGTGTGCCTGCGCTGCAGGACGATCTGCCTGCAAACCAATTGGTGTTGACCGGGCGACCCAGGAAAGACTGATGAGAGCAATTCGATTCCAGGAGCCGCTCCGGCTGATGCACGTGGACGTTTCCGAACCCGGAGACCCGGGACCAGGTCAGGCACTGGTGAGAACTCACCGGATGGGTATCTGTGGCACGGATATCAGTGGGTACCTGGGTAAGATGCCGTTCTTCAGTTATCCACGTGTCCCAGGTCATGAACTGGGAGTCGAAGTTCTGGCGGTTGCCGATGATGTTACCGGTGTCAAAGTGGGTGATCGCTGTAGTGTTGAGCCTTATATGAATTGCGGATACTGCTATGCGTGCCGGAGCGGCCATCCCAATTGCTGCGAATCGCTCGAAGTAATCGGTGTCATGATAGATGGAGGATTGTGTGAACGGTTCCTCATTCGGGCAGGTAAGCTGCATCCGTCCAGGGATCTGTCGATGGAACAACTTGCTATCGTGGAGACACTGGCGATCGGTCGACACGCGACAAATCGAGGTGAACCTCAGGCTGGCCAGCATGTGATGATTATTGGTGCCGGACCGATTGGACTTGCGACGCTGGAATTCACACGGCTGTCCAGGGCAACCATCACAGTTCTGGACATGAATCCGGAACGTCTGCAGTTTTGCAAATCAAACTATGGAGTTGCTCACACAATTCTTTACACCGGTGAAGGAACAGAACTGGAACGTGCGTTGGAAATAACCAACGGTGATCGTTACTCAGTCGTGACGGATGCAACCGGCAGTTGGCAGTCCATGTCGAATGCAGTGCAGTACGTGGCACATACGGGAAGTCTGGTATATGTTGGTATTACAACACAGGAGATCTCCTTTCCCCATCCGGCTCTGCACAAGCCGGAACTGACACTTAAGGCATCGCGGAACGCTCTGCCCGATGATTTTCCAGCCATTATCGAACTGATCGAAGATGGCACTATCAATACAGAGCCCTGGATCACTCACCGAACCACATTCGATTCAGTCGTTGATGACTTTGATTCATTCACACAGCCGGAAACCGGCGTGATCAAGGCCGTCATCAGCGTTGCGGACTAAATCTCGCGGACAGAACCCGGCCTTTTCAGGAAACCGGGTTTCTCAGCCGTCGTCGTCGGTCCATAAAAAATATTGACTGTTCAGCACGTTGACCATTTTCGGAAATGTGACATTCAAATCATCTGCACTGACTAATTTTTGAGAGACTGAATTCAGAATGAACTGCGAGACACTTGGGCTGGCCCCATCCTTTGGATTCGGTGATCGTATCGGAACGGCGACTCCCGGACATGTTGAGTCGATGAATCGCGCGGGTGCAGGAATCGAACCGATTTTTCCGCAACAGTCCATTCGGGAAATGACCCGAACGCAAAGGACGGCCCGGCAGGTGATGGACGATGCGCTGATTGGAGCGCGCACGGCGGGCTGGACCGGTCGTGTCGGGGCAGATGCCGATCACCTTAAGACGTCGGAAGACGTTGATGTTACGGTTGCGGCTGGATTCACTTTTTTCACAATTGATCCCTCGGACCATGTGGATCAGGCGGCCGACGACTACAGTGAATCAGAAGTCCGTACCCGATTTGAAGCGGTTCGAGAATCAGTTCCGTGGCTTCACGAGTACATCGGGCACTCTGTTTCGCTTACAACAGGGACAACCGTTGAACTGTCTGAAGAAGCCTGTATGCGAGCTGCCGTCAAATACGGACCGGCAATCGCACATGCCCAGAAAATGGGGCGATACATCGCAGAGGTACATGAGTCGCTCGGCCGGGATCACGAGATTGAATTGTCGGTGGACGAAACGGCACAGCCGACGACACTGGCCGAACACTACATCGTTGCGGATCAGTGTCTGCAGAGCGGGATGAAGCTGGTGAGTTTGGCACCACGCTTCATTGGTGATTTTGAAAAGGGAGTGGACTTCAAGGGTGATTTAGGTGCACTTGAAGTATCGCTTTCAGATCATGCTGCGATCGCCGAGTTGCTCGGTGGCTATAAGCTGAGCCTGCATTCGGGATCTGACAAATTGTCCATGTACAGTCTGCTGGCTCGGACAACGCAGGGACGATTTCATGTCAAGACTGCCGGGACCAGTTATCTGGAAGCACTCCGCGTGGTGGCTCGGCATGACGCAGATTTGTTTCGGCGTGTTATCAGCTTTGGCCGAAGTCGCTATGAAACAGATCGCGCAACGTACCATGTTTCAGCTACGCTGGCCTCCGCGCCGACAGTGGCCGACGTCCACGATATCGCGGAACTGGAGCGGGAATATCTGGAACTCTGGTCAGAGGTTCCGAAAGGCAGGGGCTTTCGCAGGCCTGGCCGCCAGATTCTTCACTGTACGTTTGGATCGACGTTGACGGATCCTGAACTGGGCCCGGCTATTCGCGCCGTGCTCGACGAACACCCGGAGACCTGGACCGAAGTCCTGGCAGAGCACTTCTCCAGACATTTGCAGGCACTGCAGGACGGAATGTGATCACGAGGCCTGTGACCCTCAATATTCTGATGATGTTCGCCGCCGGCTCACGTTGGCGCTGTCAAAAACATGAGTAGCCAGTTCACACACACAACGGCTGCACTCAGATGAGCGGCAGATGCACACGTCTATCAGTAACAGACTCAAGCGGTTTCATTGGAGGATAGGGGCCAGATTCAGTTTCCGGCGGCAGTTCACAAATTTCCGGCTCTAATGAGTATGCCCGTGATAGGCATTAACAGGTTCATCGGATTGTCTGCGGATCGCCATCTGCATCTGGTGCGCCCCTTTCCATGCGATCTGATTACCTGGTGAAATTGCTCCGTCGCGTTCCACGACGACGAACAGTGGATCGCGATACTTAACACGAATGGCAACACGGTCGAAATGCTCACCGTGTTTCCGAAACACGTAGTTTTCAACACCCTGTTCCGCCACGGCCTGGGCTGGCAGCACAAGTTGATTCTTCCAGCGACCGAATGGAATTCGTAGTTGCACACGCTGTCCAATCAACCAAGCCCATTCCACAAAACTCACATCACCACGAGGATTTTTTCCGGTCATACGGTTTGAAAGTCGTACAAAGAATCGAATTGACCGGGACTCAGGGTCGACTTCGTTTTTCAGATATTCAATTCGCAGCTTCCCGACCGTTTTCATGACGCCTCCGGGTTGTTCGAACACGGCCGTTACATCGTACTCCTGACGCAGCGCCCGTCGCAAAGTCGGGATATCCTGTTCCAGCGCCAGCCCTTCAATTAACAGCTCACTGTAATCCTTTAGTACACATAACGTAGTTCCCGCAGGGATTACCTGTCCTTTATGAACATTGAGACGTTCCAGGACCAGCAGCTCGTTTGCTTCGGTCGACGCATGGTCCTCTTCTGCTTCTTGGTGCTGGTGACTGTCGGCCAAGTGGCTATCAGCTGTGGGAGCAAACAGTTCGAGTTCACGTATGAGTCGGCGGTCGGTGACGATGGATTGAATCTGTTTGTCGGAGAGTCCGTGGAGTCTCAGTGACTCACGCTGAGCGTTCCTGAGTGATGTGAGTTTGTCTCGTTCATACTCTCGCTCCAGCAATACTCTGCCGGGAATTGCCTGACTGCGGGTGACCTTCTCCAGACGTTCAATTTCATGCTCCGCCACGTCCAGTTCGCCGACCGTCTGGAGGAACTCGGTCTGGAGCTGAAGTAAATCTTCGTGGGTCAGCCGAATGCGGAACAACAGGGTTCCAGGTCGAACGGCTTCACCCTGGGTGGTGTGAACATGAGTGATCAATCCTGTCATCGGCGTTGCCACCTGAACGTCAGTGCGGCCGGGCCGACCCACGACCTTACCCGGTACGCTGATGGTCCGCCAGAATGTGTTCAGTTCAACCGTCTGAATCTGCTCAGACAGAAGTCCCAGATTCTTTCGAGCTTTTGCCGACAACTCCAGGGCATTCGATTGGTGGTTGCCGTATGAGCCGTCTGTGGGGCGACCCGCATGGCTCCGACGGTCACTGTGATCATGTTCGTGGCTGTCGCCACTGTGGTCACGTTCGTGATGACCATGATTATGATTATTGTCGCCGTGTGCGCCAGTAAGGTGATGCGCATGGCCGTCGGTATGATCAATTCGATTCTGTTTCAGGGCCCCGACGGAATTCTTTGTCGGCGCCCATGTGAGATTTTGAAGCAGTGGTATCCATCGTCGTGCTGCACAAAATCCCAGCACGACGACAGCAATGAGTATCACGAGGCTGAAGTCTCGACTGGTTCGGTACTTCATCAGATGCCTCATTCCATCTGTCCCAAACGTGGTACGGTTTCGATATGCCGGATTAATCCATGTTTCCGGGCGCGTACCTGTTCGTTGTTGTGAATCGAGCGGACTTGCAAGTTTAGCAATAATAGAATGATCGGAGGCGGACAAATTCAGGAAGAACAGCAGGATCCGCCTTGTGACCTGGAGAAACGGTTTTCGGGCCAGGGAGCGAACCGACAGCAGGACCTGCTATCGGTGTCTCAATTGCAGGGAATCCTGTCAATAGTCTTGAATTGTGGATCCAGACCGCAGGATTCGGCCGATCGGCAGCAGATCTGGATTGATCGGGAGGACAACGTCGGTACAATCCTGCGACTTTCATACAGGGCTCGGTTGCCGTGCTCCTGATTATTGTTTCCGCAGTATAGCGTTCGAGGGTTTCGAGGGTTTTGCGCCTTCGTCTGCCCCGCTTTGTGCAGCCTAAAGGTTTCTTATGGCAATTTCGCCGGAATTAAAGCAGCGTCTGATCAAGGAATTCGGACGCGGAAAAAATGACACAGGATCGCCTCATGTCCAGATTGCTGTGCTGACTCACGGAATTCAGAATCTGACGCAGCACCTCAAAACCCACAATAAGGATCATTCGAGTCGTCGTGGACTCCTGGCCATGGTCAGTAGGCGCCGTCGTTTGCTGGATTATCTTAAGGCAAAAAAACCGGAAGATTACGTAACCATTATCGGCCAGTTGGGAATTCGTAAGTAGTGATGAAGAGCGTTGCGGGTCCGACAGGAATCCGACGCTTTTGTTTGTTGGTGTGTTGAGTTGCTGTGTGGCAATTCAGCGTAGGAACCTGACGACGGATGTTTGTGTCAACGTCAAAGTGTTCCGTTGATGATTACAGATAGTTGTTTGTTTGCTGACTGCTGCCGCAGGTCTGTCGCGGAGTGCCGCCACCTGGGGTGACTTTGGAGTTGTCGGAAATTGCAGGCGTAGCTGATGTTGTTGACGCCCACCGGATTTGCTGAGAATCCAGTATTGGTCGTTGCCGGAGACATTTGACGTATCTTGTTATGCACCCGGATGGTGCTGTCTGCTTGCGTTCCTGATGCCGTGAAGTTGCTTTACGTGCGAAACACGTGACCTGGATTCTGCGATCATGCAGTCTTTGCTCCGGCTAAGCCGGGTAAGGAACTGATCGTGAAGAATGTGACCGTTGATTGTCAAATTGGAGGCCGCACATTATCTCTTAACTCCGGCCAGCTGGCAAAACAGGCCAGTGGATCTGTTTTGATCCAGCTCGGAGAAACCAGTGTTTTCGTAGCCTCTCAGACCGGACCATCTCGTCCTGGAACCAATTTTTTTCCACTGACCGTTGACTACCGGGAACGTTTTGCGGCAGCTGGTAAATTTGCCGGTGGATACCTCAAACGCGAAGGTCGTCCAACGACGCGTGAGATTCTCACCTGTCGGTTGACAGACCGTCCGATTCGCCCATTGTTTCCCGATGGATTCCGGGACGAAGTCCAGGTGATGTCCAATGTGATGTCCGTCGATGGTGAAAACGATCCGGACGTATTGAGTATTACGGGTGCCAGTGCTGCACTTATGATCTCCGGTATGCCATTCCGTGGTCCTATTGCGGCTGTGCGTATTGGCCTGATCGACGGTGAATTGATTCTGATGCCGACCGTTCAGCAACAGGCAGAAAGTACGCTGGACCTGATCGTCGCTGGTTCACAAAACGCGGTATTGATGATCGAAGGATTCGCCGATCAGCTGCCGGAAAAGGAAATGGGCGATGCAATCATGTTTGGCCACAAACACGTCCAGACTTTGTGTCGTCTCCAGGAAGAACTGGTGAAAGAACTGGGGATCGAAGCGCCGGAACTTCCGATTCCTGTCGACAATCCATTCGACAAGATTCTGCAGTCCGACGCGAAAGACAAACTTCGCGATGCAAAGACATCGGGTGATAAGAAAGATCGCAACGAAAATGTTCGTGAGCTGAAAGCCTCACTTCTTGAAAAATATTTTCCGGAAGATGCCGAAGAGACTACTGACGGGCTCACCAAAGCTCAGTTTGGCGATGCTTTCTACAAACTGGAAGCTCAGATCGTTCGTGATCTGCTGCTCAGCGGTAAACGACTTGACGGACGCGCTCCAGGAGACCTGCGAGACGTTTCCTGCGAAGTGTCCCGTATTCCACAGGTTCACGGTTCTGCAGTGTTCACACGCGGCGAAACGCAGTCTTTGGCGACCATTGCTCTGGGAACAACACGCGACCAGCAGCGCAGCGACGGCCTGTTTGGTGAACAGGCCGATCGGTTCATGCTGCACTATTACTTCCCATCCTTTTCCGTCGGCGAATGTCGTCCGATTCGCGGCCCAGGGCGTCGTGAAATCGGTCATGGTTGTCTGGCGGAACGATCCGTTAAGCCCGTTATACCGGACTCAGACAAGTTCCCGTATACGATTCGTATCATCTCGGATATTCTCGAATCGAACGGCAGCAGTTCAATGGCTTCCGTCTGTAGTGCCACGCTGGCACTGATGGATGCGGGTGTTCCCATTCGGCAGCCCGTTGCCGGAATTTCGATTGGACTCGTTCAGGAAGGCGACAATCACATTCTGCTGACCGATATCATGGGCGAAGAAGACCACTTCGGAGAAATGGATTTCAAAGTCGCGGGTACCGGTCGCGGTGTTACCGGCATTCAGCTGGACCTGAAGAACGACGGGATCACCGAACAGGTGATTCGCGAAACGCTCGATCAGGCACTTGGTGCTCGTAAGAACTTGTTGCGAACGATGCTTGGTGCCATCCGCCGTCCGCGTCAGGAGGTTGCTGCAACGGCTCCACGACTGGTTCAGACCAGCATCAATCCTGAAAAAATCGGTCTGTTGATTGGACCCGGCGGTAAGACGATTCGTGCCATGCAGGAAGAGACCGGGGCCCAGATCGATATTGCTGAAGATGGTACTGTGACGATTTCCGGAGAGAATGCTGCTGCCGCAGATGCGGCTCTGGCTCGAGTGGAGGCTCTGACCGAAGAGATTCAGGTCGGCCGTGTCTACAATGGTAAGGTCACATCCATCAAAGATTTTGGAGCGTTCATTGAGATCGCTCCAGGTAAAGACGGATTGTGTCACATCAGTGAACTGTCCGACGGTTTTGTTAAGAACGTCAATGATGTTTGCAGTGTGGGCGATGTAATGGATGTCAAAGTCATCGCTGTCGACGATCAGAACCGTGTCAAACTTTCTCGTAAGGCCGTACTCGCTGAGAATGCTCCGGATGATGAGGAAGAAGCGGTCGAGTTCTGATTCAGTGTTCGTTAAGGCTCTCACTTCGTGCTCAATCCTGAATGTCGCTCCCAATCCAGCTGTCCTGTCTTTCTGCCCGGAGACAGAGATTGTTCTCCGGGCCTGGCTCGGCACTTCCGGATCATCCTATGACATCCAATCTGGCGAGTTCCGAACGTAAACGTCTGCAGGCGAGGAGTACTGAACTGGCCACACTGGCTGGCGGCCTGGCTCATGAGATTCGTAATCCACTTTCGACAATCGGTATGCATCTGGAGTTGCTGGCGGAAGATCTCAATCAAGAAGAAACAACTCGGTCCAGACGAATGCTGGAGCGAGTGACCAAGCTTCAGCACGAGTGTCATCAGCTGGAGGAAATTCTCAATGCCTTCCTGCAGTTTGCACGTGCCGGTGAACCACAACGGGAAGCCGGGAGCCTCAACGAAACTGTCACCAGTTATTTGGAATTCCTTGATCCGCTGGCAGGCGAGCATAATGTGGAGGTGCGACCGCATCTTGACGCAAATCTTCCCGAAATTCCGCTGGATACGGCTCTGTTCCGGCAGGTGCTCAACAATCTGGGGCGCAATGCTTTGCAGGCAATGCCGGATGGTGGAACTCTGGAATTCATCACAACGGTCCGGGATGGTAACATCGTTCTGGAAGTTATTGATACCGGGCGAGGAATGGACGAAAAGACACGAGATCGAATGTTCCAGGCATTCTTTTCGACACGATCCAGCGGCAGTGGGCTGGGATTGCCGACTGTGAGACGTATTATTGAAGCCCATAACGGCACAATAAGTTGTGACAGTGAGCCCGGTCAGGGGACTCGATTCACTGTTCAGCTGCCACTCCGTTTCCAACCGTAATGACTGAAGACGCCAGCGAAGCTCCTGACCTGACCGCTATTCCAATCCGCGTACTTGTCGTGGATGACGATGAGAGTCATGCGCAGGCTGTTGCGGAGAGCCTCAGCCGTATCAATTGCGAGTGTCAGGTGGCGGCTTCCGGTGAACGTGGTTCGGGATTGATCACCAGCGATTCATGGGATGTGATCGTTACAGATCTCCAGATGGGTGACATCAACGGTCTGGAGATCCTTAGGCTGGCCAAAGACGAGTTGCCCGACGCAGAAGTCATCGTCCTTACCGGTCACGGATCCATCGCATCGGCTGTCACCGCCATGCAGCACGGAGCCTATACGTACCTTACCAAACCGCTTGATATTACAGAACTGCGTTCCGCAGTCGAGAAAGCGTCGGCTCGTCTGCGGCTGATTCGGCGCAATGCCGAACTGCGTCGGTCACTGGAAGAACGCTTTGGTTTCGAGGGTGTGATTGGCAACAGCCCCCAGATGCACCACATCGTCACTCAGCTTAAAAGTGTTGCCCCGACCGACAGTACCGTATTGATCCACGGTGAAAACGGTACCGGCAAGGAGCTCGTTGCCAAAGCCCTCCATCAAAACAGCCCTCGCAAGAGTAAACCATTTGTCCCGCTCAATATTTCAGCTCTGCCGGACAGTATTCTTGAGAGTGAACTCTTTGGTCATGAACAGGGAGCATTCACCGGTGCCATCGGACGGAGGATTGGAAAATTTGAGCATGCCAATGGAGGGACGCTGTTCCTCGATGAAGTCGGTGAGATGCCGATGGAAACTCAAATCAAACTGTTGCGTGTCCTGGAAGATCGTCGCATCACACGGCTGGGAGCGAACGACGAATTTAATGTCAATGTGCGTCTGGTGGCGGCCACCAATGCAAACCTCAAACAAATGGTGGCGGACGGATCATTTCGGGAGGACCTGTATTATCGACTGATGGTCGTCAGTATTGAGTTGCCACCACTCAGAGACCGTCCAGGTGATATACCGCTGCTCATGGAACATTTCCTGCGGGACTTGTCGAAAAAAACGGGACGTGAAGCTCACGGTTTTTCCAGAACTGCCAGGCTGGCATTACTCAGTTACGACTGGCCAGGTAACATTCGTCAGCTGAGAAACACGATCGAAAGTATGCTGGTGATGGACACTGACGGACTTCTGGATGTGGACGGTTTACCTGCTGAGATCGCACAACTGGTTGGTGGTGACACGGAACCCGGCGAAAGCAGCGGACCATCCGGCGCTGACTCGCTCATCGGTCGTCCACTGGACGAAGTGGAAAAATATTACATCCAGAGAGCTCTCGATTTGACTGATGGGAACCGCGAAGAGGCAGCTCGACTGCTCGGTAAAGGGGAACGAACGATCTATCGCAAGATCAAAGAATACGGTCTCAAATAGACTCAATATCACTGGTCTGATCCTGTGTCTGCCCGGTTTCAACGGCGCACATGCCTCATTTTCCCTTCATCAAGATGCACGGAGCTGAAAACGACTACGTTTTCTTCGATGGCTTCACCGGCGCACTGCCACAGGATCCGGTGAGTCTGGCTCGTGAAATCTGCAGTCGACATGCTCACATCGGGGCCGACGGAATCATTTATATGATTCCTCCACCGGATGACTTGAGCGATGTCGAAATGCGCATCTGGAATGCCGATGGGTCCTCGGCGCAAATGTGTGGAAATGGCGCCCGCTGTGTCGCGGTCTGGATGCAGCGGGAAGGGCGCGTCCGCGACGTCTGTCGTATCTTTGTGAGCAATCGAGTAATCACCGCTGTTAATATTACGCACGGCACTCGCTCCGGGTCTGCCGTGGTGGAAATGGGATCACCGGAACTGTTGACGTCCGGCGGTGGCCGGATGATCGAACTGGACCATGTGACCAAATTCGTTGTTCACAGTGTGCACATTGGCAATCCGCACGCAGTTGTGTTTGTGGACGAACTCAGCGATCAACTGATCAGGAACATTGGTCCGCAGATTGAGCATCATCCGGAGATGTCAGAGCGGACGAATGTTGAATTTGCTGCTTTTCGCGGAGATCAGGAACTCGACGTACGCGTCTGGGAGCGGGGCAGTGGGGAAACTCGATCCTGCGGTTCGGGTGCGTGCGCCGTCGTTGCTGCTGCAACGCTCGCAGATCTGGTGACCAGAAACCTGCCGTGTCGAGTCATCCTGCCCGGTGGATCGCTTGATGTGCTGTGGAGACCCGATGGGCAAATTCAGCTGTCGGGCCCGGTGGCGATCACGTTCACCGGAATACTGTCTGGCTGACAGTCAGGCAAGTCCAATGATTTCGTTTCGAACATCACATCGCACCGATTGCGAATAGTGATAAACGTTGACGTCCTCAGTGACCGTTGTTGCGGTCCGAACCAGGAATTCGACCCAATCCGGGCAACTCAATGCTGCATATGCAAACTGCAGTCGTTGCAGCATTGCGTCCGGTTCAGCTGTCAGATCAGGCAACAATACCGGTCCGGTATCGGTTTGGTAGATATTGTCGCGTTCGTTGGCGTTCATTGTTTTGACGGGGTACTCCAGTACGGCTGAATATCGATCCGTTTCAATGGTTGTCCTGGCATTCAATATTGTGTTATTCAGGGTCGCCTGAACGATATCGGTTGCTGACAGTAGTTCAATTCCACGGCATTCGGCGATGTCAATACGTACATTGTCAAATGCATCAGCAATCGTTCCCCACTGTCGTTCCGACTGTATTCCGCTGCCGGGTGGGTACAGTTCGACACCATCACTGACCTGAGCGTATGTCTTGATATTCATAAATCCTGTGTCAGAAAATATGGGAGCAAAATCAGCGTTCGGAACAGTCCAGATGTCGCGCGGCACACCAACACGCTCAGTTTTGCAACTGGCGCCCAGGACAAAGGACTGCGTCAGATCTGTTTTCCTGTCGGTCACCTGCAGACGACACTCGATCTGTATGCGAGCGTTGTTGAGACTGTATGCCGGCTTGTGACTGGCAGTTTGAGGCGGTTTCTTTTCGGTATCGATGCGAAAGGTGAGAAATGATCGTGAGAAATCGATCGTTACCATCAGAAGAGTCTTTCAAAACAAGTCGTCGGGCTTTCGACAATGGTGCAGGTGCCAGACCTGTGTTCGCGCCGGAGACCAGGACTGTCCAGCTAAGGTCCCGGAAACAGAATCACGGCTGCGATTACCGCCATCAGGCCTGCGATTCCCATGACGGTGCCAAAGGGAGAAATGAACTTCAGACCCTGAGTTTCTGTCATTCCGGACATTTTTGTAATAATCCAAAAGCCGCTGTCGTTCATCCAGGCAATGGGCTTTGAACCACAGCCGACCGCCAGCGCCATATACAAGGGAGCGACCTCAACTGCACCCGACGTTACCAGCGGTGCGAAGATTCCGGCGGACGTCATCATGGCGACTGTAGCGGAACCCTGAGCAGTTCGCACTCCGGCTGTCACCAGAAACGCAGCCACCACAAGCACGATCGGTGACATTGTCGGGAGTTCGTCAAGCAGGCTTGCGACGTTGGTCTGAAACAAAATGCGGCCGAACGCTCCACCGGCACACGTGATCAGCAGGATGGCTCCAGCGCTGCCGATGGCAGACTGCATTGCCTCGGACATTGCCTGCCTGGATGGACGTGTGTTCCAAAGATAAATCGCCAGCGCCACACCTGCCGAAATCAGCAGGGCGACATTCTTATTGCTCAGGGTATCCACAATCGGAGCAACAAAGGGAGTCAACTGGGGTGATACCCATTTTGCCAGCGATTCAAGTGAAGCCCAGATCGCAGGAAGTGAAATCAATACGACAGGAAGTCCGATCGGTAACAATGCCATCCACACCGGCGGCAGTTCTGATTCATCCCTTTGAGCCGCAGCTTCCAGAATTTCGGTGTCTTCTTCCGGGATGTTCACGGTTGTCAACCGGTTGACCATTGAAGCCCACAACAAACCTGCCGACGCGGCCACAACTCCGACGATGCTGCCACCCAGAATCATCTGTGATAGTTCCACCTGAAAAATTTCAGCAACCGCAAGAGGTCCCGGTGTGGGAGGGACAAGGGAATGCGCCATTGAGGCCCCGGCCACGATCGCCAGGACATACAACAGATAATTGGCACCGGTCTGAATACGCAGAACTTTGGCAATCGGAATCATTAAATAGAACACAGTGTCGAAGAATACCGGGATTCCCAGAATGAAACTGCTGACAGTCAGTGCTGTCGGAGCCAGCCGCTGTCCCAGCAATGCCAGAACCGAGCGGACAATTCGTTCTGCGGATCCACTGTCAAGCAGACAGCGTCCAATCATTGAAGCACACACAATGATGATCGCCAGTTTGCCAAAGTACTGCCCCATCGCAGTCGTGACTCTTGTCAGTGCCGGCTGATCCGAGAGAAATACCGAGGCCTGTGCATGACTCCGCGTTACCACGACGTCACCGGTCACGACAGAGTCAAATGATGTTGAATCAGCTGGTACGAACTGCTCGTTGGTCATTCGAGCGATTGCTGTAGATGTCAGCGTGGTGGATCCCGATTCGCCGGACAAACGTGGCGCAACGAGCAGAACATCATTGTCTGTCTCAACACTCCGAGACAGTTCTATCGAGTTGCCTTCAACACGGCCAACCTGTCCCGATTTCTGGCTGATGAATGCGTCAAACAGCATTTGACGGGGTGTCAGCCCGGCCACCAGGACCGCACCCAGCGTGAGTGCCAGAAACGCTGGGAGTCGCGCAAATACAATGCCGCCAATCACAACGACCAGACCGGCAATAAGAATCAGAAGAATGTGCATGCAGAGCCCCGGAAACGTTGAGACAGGCATTCTTACAGAGTTGGACAACAAAACAATCCAAATGGCTGCCACACCAATTGGCACATAGCTGAGTATCAGCATTCCGGGTTGACAGGACGGAAGTGATGTACAGTGAGCCTGATTGTGGGTGATGTTGGAACCAGCATCCCAGTCAAGAGATTCAAGTGTTAACGCGATTGCTGGTCCGGCAGGATGACTCGGTAGTTGTGTGACGTGATCAGCATGCCTACGATGGAGTCCATACTGTCAGACTTTCCCTTATCCGCAGTGCCGCCTTCTGATGATTTCTGACCGCCGTACTTTTCTCACGACTGCCACCTCATTTGCTGCGGCAACAATGTTTCCCACTGCCGATTCGTTCGAAGGACCCGCTATGTCATCCGGTATCCGATACTGTTTCAATACAAGCACCATTCGCGGCCAGGAATTGTCTATCGAAGAACAGGTCGATGTGGTTGGCAAAGCCGGCTATGACGGCATTGAGCCCTGGATGGAGGACCTTGTGGCGTATAAGCAGGAGGGCGGCAGACTGACGGATCTGGCAAAACGAATCAGCGATCATGGGCTCACGGTCGAGAGTGCGATTGGGTTTGCTCATTGGATTGTGGATGACGAAGACGTCCGCCGAAAAGGCCTCGAAGATGCGAAACACGATATGGATCTGTTGCGCGAAATTGGCGGATTGAGAATTGCGGCTCCGCCAGTGGGTGCACAGGACGGTCCCGTCCTGGACCTGTTCGATATCATTGACCGTTACAAGGCCCTGTTGGCTGTCGGCGATGCAGCGGACGTCATTCCACAACTTGAAGTATGGGGTTTCAGTACAAATCTGCACCGACTTGGACATTCAGCAGCCGTCTGCCTTGAATCGAATCATCCAAAAGCGTGCCTGCTGCCGGATGTGTATCATCTTTATCGTGGCGGGTCGGACTTCCAGGGGCTGGAACTTTTATCGGACGAGGCCATCCATGTCTTTCATATGAACGATTATCCTGACTCGCCGGCGCGCGGAGAACTCGACGACAGCGATCGTGTGTATCCCGGGGATGGCGTTGCGCCATTGACATCAATTCTGCGGTCGATTGCCGAAGGCGGGAAAAATGTCGCGCTTTCTCTGGAACTGTTTAATCATGATTACTGGAAGCAGGATGCCCAGGAAGTTGCCACGACAGGTCTGCGAAAGATGCAGGACGCCGTTGATGCAGCCGGTCTTTCCTGATTATACGCGAGTGTCTGTTGATGTTGATTCATTCGCCTTTAATGCTGATCCTGTCCTTTGCAGTTGTCAGTATTTCATGCGCCAGTTACGTGGCGAATGCAGACGAACAGTCTGCCAATATTCTGATGATTGCCATCGATGACCAGAACGACTGGATTGGGTGCCTTGGCGGCCATCCGCAGATTCAGACGCCGCACATTGATGCGCTCGCAAAACGCGGAACTCTGTTCCTCAACGCCCATTGTCAGTCACCACTGTGCAATCCTTCTCGAACGAGTCTCATAACCGGTCGCCGGCCCTCGACAACCGGTGTATATGGATTAGCGCCCTGGTTCCGTGACGTCATGGAACTGCACGAACTGGTCACGCTTCCTCAACATTTTGCACAGCACGGATGGAAGACATTTTCAGCAGGTAAAGTCTTCCATGGTGGTTACGGAACGAAGAGGATCTACCACGAATTCGATGTGGTTGGTCCTCCGCCGGAAGTAGGCGTTCAGCCGGCATCAAAACTGGTGAATACTCCGTCGAGCCATTCTTTGGTGGATTGGGGTGAATTTCCACACCGTGACGAAGATAAAGGTGACTATGTGGTCGCCAGCTGGGTCGTCGATCAGCTGCAAAAGCAACAGACAAAGCCGTTCTTTCTGGCGGCCGGATTTTTCTTACCTCATGTCCCCTGCTACGCGACGAAAAAATGGTTTGATTTGTATCCGGAACAAATGCTGCAACTGCCACCGTTTCTGAGGGGGGATCGTGACGACACGCCGCGATTTTCATGGTACCTGCACTGGAAGCTTCCGGAACCACGGCACGATTTTCTGGCAGCCGCCGGGCAATGGAAGAATCTTGTACGTTCCTACATGGCCTGTACAAGTTTTGTCGACAGTCAGGTGGGACGTATTATCAATGCACTGGATAACAGTCCCTATGCCCAAAATACGATTCTTGTTTTGTGGTCGGACCATGGCTGGCATCTGGGCGAAAAACGGATTACCGGAAAGAACAGCCTGTGGGATCGTTCCACCCGTGTGCCGTTGATTTTCGCCGGACCACACATTCCGCAAGGTGGAAGGTGTGTCGAACCGGTCGAACTGCTGGATATCTATCCGACACTGTCTGACCTCTGTCAATTACCACTGCCGCGACATCTGGAAGGGCACAGCCTGATACCGCAGCTGCGAAATCCGGCACAGCAACGAATCTGGCCTGCAATTACGACGCACAATCACGACAACCATGGTATTCGAAGTCGAGACTGGCGATTTATTCAGTATGCCGACGGGACAGAAGAACTTTATGATATGCACAGAGATCCCAATGAATGGCACAACCTGGCGCTGGACGAACAGTATGCCCGCGTTATGAAACAGCATCGTCGCTGGATTCCCGAGAGTCGCAGTCCCGTCCCTGGAAGTCAGCAGCGAATCTTAGTCCGGTCTGCCGATGGAACAACAAGGTGGGAAGACAGAGAGATAGCACCCGATGCGCCCGTTCCGGAACTCACAAACTGACCAAAGACAGACATTCAGCATGCACAGCAATCTTCACGTGTCCATACGGGTATTCAAGCTGCTGTTCTGTACGTGCGTCTGTATGACTGCATTCGGAGCTGAATCCGGCTGGCCGTCGCGTTTCGGACCGCATGGCAACAGCAACGTACCGTTGCACGAGGCAGCCGGAATACCGTCGTCCTGGGACGAGGAAACCGGGAAAAACATCAGCTGGAAGATAGACCTTCCGGAATTCGGTCATTCGACACCTGTCGTACTCAATGGACTGATCTGGTTGACTTCTGCTTCAGAAGACGGCCATCGACAATACCTGGACTGTATCGACTCGGTCACGGGTCACCAGCTACATCACAAACTGCTGTTTGAAAACGAAGATCCGGAACCGCTTAACAATCCGGTTAACACATACGCGTCGCCCAGCTGTGTCGTCAACGACGAGGCGGTCTATGTTCATTTTGGTTCCTACGGTACTGCTCGGGTCAATCCTGAGTCCCTCAAGGTCATTTGGCAGCGACGCAATATTGAATGTCGGCACTACCGAGGTCCAGGATCTTCCCCCGTACTGCACAGAAATCTGCTGATCCTGACGTTTGACGGAGTAGATACCCAGTTCCTCACCGCCCTCGATACGGATACCGGGAAGACCGTCTGGTATACACCACGCAGCACCGACTACGGAGACCTCGATGAAAACGGGGAACCCAGCCGCGACGGTGATATACGCAAGGCCTACAGCACACCTGGGCTTGTCGATGTCAATGGGCGGACGCAGCTCATATCGGTGGGATCACGAGCAGCCTTCGCGTATGACGCCGATACAGGCGAAGAAATCTGGACTATCCGCCATGACGATTTTAATGCAGCAGCTCCTCCAGTCTTCTTCCGGAATCTGGCGATTCTGAATACTGGCTCCAGCGGAGCAAACCTGATTGGCATTGATCTCAATTCATCGACGCAGGGAGATATTACAGAATCTTCTCACGTCGTCTGGGATCGCGACCGAGGCAATTCACGGATGGCATCACCGTTGCTGTTTGACGGTCGAGTCTTCATGGTGACGCATCGAGGTGTCGCAGTGTGTGTCGAGGCTGCAACAGGCAATGAGTTGAATAAAGTCCGTCTTGGTGGCACGTTCATCTCATCCCCGATTGTTGCGAACGGGTTGATCTACGTCGGCAACGATGAAGGAACCGTTATCGTTTTTCGAGCGGATTCGTCTCTTGAAATCATCGCCCGCAATAAAATGACGGAAGGGATGCGATCGTCACCGGCCGTGGCCGATGGTCGGCTTTTCCTGCGAACAATGACGCATTTGTTTTGCATCGGGCCATCGCAGTAGTTCATAGGACTTTGAAAAGTCGAAATCAGGGTCCGGGCACAAACCGGTAATCGTCCGTTGCTTCGACTTGTTTTGCTGTGCTCCCTACAGGCGGACGACCTGCCGCATTGGGCCAAGTTTTCCTTTTACCTGCAGAAAAACGAATTAGAGGAGTCAGGAATGACAACCGTCCGATCTCACTGGATTGCAGTCGCACTATTACTGTTCCTGCCCGCGGTCTGTGAGGGGCAAGACAAACCGACGTTTACGAAATCCGGTCATACAACTGACGATCTTAAGAAGGTGCAGACGAGTCTTAAGAAAGGCACAGCCGTGTTGCTTGACGTTCGTGAACTCAACGAGTGGAAGGCAGGGCATTTGAAACAGGCGAATCTGCTGCCACTGAGTATCATTCGCAAAGGCAAGCTGACGGATAAGCAGAAGAAACTGCTGCGGAAGGACAAACCGGTGTACTGTCATTGCCGAAGTGGTGGTCGAGTCCTGGCTGTCTCAAAAATTCTGCGGAGCAGGGGATATGACATCCGGCCACTGAAAGCTGGCTACACTGATCTGCTTCAGGCTGGATTTGAAAAGGCAAAGTAGGTCAGGCAGGTCACTATCGAACAGATTCATCGGCTCGACCCGTGACGTTCGACCGAACTGCGTCATCACCCGATGATTTATCCGGCATTCAATATCTGTTGGAGTATGAGAGCCACAGAAGGCACTGCTCAGGAACCGTTCGTCCCGATCCGGCGGATTTGATGTTCACCGGAGCCGACAGTGTCCGCCTGGCTACGAATTGACCTGTACGTCGGTCTCCGGTGCGTCATCACTGGCCGGGTCGAACCAGGAGTCCTTGAATTCAATCCGTTTTTTATGTTTCATTGCAAGGTTGGCGGTGAGAGCCATGATTGCGTCAGCCATCGCGACGCGACCGTCGCACCGCAACTCATTTCGGCCCGTGCGCACGCAGTAGCAAAAGTGCTCCATTTCTTCCTTGTATCCACGACTGACGGTCTCAGCAGGACCGCTCTTGCTGGCCGTGGCCGGCGCTGAGGTTTCGTAGGAATCCAGAGCTGCGCCTCCGTTAGTACCTTCGATCGCCCAGATCCGCTGTTCGATTCCGCCGGGGCTCGCTTTACTGGCTTCTTTATACAGTAAAGCTTCTTTTTCAGTTTTCATGACCAGTGTCGCACGACTTCCGAAGACGGCTTCGCCATAGGGTTCCCATCGGTTCGTGTTCATGGAAGAGTAGGTGACGACACTGATATCACGGTTATTCTGCTCATATTGCTTACCTGGAAATTCAAATGTGACAAAGATCTGGTCGTCGATGTCACGAGTATCTTCCTGAGCAGACTTCGGACCAACGCCTTCGATACCGAAGAAATTCTTTCCGCCGTATCCCTGAACGGCAACCGGGTGAACTTTCCCGAGGAAGATGCTGGCAGCATCAAGCTGATGACTGCCCAATTCTGCCATAAGGCCACCACCGGTTTCGTTGTACAGGCGCCAGTCGACCAGTTTTCTTGCATTGTCATATCCGAATTCTCTGAGTGAACCATCCTTCTCCATGTCAATGAGGAGTTTCTTGTCTTCCGGGTGAGCTTTTGCAAACGCGTCCCATTTCTGCCACGCGTCGCTTTTCGGAAAACTATTATTGCGGTGCCACTGCGCTCGAATGAATTTGATATCTCCCAGCACACCCTGTTCTGTCAAATAAGCTGCATTGGCGTAGAGAACGCTGTAATGTCGCTGATGACCAACAGCCAGCTTGAGATCTTTTTTCTCAGCCAGCCGGATCATTTCCTTGCACGCCGTGACCGTCTTGGCCATCAGCTTTTCACACAGCACATGCAGCCCGGCTTCCATACATTCAATGGCAACAGGCGCATGCTGGTTGAGAGGGACGGCAATCACAACGGCTTCCAGACCGAGTTCGTCTTTTTTCGCTAACAGATCACGATGGTTGCTGAATCTCTGAACTTTGGTGTGGTCAGGTCCCAGAACCTTGATCAATCCCTTCCGTGCAACGGGATGGCTGCCCTTAAACGTTCTTTCGATGTTCGCAGGACGAAGATCTGCAATGGCGACAATCTCCATGTAATCCACGGGATGTTCGCTGATTAGTACATTGCCTTCGTCACCGGTACCAATAAACGCTGTGCGAACGGGCTTGCCCTTGAGTTTGTTATAGCCAAAGTAGAGTGCGCCCAGGCCGGCACCGGCAGCAGCAGTACTCTTGAGAAATTCACGACGCTCAACACCGACCGCCTGGCCAAAATTGTGTTTGCCGGTCGCCTGTTGTTCGGGTGTTAGTTGCATAATAAATCTCCTTAACAAAGGAGTGTTGATGTTTTGTTTGAATGAAAATAATTTTGAACGTCAGAATGTGTCAGGTCGAAGCAGTTCCGACTTCGGCACGGGCTTTCTGACCACGGAACCACGCGTCCATACCGAACCAGCGGCCTGTTGGTAAAGAGGCGATTGCAAGCAGTGCAATCACTTCAATCAGGTTCTTGTTGATGATGTAACTGTGTTCCGGGCCGGGGATTTCCGGTACACCGGGCAGTGGAGGCATGGCCAGATAGAAACTGAACAGCATTCCGGCGGCTGCAATTGCTGCGAGTCGGGTGAACAGACCGGAGATCAGCAGGGTTCCAAGAATTGCGAGTCCCCACATCGTGGTGAGATCGGCGACACGCAGCATGGACCAGGGCTTTGATTGTGAACCGCCTTCGAATTGATTGACGGTCAGCAGCTTCATCGCCTTATTGTGAAACTCAGTCTCCAGCGATTTGACAGGAGCGATAATTTCGGTTCGCAACGACTGGATTTTCCGCCAGTCAGACTGCAGATGATCCCATTGAAAATGGGTTTCTGCGTTGTCTCGCAGATTTTCGTGTCGGGCCAGCATTGCCTGATACTGTTGCTTCTGACCGACGCGCTGGGAGTCTGCATACGGCTTCAGCTGAACACCCAGAAGGTCTGGATTTCCTCTCAGCGCTCCTGCGAGTTTTTCCTTGTATCCAATACCTCGTTTCTGTCTTTTATAGACATCCTGGACCGCTTTCTCATACTGTTTGCTGGCTGCGTCATTTCGGCCTTTGACGATCCTCAGTAACTTATCTCGTTCACTGTCTTTGAGATGGCTTTTCCCATCAACATAAAGTCGCTTCCGTTTCGGGTCGTACCACACGTTCTTGTCACTGACGCGAGCCGCGTCCCTGAGATTGGTGACACCCTCAGGTAATGATGTCAGTTCAGCAGCATAGACGGGTCTTCCATCAACAGTACCAAATGCTCCGTTCAGTAATTTGTCCAGACGCTTTGACTGATCATTGCTGAGATCATAACGAGACCGGAATCTTTGTGCCCAGTCGTCCCAACGAGCCGCCACGATATCGTAATTCAGCCAGTCCAGGTCGTCCGGGTCCCCGGCCATTGATCGAAACGTATCTCTGAACGGTCCTTCCGCATTCTTCAGATACCCGGCCGACGACCAGGGTCGCGAGGAATCGAGAGTATCGAGTTTCCAAAGACCTTCATAAAGCAGCTGCCAGCCAATTGCCAGACGCAGCACCACGAGAAGTATGACGGCGATGATGGAGTTTCGTTGCATGTCCATTACTTGCATTGATCATTCAGGACAGGGCAACCAGACCCTCGTCCCAGTAAAGCTGGTCCGGAGAAATTCCGACCACGACTGGATGGACTCGGGCACCGCTATCAGGGAACGGAACCAAAATCACACCAATCTCCGGGAAATTATCACAACACTGGACGGCCTTTTCGACCCCCAGTACAAAAAACGCCGTGGAAAGTGCATCAGCAACCGCTGCTGATTCAGCCAGAACTGTGACTGACAACATCCCTTCAACCGGCCATCCGGTCCTCGGATCCAGAATATGGCCAAATCGACGACCCTCGCAGCGAAAGAATTGTATATTCGAACCGCTCGTTGACATCGCCTGATTCCTGAGAATTACGGTTCCCAGTCGGCGATTCGTTAGCAGTGGATTGCCAAGTCCGACTGGCCAGCCAGTCAGTCCGTTGTGTTTACCACGGGCCATCAGGCTGCTGCGGCCTCCGTGAATCAAAAAACTCTTCGGTGGAATGTCCCCCAGTTCAATGATCTCAACGGCACGATCCAGGGCGAATCCCTTACCGATTGCTCCGGGATCCAGAGACAGGCTGCCTTTTTTAACGGTCACCGTTCGGGAGTCTTCCTCCAGTTGGATGTGCTGCATCCCGGATGCAGCCACGGCATACTGGATCTCATTTTCCGCGGGAATCCGCTGTTCGGCTCTGCACTGTTTCCACAGACGGTTTTGAGCTCCGGACGCCATGTCAAATGCTCCGTCAGTTCTTTCCGACAGTTCTTTCGACAGTTGCAGTACCCGAAACAGTCCATCGGAAATCGAAAGTTTGCAGCCCACGGAGAGTGTGTTTAGCTGCGACAGTTCGCTTTCGGACTGATACGAGCTTAACCATGACTCAATCTCGGGCACGATTTCCAGTCCATGACCGCAACTCAGTAACTCAGCCGTTTCACCGGCGCTGACTGCCGCCCCGAAGTCACAGGCCATCGAATGAATGCTGAGCCTTAGAGTTGGTCCGGCAACAGGCAGGTCGCGCTGGCCAACAACACTGCCAAGCAGAAGATCACGGCGTGATTTTTCTGAGCCAGCCATCTGATTCATTTTTCAATTGCATGTTGGTGCGACAACCTGCGCGAAATCGACTCAGCGTCTCCAAACGCGAGAGAATGGCATATGTTCAGGAGCGTTGATATTCGGGTAAATTCAGCTCCTGCCTCCATTGCTGGATGGTACGAATTTGTGGATCCGGCTGATCAAGGAATGCTTCCAAAGCATCGACAACGGCCACGCAGCCTGGCAGAGTGGTCACACAGGGAACCCGATGCGCGACCGAAGCAGCACGAATGCGCCCTTCATCTGTCCGTGCTCCCTTTCCACTTGGTGTGTTAAAAATGAATTGAATTTCTCCGTTTGCCATGACGTCCAGCAGGTTCGGCCGGCCTTCCTGCAGTTTGCGAACAACATCCACTTCGATTCCGGCTTCCCGGAAGACGCGAGCGGTTCCGGCAGTACAAACGATATCGAATCCGAGCTTCTTCAAACGACGCGCCGGATTGATCATCTTGTTTTTGTGACTGGCGGCCACACTGATGAATACTTTGCCTTCGGTTGGTAACTGGGCACCGGCTGCGATCTGTGACTTGGCAAACGACACCGGAAACGATTCATGAATCCCCATGACTTCACCCGTGGACCGCATTTCCGGACCAAGCACGATGTCGACTCCGATGAATCGATTAAACGGAAAGACGCTTTCCTTGACGGACGTGTAGTCCGGCACAATCTCATGTGTCTGGTTCTGTTCTTTGAGGGTAACGCCCGCCATCACCTTAGCGGCAATACGAGCCAAAGAGCGGCCGGTGGCCTTGGATACGAACGGTGAAGAGCGGCTGGCACGGGGATTCACCTCCAGGAGATAGACAATGAAGTCATCACCATCTGCCTTGACTGCGAACTGGATATTCATGAGCCCCCGCACCTGCAGTTCTGCGGCCAGAGATCTTGTGGCTACACGGATTTCCTGCAGCACGGACTCCGGAAGCGAATGAGGCGGCAGGGCACATGCCGAATCACCCGAGTGGACACCGGCTTCTTCGATGTGCTCCATAATTCCACCCACGATCGTCGTTTCGCCATCGGAAATGGCGTCCACATCAACTTCGATCGCGTCTTCCAGGAATTTGTCAATCAGTACCGGCTTTTCCGGGGACGTGTCGACTGCTTCAGTCATGTATCGAACCAGAGACTCCTGGTCGTAGCAAATTTCCATGGCTCGTCCGCCCAGCACGTAACTCGGCCGGACAAGGACCGGATAGCCAATCCTGTCGGCGGCAGCGCGAGCACCTTCCGTGTTGACGGCTGTTCCGTTTGGGGGCTGACGCAATTCCAGCTTTTCCAAAATGGCCTGAAACCGTTCACGGTCTTCGGCAGCGTCAATCATATCCGGACTCGTGCCAATAATATTGACCCCAGCGGCTTCGAGTCCATGGGCGAGATTCAGTGGTGTCTGTCCGCCGAATTGTACAATCACACCATCCGGTTCCATTCGGTCACAGATATTCAGAACATCTTCGGTGGTGAGAGGTTCGAAGAACAGATAGTCAGAGGTGTCGTAGTCTGTCGAAACCGTTTCCGGATTCGAGTTGACCATAATGCTTTCGATTCCAAGTTCTTTCAACGCAAATGCTGCCTGACAACAGCAGTAGTCGAATTCAATTCCCTGACCAATCCGGTTTGGGCCACCGCCCAGAATCATGATTCTCTGCGAGTCTGATTTTTTCGCAGGAGTTTCATCTTCCTGTTCATAAGTGGAATAATAATAAGGCGTGTGTGCCTCAAATTCTGCTGCGCACGTATCCACCTGCTTGAAGGTTGCTTCAATCCCGAGAGACTTGCGATACCGCCGAACTTCCATCTGCGAGGTGTCCCACCAGATACCCAGTTGAGCGTCAGAAAATCCGTTTTGCTTGGCACGCATCATGAGCTCGCGCGACACATCCTCGATACGCTCGACCGACCGGATTTCGTCTTCGATTGAAATCAGCTGACGAAGGTTTCGCAGGAACCAAGGATCAATGTCCGTCAGTGCGAAAACGTCCTCGACACTCATGCCCGACTTGAGTGCGTATCGCAGCCAGAAAATACGACCTTCGTTGGGGGTCGACAGATTCTTGCGAATCGCGTCTTTGTCAGGCTGTCGAGCAGTGTCCCACAAATCTTTCTTACCGCCGCCAAGTCCGAACTGTCCGATTTCAAGCCCTCGCAGTGCCTTTTGCAGCGACTCTCGAAAAGTGCGTCCGATTGCCATCGTTTCGCCGACAGATTTCATCTGCACCGTGAGTGTCGGATCGGCTTCGGGGAATTTCTCAAACGTCCAGCGAGGAATTTTGGTCACGACATAGTCGATTGTCGGTTCGAAACAGGCCAGTGTCTCCTGCGTAATGTCATTGGGAATTTCATCCAGTGTATAACCTACTGCCAGTTTGGCCGCGATCTTGGCAATCGGGAATCCAGTGGCCTTCGATGCCAGAGCGCTGGAGCGACTCACTCGTGGATTCATTTCGATGATCGTCATGCGGCCAGTACGAGGATCGATGGCGAACTGAACATTGGACCCACCTGTTTCGACACCGATTGCCCGCATGCAGTCAATGGTTGCATCACGCATACGCTGATATTCCTTGTCAGTCAGCGTCTGTGCCGGAGCGACTGTGATCGAATCTCCCGTGTGAACTCCCATTGGATCGAAATTCTCAATCGAACAGATGATGACCACGTTGTCAGCGCGATCACGCATCACTTCCATCTCGTACTCTTTCCAGCCGAGGATGGATTCTTCCAGCAGCACTTCTGTGACGGGCGACAGTTCGAGTCCCCGGCGGACGATGTCCTCAAACTCATGAATGTTGTACGCAATTCCGCCACCAGTGCCTCCAAGCGTAAAACTGGCCCGCACGATAACCGGCAGACCAATGTCTTCAACGGCCTCTTTCGCTTCCTCCAGTGTGTGGACTGCCGCACTTCTGGGAACTTCCAGGCCGATTGCGGTCATTGCCGCTTTGAATGAGTCACGTTCCTCGGCCCGATTGATCACATCCTCGCGTGCTCCGATCATTTCACAGTTGTATTTCGCGAGAATTCCCCTGCGGGCCAGATCCATGGCTGTGTTGAGTCCGGTCTGTCCGCCAAGCGTGGGCAGCAGTGCGTCAGGTCGCTCCTGTTCAATGATCTTTTCGACGTATTGCCACGTAATCGGCTCGATGTAAGTTCGATCGGCCGTATCCGGATCGGTCATGATCGTGGCAGGGTTGGAGTTGACGAGAACGACTTCGTAGCCCTCTTCACGCAGAGCTTTACAGGCCTGCGTACCGGAGTAATCAAATTCGCAGGCCTGTCCGATGACAATAGGACCGGAACCAATGATCAGAATCTTATTGATGTCGTTACGCCGTGGCACTATTTGTATTCCTGCACGTATGTTGGCGTTGGTCTGAACGGTCATGGACCACCTGTGTGCAAACCCTTTCAGGAAGCAACCGGAGAATCGAGCCCATTGGCCTAGGGGCAGCAAACCGCGCAAAATCTGGCGAAGGTTAACAGCAATCCGGGTGCATTCAAGAATCGATCCCGAACGGTTTGTGCGATGAACCATGAATGAGACGAATCGGCCTCGCTGAGGCCGGATTCACTGTCTTCTGAGCTGCCTCGTTTCTTATTTTATCGCTGCATTGAGACGATCGTGCGTTTGATGTTCAGTCCGTGTCTCCGTTTCTTCCTGTAAGTAACCCGGTTACGTACTCACTTGCCAGCAGTTCCGTGCCCGAAAAATTTAATACAAAGAGGACTTCTGTCCCTTTCCGGACCAGTCGCACTCGGGATTCTTCTTTGTAGCAATGGGATGCGGTACACTGGTTAATGGGGCAGTTTTGCAGCAGAAGAGGCAGTTCTTTGGTTCAGAAACTCATTATCGACGCTGATCCGGGCATCGGTGACACCCTGGCCATTCTGACCGCAATGGCCGATCCATCGATCGAGTTACTGGCTGTTACAGCGTCTGCAGGTGTCGTTTCCGGTGTACAGGCGACTCGCAATCTGCAATATCTGATTGAAATGGTCGATCCTGTTCGACATCCACGAATCGGTCAGTGCAACCTGCCGGCATCGATCAATGACGCGATGCCGGAGGTTACCGATTTGTTCAACAGCCTGAATGGCCGTCACGGACTCGGTGAGACAGACGTACAGATTGCTGATCTCCACAACCGACGAGAGTCGGCCAAGTTGATCGTCGACATCGTTCGTGAATTTCCTGGTGAAGTTCGCCTGCTGACACTGGGGCCATTTTCGAACCTGTGGGCTGCTACCGACTTGGATCCGGAATTATCAGAGCAACTGCACAGTGTCGTGTCGCTCGGTGGCAGCACCCAGGCGACCGGTGATGTCACAGCAGCGGCAGAATTCAACATATGGGCAGACACTCAGGCCGCACGTGCTGTCTGTGGACTGCCTGTTCACAAAACTCTGGTCCCGCTCGAAATCAGCTGGCAGCCGGTACTCAGTTTTGACGACGTCGATACCTTGTGCGGATTGTTGAAACCCACGACGAAAGGAGCAGTTGTGTCCCGCCTGCTTCAATTTTCAATTCGCAGCTATCGGAGACATAAGGCACAGGAAGGAATTCCGCTACAAGGCGTTGCGGCACTTGCTGTGGCTGCCAGTGCCGAAGCCTTTCAGGTTGAAAGCAGGCTGATCGATGTTGAAACCACCGGGGAACTGACTCAGGGAATGACAGTGATTGACCGGCGCGCGACTCGGTCAGGACGTAACAACTTTGACGTAGTGACGTCAATCGACGATGTTGGTGTCGTGGACTATTTCACTCGAGCAATTCGTCGTGTTTGTCAGTGACTCATATTCCCGAATCAGCATTGTTGCGTGATCACCTTTATTTTCGAGCATCATTTGATGCTGCCTTCGTCTGACGTAACGTCCAGCTGGCAGGCGACGATATCAGAAAAAATCATGACCACTTCGCATGGCTGTTTCCTTCCGGTTCGGTGCGCAACGAGGCCATGAAAGAATGGAAGCAGGCTGATCATGTCCCACTTACCTGTCGTCTGCAGTTTCGAAAGTCGTCGTGCTGAAGAAATGTTCCAGCTGATCGAACGCCATGGCGGACAGGCGATTGTTGCTCCTTCGATGCAGGAAATTCCACTGGAAGACAATCGGGAGGCCATTCGAGTCATCCGTCTGCTCGCTTTGGGAAAGGTGGACTGCCTGATTCTGCTCACCGGGGTTGGAACGACCGCAATGATTAATCTGGCTCGATCGGAATCGCTGGAACAGCGGATGCTGGAGCGAATGACCCAATTGCCACTGATCGTTCGAGGTCCCAAGCCGGCCGCTGTCATTCACAGACTGGGACTCCAGCCTGCCGTCTCCGCTGAGTCGCCGAATACCTGGCGAGAGGTGATTGCGGCCATCGATGCAGCCGGCCTCGGGCTGAAGGGGCGAACCGTGGCTGTACAGGAATATGGAGTTTCCAGTCCGGACCTCGCTGATGCGTTGCAGCAGCGAGGAGCGGACGTGCAGAAAATTCCTGTCTACCGCTGGGCACTGCCTGAAGACCAGTCACCGCTGCGACAGGCAATCCATGCATCCATTGCCGGAAACACGGATGTCACACTGTTCACGAGTGCTCAGCAGTTACGGCACGTGCTGCAGGTGGCTCGAGAACTGGACCTTGAGGAAAAATGGACCAGGACTGTTCCGAATGTCGGCTCGATTGGTCCGACCTGTTCGGACGCAATTCGTGAAGCTGGTCTGCGGGTTTGGTTCGAGGCTGACCCATCTAAAATGGGACCGCTCGTTCGAGGCGCTCTCGCACAGTACATTACGTAGATGTTGATGTGGACAAGTTGCAAGTCTCCCGATTTCGAACCTGGTTCCGCCGAATGAATCCATTCTGATGATGTTTTACGAGACGAGTAATCCGGACTGGCGAGCTTCCAGCGCGTCGTGCCGGACAGTGTATCTCGCAGCAGAGACGGCGAGTCTCGGTGGTCCTTTTTCCCCTTGAACAGAAAATGTTTCTCTCCATGGCAAGACATGACGGACGCGCTCCCGACGAACTGCGCCCCATTTCCATTCAACGTGAGTTTACCAAAACAGCAGCAGCAAGCGTCCTGATTCACGCCGGTGACACAATGGTGCTTTGCACCGCCAGTCTGGAAAAGTCAATTCCTCCCTGGCGTCGTCCTCGGGACGAAGATTCACCGGCACTGGGTTGGGTGACCGCCGAGTACAGCATGCTTCCCGGCAGCACATCGCCTCGTAAACAGCGAGACCGAAAAAAAGTCGATGGTCGGACGACCGAAATCCAAAGACTGATTGGACGGAGTCTGCGCGCGGCCGTCGATTTCGAGGCGTTGGGAGAACACACAATTGTCGTTGATTGCGACGTTTTGCAGGCCGACGGTGGCACACGGACTCTCAGTACGACCGGTGGTTTCATCGCACTGTGCGACGTCATCCTTTCCATTGAATCAGAACGGCCGATTCTCCGAGACAGTGTTGCCGCAGTGAGCGTAGGTGTGGTGGAAGGGAAAGCAGTACTGGATCTGGATTACGTTGAAGATAGTTCAGCCGATGTCGACATGAACGTCATTATGACTGGCAGTGGTCGATTCATTGAGGTGCAGGGGACGGCAGAAGGAGAACCATTCGACGATGAAACTTTGCAGCAACTGTTGAGTCTGGGACGCCACGGAATTCAGCAACTCACGCAATATCAATGCGAGTCATTTGGCGAATTGTGGCCGCTCAAATAGCCTTCGCGGCAGATATGAATTTTCAGTTTCCGAAGTGTTGACTTCTGGAATCTCCGGGAGGGGACATTCTGCCTGAGCCGCGGCGGGTGACTCGATCAGTGGTTCGACGGAAGACTTTCCTCCCATCGCCGTATTGGTCGTTTATATTTTTAAGCCGGGTTCATGCAAACATACAGAGACACGCCCGAAGAGAGCGAGGGGATGCCCAGGGGCGTTCCCTACATCATCGGTAACGAAGCGGCGGAACGATTCAGTTTCTATGGCATGAAGTCCATTCTAACTATTTTTATGGTCGACTATTTGCACCGGATGGGCAATGTCTATGTCGACCAGGGGATGTCGAACGCTGAAGCGACGGAGCGGTACCACACCTTCACCGCGCTGGTGTACTTCTTCCCTCTGGCTGGTGCTTTGCTGTCGGACACGATCCTGGGAAAATATCGCACGATCTTCTGGCTGTCACTGGTCTACTGCGGAGGTCATGGAGCATTGGCGATGATGGGTGTACCAGTCATCACGGCTGGCATGTGGCTGGTTGTTGGATTGTGGCTGATCTCTGTCGGCTCGGGAGGCATCAAACCCTGCGTTTCGGCTCATGTTGGAGACCAGTTTGGAAGTTCCAATAAGCACCTCCTCAGTAAGGTCTATCAGTGGTTCTACTTCAGTATTAACTTCGGCTCGTTTATTTCGACGTTACTGACTCCGTGGCTGCTGGAGCACTATGGACCTCACTGGGCCTTCGGTGTCCCGGGTGTGCTGATGGCAGCTGCGACACTGCTGTTCTGGATGGGGCGACGCGTCTTTATTCACATCCCACCAGGCGGCAAAAGTTTTTTAAAGGAGACGTTCAGCTGGACTGGAATCACTGCCGTCCTGAAACTCAGCATCATTTTTTCTTTCGTTGCCGTTTTTTGGGCGTTGTTCGACCAGACCGGATCGTCGTGGGTACTGCAGGCCAAGGATTTGAACCGGTACTGGCTGGGCCGCGAATGGCTGGCATCTCAAATTCAGGCAGTCAATCCCATTCTGGTACTGATCCTGATTCCAGTTTTTCAGTTTGTCATCTATCCCTCCATTCACAGAGTTTTTCGGCTGACGCCAATTCGGAAAATTGGTCTTGGACTGTTCGTCATGGTTGCCGGCTTCGCGATTGTCGCAGTGCTTCAGGAACGCATTGATGCGGGAGCACAACCATCGATCTCCTGGCAGTTCCTTGCCTACGGAGTACTGACGGCCTCGGAAGTGATGGTGTCGATCACGTGTCTGGAGTTTGCATATACTCAGGCACCGAAAACCATGAAATCTCTCGTGATGGCGGTTTTCCTGGCCTCAGTGTCGCTGGGAAATGTCTTCACGGCTGTCGTCAACAATTATATTCAGACACCCGCAGTGTCGTCCCTGGCTGCAGGGATTGACATATCGTCACTCGATTCCGGGGATGTCATCAAATCTTCAAAGTGGAATGCGACCTACCAAACTAATGGCGAACTGCAAACCATTCAGGAAGCTGGAGCGGACGGACAGGCAGGCACCGATGACGATATCACGCTGGTGCTGGATGAGAACGGACAACTCGCTTCGGTCAGTACGTCTTCGACTGCCGCATTCGAAGACGCCGCTGCAAAGATCGAATCGGTCTTTTTTGGCGACTCGGCTGATGATGGAGAGAAGAAGCTTCCAACTGTTGAATCCGGAAACAAAGAATTGCAGTCGGCAACGGACAGCTTCGGTAACCCGATCCGTTACAGACTTCAGTCGCGAGACAGTTACCAGCTGATTTCAGTCGGAGCCGACGGGCAGGATGAAACTCAATGGGACATGATTCTTACCGGTTTCGTGAATCGCCGAGAACCAAACACTGTTGATCCTGCAGGTGGTAAAATACCTTATTTTAACTGGTTGGAACGCAAAACGATCGAACTCAAGGCGGGTGGCGACGAATCAATGGTGGCCGAAATTCAGCAGGAGATTCTGGACAGCCGCGGTGGCGGAACGAAAACCAGATTTTCCAGAGATTTCACGGTGGGTGGACGAACACTTTTGGAAAGAGCTGCCTATTTCTGGTTCTGGACCGGGTGCATTCTGGTGACAGCAGTCCTGTTTATTCCTGTCGGTCTGTTGTATAAAGAAAAGACATTTATTCAGGGTGAGTAGTTGAGCCGCTCGATCGATCCAGTCAAATCGATGACTATGGATTGTGGTTGCGACAGACTGCCGTCCCGGCCCATATCAAATTGGCCGACATTCATCGAATCAACTTAGAGCAGCACAAACATGGACGCTGATCTCATCCTTCCCGTCATTTCCCGCTGGGCTCATATCGGCTGTGCGATTGTTCTGATCGGCGGGAGCGCGTTTATCTGGCTGGTTCTGCAGCCGGTGCTCAGGGATGAAAACGCAGCGCTGCATGATCGGATTCGCAACCGCTGGAAGAAGTTCGTGCACCCCGGCGTGCTCATCTTTCTGGCCAGTGGTATCTACAACTTCGTGAAAGCCGTTCCAGATCACCGAGGGGATTCGTTGTACCACATGCTGATTGGTACCAAGATGCTACTGGCCCTGATTGTGTTTGCTTTGGCGTCCATTCTGGTCGGTAACAAGCCAGGGACTCAGAAAATTCGTGACAACGCCCGTAAATGGCTGGGCATTAGTCTGTTGTTGTCAACGGTTATTGTGGGCATCAGTGGATTCGTCAAGATCCGTCCGTACTCGACTCCTGTGTCAGCTTCGATTGCCGTGGATACCAACACGAAATGATCATCCCGCTGCCTGTTCGCGACAGACCGCAGCAGTAATCGGCGACAATTCATTGCCCGCAGGCGTCGCCAGTGCCGACAACACTGCCGGTTTGATTTCCCGACTAACCGTTCGAACGGAACCATCGGCGGGAAGGAACCGAACACCAAGTTTAAGAAACGCCCGGAAAACAGATTGATACCCGACATCGAGTCACGTCAGGCCTGGAGATCATGCCCCGCCGGTAACCGGTCGTTGATCTCACCGATCGGTAATGCTGACAAAACAAAACTATCGCAAGACGAATCTCACATCGCCTTTTGCAAACAGCACTAGCCTGGGTCGCCGTCCGTATCGACGCCGTACTTGCGCCAAATCGCTCGTCTCCATTCGATTCTGAGGGGGTTCACGACATTTCCCTGCATGAGTCCCCTGATTGGAGTGCGAATGAAATGCATTTTGCCTTCGGCAGCAAACTGATCGTGGAGGGCGTCCATTCCATTGTCCTCAGTTGGGGAACGGTCGGTTACGTGCACCAGAAAATAGCGCGTCCGGTCCGGATTGGGAACGATTCCTACGTCTTCATCGTGCAACTCTTCAAAGATCGTTTTCATGAAATCGTTACCAACGCCACTCAGAGGTGAGCCCCCGTCAGCGAAGCGAATCACCGACAGTTCCGCACGAGGCTGAGGCGGGAAATTTGCTGGTGGTGCCTGGGTTTGACGAAGCCACGAAAATTTTTGTGATAAGCGTACGGTGAGTGTTCCTGATCCATCCACTCCTGTGATCGATTCTGATTCCAGCGTCGATGCCATCGACTTGCGGTCCTCGTCAGCTTTCGCCAATCCTTCTCGAACTTTCTGGGCGAGATGCTCCGCACGCTCTGTTAGAAGTTCTCTGGCTTTAACTTGCTTGATCGAAACAACCACCTGTTCGCGAACACCAGGCTCATCCAGCGTTGTTGGGACATGGGGTTCGACAAATTCCACCGTCCAGTAGACGTAGTGGCGTTCGTTGTCGTTTTCCACCAGCGGACTGTCGACCGCCGCCTGCGGCTGAAACAACTGGCTGTTATTGGCGGCAATGTCGTCCGGGCTGAATCGTGAGAAGACTTCGTATGCTGTTGTACCCATACCCTCTCCTGGGTCCTGAAAACGTCCAGGGCTGACCGCAATTCCAAGTGGGTAGTCGTCGGCATTCCTGAATTCCGAAAACGACACCACGCGTGGAGTCACCGCGTAGGCGAATCTGTTTTCATCGGCCCAGGTTTTCATTCGTTCCAGGTAGTCTGATGCGAGCCCCGCCATTTTGCGACGTATGTCGGCTTCCGCTGTCTGCGGATCTTCGGCGAACTTTTGAAAACCCTCTTGTTTGACAATTTTAGCTCTTTCACTGTTCCATTCTGTCTGAAGCGACTGCAGAAAATTCAACCCATCGGTACGTTTCTTTTTAAGGGCCTCACTGATGCGTTCTTCCAGCAACTGTTCGCGAATCTCATTACGAAGCTCGTCATCCAGTTCAAAATACTCACGTACAGGTTCCGCGGTCGGATCTTCGGAGGAAGAATCTGCATCCGGCGTTTCAGGAATCACGAGTGACAGCGGAGTTTCGGACTCGGCTGGATCATCCGTTTCTTCATCACTGCTAACGGTCTCTGCAGGTTCATCGCCTGCGACAGTGTTTTCGGCATCCTGCAGATCTTCGTTGATGTCGGACTCGGCAGCATCGACAGGATCGTCAATTGAAAACTGTCCGCTGTTTTCATCACGATTCACCGGTGCATTATTTGATGGTGCTTCAGGCTCCGTCGTCGTGTCTTCTTCGGCATCGGTTTCATTTTTGTCCGGATCACCTTCGGCACTGGACGGATCTTCATTTGAGGACTCGTCACCATGATCCTGCGACGCAGGAGCAGCGTCCGAATCGGCTGTTACATCAACCGCGGTGTGATCGTCGGATGCGTCGTCCGCTTCTGACGGACTCTCGCCGTCATCAGTATCCAGCGTTTCCGGAATAACAACTGTGCTGTATCTGTCGCGATTTGTCGTGTAGTACGTTTCCACTTCTTCGTCGGTCACCGGTTGAACGACTGATTTCATGGAATCATAGTCCAGTTCCAGCCAGGCAATTTTTGCTCGACCTGGGAGGAAGAATCCGGGAGATCCGGGTTCTTCCTGGTTCGGCTGTTTGCCGGCAGCGGACGCAAACAAATTTTCAACCTCGGCATCCGATGGGTCGTCGACCAGATCTAAAAATGCGTCCACATCGAGTTCGGCTACGTTGATCGCCTGCCGCACGTTCATTCGTTGGAAATAATCCCAGTAGACGCCGGGGGACGTCGGTGTCGAAATTCCAAGTGGTTGGAGTGTCTTGAATGCGATTTCGTTGCGAATGTGTTCCCGCAGGATGTTGTACAGGGCGTCGGATCGAACCGGGGCTTGTTTATACTGGAGGGCGAGTCTGGATTTTCCGAAAGCTTCCTTAGAAAGTTTCTCCCCTGTGCGTTCATTGACATATGAGGTGACCATTTCATCTGTCACAGCAATGCCCAGCGAATTCGCCTCTTCATTCATCAACCGGCTGAACAGCAGATCCTCTTGTTGAGTTTGGTGACCAAATCCGAACTGAAAAATTCTACTTCCGGTTTCTTCTGCAGCGAGTGCCATAAAACGATTAGCAACCATCCGGCGTTCGGCAAGATCCTGTAGATCTTCCTGTTCGATGATTCCGAAGCTTGTCGCAAGGACCCCATCGGGTCGGTTGAATTCCGGCATCACCAGGCCAAGCAGTGCGCCGAGCAAAGCTCCGCCAATTCCCCATTGCAGCCAGCGCCCTGTTGTCATCCCGGCAATACCGAAAACAAGTCCACCAAGCAGAAGCCCAAGCAGCCAGAAATTAGCTCCTGCCTGAGTAAAAAGAGCGTCCAGCGTGAACACAAGCATCGCCAGAATGACCAGCACCACCATCATGCCGGCCTGGTGTTTGCGAAAGAACCTGAAGGGGGATGCCATGTGTTCCGCTCTAATTCTGAATCTGTTGAAACGGTGACAATTTCGCCACCTGGCTTGACAGGTTGGGGAAAAATGCCCTATTTCACCGCATTCGTGGTGGGACGGACGATGTTGTGTCTGCTCCGCACCATCATCGGTGAAGCAACGAAACCGCAGGATTTTAGCTGGACGGAGTTTTTAGGCAAGATCAATACAATACTGGAGTTACGTCAGTCTGACTCATCTGCTCCAGTACTTCATGCGGTGAATCCGATTCGTGATTTGCGACCCAATGTGCTCTGGCTGTTGGCAGGCTGGTGCATTCACCTGTTTTATACATCAATGGCTCATCGGTATGGCTCCACGCAAGAAGGCGCTCGTCATTGTCGAGTCTCCTGCGAAAGCGAAGAAAATCCAGGGCTTCCTTGGTAGTGATTATGCCGTGCGCGCCAGCGTTGGTCACGTTCGCGACCTCCCGGCAAATGCGAAAGAGGTGCCTGCTGCGCTGAAAAAGGAGTCTTGGGCCTCTCTGGGCGTCAATGTTGAAAATGACTTCGATCCCTTGTACGTGGTCTCGACAGACAAGAAGAAAATCGTCAGGGAACTCAAAAATCTGCTGAAATCTGCTGATGAGTTGATCGTCGCCACAGACGAAGACCGGGAGGGGGAGAGCATTGGCTGGCATTTGGTGCAGTTACTGGCTCCCAAAGTTCCCGTCAAACGCATGGTCTTTTCCGAAATTACGAAGCAGGCAATTCTGGAGGCATTGGCGGACACCAGAGATCTGGATGAGAATTTGGTTGCTGCTCAGGAGACTCGTCGTGTTGTTGATCGTTTGTATGGATACACCCTCAGTCCGTTGCTTTGGAAAAAGATTGCTCCGAAACTTTCAGCGGGCAGAGTGCAAAGTGTGGCGGTCCGTGTGCTCGTCGATCGCGAAATCGAACGCCTGAAATTTCGCAGCGGTACGTTCTGGGACCTGAAAGCTACCCTGGCTGCTCCCAACGATGCTTCATTCGAAGCTGTGCTGCAGACCGTCGGCGGTCGACGAATCGCGACGGGAAAAGACTTCGACGAAAATACTGGTCAGCTCAGGGACGGCTCAACCGTGTTGTTGCTGGAAGAGGACGCAGCAGGCGATTTGCAGACACGCATCTCTGCCAGTCCGTGGACTGTCACGACTGTCGAACAAAAGCGGCAGACACGTCGACCTTCCCCTCCGTTTACGACCAGTACGATGCAGCAGGAGGCCAACCGTAAACTCGGAATGGCCGCACGTGATTCGATGCGGACTGCGCAGACTCTGTATGAAGCCGGCCATATTACGTACATGCGTACAGACAGTGTGAGCCTCAGCGGCGAAGCGGTTGGTGCCGCGCGAGGTCGGATTGACGATTTGTACGGCACAGATTTTCTGAGTCCTTCGCCTCGACAGTTCACGAGTAAATCCAAGGGGGCGCAGGAGGCACATGAAGCCATTCGACCTGCCGGCACCCAAATGAAAACCAGTGATGAACTGGGACTCACCGGTCCGGAACAGCGACTCTATAACCTGATCTGGAAGCGTACCATGGCCACTCAGATGGCTGACGCCCGACTGAGATTCGATGCCGTCACGATTTCGGTTGACGACGCTGAATTTCGTGCCAGCGGACGAACGGTCGAGTTTGCCGGATTCTTCCGCGCTTATGTGGAAGGATCCGATGATCCGGAAGCCGCCATAGAAGATCGGGATTCCCCGTTGCCGCCAATGAAAGAGCAGGACACTGTTCACTGCGACAGTGTCGAAGCGATCAGTCACGAAACAAAACCACCTGCCCGATACACAGAAGCTTCACTGGTGGCTCGACTCGAGGCAGAAGGGATTGGTCGACCATCCACGTATGCCAGCATTATCAGCACCATTCAGTCACGAGATTACGTGAATGCGAACGGCAAACAGCTGGTTCCCACGTTCAAGGGGCTTGCTGTCACCCGTCTCTTGGAAAACCATTTTCCAAATCTGGTGGATCTTGGATTTACAGCTGGCATGGAACAGACGCTGGACGACATAGCAGCCGGCAATGCAGACCGTCTTCCCTATCTGCGTCAGTTCTATTCGGGTAGTGATGGCATTGATGAACAGGTCAGGAGGAAAGAATCCGATATCGATCCTCGGCAGGCATGTACCCTTAAGCTGGACGGAATTGATGCCGACGTTCGAGTCGGTCGCTACGGTCCGTATTTCGAAAAGGTCGACGGCGAAGAAAAGCTGACAGCCTCGATTCCTGCCACGGTTGCTCCATCTGAGTTGAGTAATGAACTTGCCGACCGACTGATCGAAGAAAAACAGAAGGGGCCCACCTCACTGGGGATGCATCCGGAAGAAGGACTACCAGTTTATCAACTGTCCGGTCCCTTTGGGCCTTATTTGCAGCTGGGCGAAGTTACAGAAGAAGTCCCAAAGCCCAAACGCTGCAGCATTCCGAATTGCTTTGATGTTCTCAATCTTGACCTGGAAACGGCAATCGCATTGTTGGCACTGCCCAGACGAATTGGCCATCACCCGGTCACAGGAAAGGTTGTGAACACCGGGATCGGCCGTTTCGGGCCGTATGTTCTGCATGACAAAGTCTATGCGAGTTTCGACCGTAAGGCACACGTAAAAGAATTTGACGGACAATCATACAACGTGTTGAATGTGACGATGGATGTGGCTGTCGACATGCTGAAGAACACGAAAAAGCGAGCTGCACCAACGCCTGTCCGGGAAGTGGGCAAACATCCGGACGATGAGGCTGTCATTGGGATTTTTGAGGGGCGCTACGGGCCGTATGTCAAACACGGGAAGATCAATGCGACGATTCCAAAGGAATATGAGATTGATGACGTGACACTGCCTCAGGCATTGGAGTGGCTGGAGGAAAAGGCAGCCAGGAAGGGCATCAAGAAGAAGGCCACAAAGAAAAAGGCAGCCAAAAAGACGTCTACAAAGAAAAAAACTTCCAAAAGGAAGGTCGCAAAGAAAAAGTCCGCCCCGGTGGATAAATCCGATGACTGATGTTGAGACCAACAGTGCAGAAATTCTCTGGAAATTGATCGATTTGGGGCACCGCGTGTCTGTGGCTTCGGAAAAAAACAGGCTGCAGCGAACGACTGTCGGCAACAGGATCACCGTCACCTAATCAACAGGCTCCAGCATCTCGACTGGCACATAATATTTCCGGTACGTATTTCCGTCCGAATATTGCTGACCATCGTCTGCGTGCACCAATACGGTCGCTCGCTTCGTGACACGATTGACAAACCCGTGCATCGATTTTCCATGACAGTCGAAGCGCACGTGGGTTCCCGGACGTATTCCGACTGCCGCGGCGGATTCTCGTGGAGTGATCAGTGCGTGGCGGTGATCGGTATGACCAAATGCCCGCCATGCGATCGACTGAAATCGATCCTGACTGCAGCTGGAAGAATCCCAGCAAAGCAACTCCGCAAGATGGACCAGTTCGTGTTCCATGATTCGCATCAGTGCGTCCAGCCGTGTTCGACACACCAAACCGGTCACCCGAATGGTACGGTCTGCCTGGTCGTCCGAAAACGTCTGAGCCAGCAGCGTTGATGAGATCGCGATTTCAAATCGTTCAATCGGTGAATTGCGATCTTTACGCCAGAAACCGGTTTTGCCACCAGCTCGAGTCATGCGTGGCGATACACGAAATTCGAGCGGTATGACACCGAGGGCACGCCGGAGCCAACTGCCAAAATACAGTTCGTCATAATGGTCAAAAAGACAACGGACGTCGGTGCCGGAAATCGTCGTGAAGTTGGGGAGCTGAACGTGGGGCGAGTCCTGCAGGAGCCGACCCACAATTGTTCGGTTGATGCACGTTCGTTCGTCTGCAGTCACACTCAGACGTTTGAGCATCAATCGGAGGTCTCTCTTCGAAGCTGACATCCTGACAGATCCAGAGTGTTCGACGGAATTGACATTCGGACTGTACCGGGCTGAAAGGCTATTGCACGTGGTAAAGGATTCCAGCGACACATGCCTCAATTACCGCCCGGGTGACATGAAGCTTCCTTAAAATTCGTTGTGCCAACACAGGATGCCGACTATGCCATTGCGGATGGCCAGATTCATGGGAAATCGGCGAACCAGTGTAGTTTCTTCATTGCAGCACAATCACAATTTCAATCCAAGCCTTCACCGAAATCGGTAAGAGGATGTCAAGGAGTCACGGTCCTTTCGGATGAACGGGTCTGTTGAGATTGCACCGAAAACCAGCCAGGATGTCTTGAGAACGAGGTGCGGAACCAATCGCAGCGTCACCAGGATTTCGCGTCTCTGACACGTTCGAACAGATAATCCAGTCAGGAATCTTGACATGGCCGACAGAGACCCTGTGTTTTCAGACCGTACCATCCTGATCACCGGTGGTTCAAGGGGAATTGGCAAGGCTGCCAGCCTGCGGCTGGCAAGTGAAGGAGCCCGTGTCGCTGTCAATTATGTGTCTGATGAATCGAAAGCCCAGGCCACCGTTGCTGAGATTGAATCCAACGGTGGAGTCGCCCTGGCTGTTCAGGGGAATGTTGCGATTCCGCAGGAAGCGGCCAGCATTGCCCTGAAGACACGTGACGCTTTTGGTCCTGTTGACATGCTGGTCCACTCGGCCGGTATCAGTATTGTTGAACATGCAACAGACGTAACGTGGGAAACGTGGCGGAAAACGATGGATGTCAACCTGGACGGCACCTTCAACATGGTTTATGCATTAAAGGATGAAATGATTGGACGTGAGTTCGGACGCATCGTGCTGATCTCCTCAATAGCCGCATTGCGTGAACGGGAGAATCAGGTGCATTACTCAGCATCGAAGGCCGCTGTGATCGCGATGACTCGGTGCATGGCTCAGGGCTGGGCCAAACACAATCTTCGTGTCAACTGCATCTGCCCCGGCCTGATCGAAACTGACATGGCTTACACTCTGTCGCCTGAGGCTCATGAAATGATTGTGAATGCGACCCCGATGGGGCGCAAGGGGCAACCGGACGAGATTGCTTCGGTCATTCGCTTTCTGCTGAGTGATGAGTCCAGCTTCATGACGGGACAGACGGTCGTTGCCAGTGGTGGACGAGTGATGATTCCTGGTTAGGCACAGCAAAACAATAAACGACTGGAACCGATCTCGAATCTCCTCGCTGTTTCGCTAAGCTGAATCTTTCAGCGAAACGGGACCCGGCTTCTCGGTGATGTGGGTGGTTGTGGTTTTCGAATGTCGGGCAGGTCGACATGGACTTCCCCGCCTGGCCAAACTCTCAGTCGAAGACCGGATTGTCCGATCTGGAGTTGTGAGAGGTTCCTCGTCGAGACGGCGTTCTGTGAATCTCATTTCAACTGACGACCAGCATTGCCCAGCCGGATGAGCAATGAGTTGATTGGCATCAGGAGATGTCTCTGACGGGTGGTGCATCTTTCAGCAGGTCACGCAGTTCGTCGATTAATCCCGGTACACATGAAACACCGTCACCGCCGAAAATATTTTCTTCGAATTTCCAGTCTGTACAGCTGCCGCCGGCTTCTCGCAGAATGGGTATCAACGCGGCGATGTCCCACGGGGACATCGCCGGATCCAGCGCGATATCAGCCCGTCCCGTGGCTACCAGCATATGGCCATAGCAGTCTCCCCAGCCGCGTGCCAATCGGACAATCTTCAGCAGGTTGTCGAAGATCTGTTGCCGGCCACACTGAACAGTATAACTTGGTTCCGTCATCATCAGACGAGCATCACTTAGCCTGGACAAAGCGGAGACCCGGGCTCTCCGAGGTGTCTGGTCAGCGATTTTCCACCATGCCCCGGCACCTTCTTCCGCGTAGATCACCTCGTTCAGGGCTGGCAAACGACAGACACCGACCACCATTCGGTTGTTGAATTCAAGACCGATGAGTGTCCCAAACAGAGGAACTCCATAAATAAAGGGCTTGGTTCCATCAATTGGATCCAGCACCCAGCGGTACCCGGAAGACGACGGAACGTCGTCGAATTCTTCCCCCAGAATTCCGTCCTCCGGGAACTGCTCTGCCAGTTGCCGTCGGATTAACTGTTCAGCTCCTCGGTCGGCCACGGTCACTGGAGAATTATCGGACTTCGATTCGACACCCAATTTTTGCGACTGATAATGTTTCATAATCAGACGGCCGGCGTCAGTACTGCAGTGGAGAGCGAATTCAAGACGAGAGGAGTGCTGTGACATCGTTTGAGTTCACGTTGCAGGAAAAAAGACCGATTTTGCAGAAACTGGCGGGCGTTCGAAGCTTCTGCCGGAAGCAGTCCCGGATTTTCCAGATGGGTTAGTGGGTACGAAGTCCGCAACCGCGAATTCCAGGATGACGTTAGTGACTTCCCGGCGATATTACAAAATCAATGTTCGATCCCCACGGGATCCATGCCATTTCGCGTTGAAGAATCAACGATTGCCTGTCACAATGCTCAGTCCTAATGAATCCGGTTCGGCCGGATGTTACTTTCCTCATAAGTGACCGTATTGTCTCATGGACCGTCAACGCGTAGAACGCCAGCTTAAACTTGCCCAGGAGAGTCTGTCTCAGTGGGTGAATCAACTGGATGCTGAAAAGGTGGAAGAAAAGGCGCGGACGAAAAATGCCAAGTGGCGATCGCTGGACGCGGACGTTCGACAACTGAAGCGACGTCTGATCGCAATTGGTCAGCTTGAAGAACGCGAAGCAGCCGCTGAAAAGCGAAGAGCTGAGAGATCTGAAGCGGCTGCAGATTAACACGTGTTACGGTTGACGGGGCCCGAAATTCTATTTGAAGGCAAAGATGTCAGCCTGTGGCAGATCGTCCAGACTCTTCAGGTTGAAGAGTTCGAGAAATTGCCTCGTCGTACGATAAGCGACATCCGACCGCGTGCTGCCTGTGCGTTCAACTTCAAGAAGTTGAAGCCGGATTAGCTGACGAACAGCCGTCATCGGTTTTGTCCGACCCGTTGCCGACAAATCTGCGGCGTCGACGGGTTGATTCCAGGCCACAAATGCGAGCATTTCAAGAACGTCCGGTGCCAGCCGAGTTTTTCTTGGCCCCGTGCCATACACCTGGCTTTGAAGTCGCGCGAACCCTTCTCGCAGCTGCAGTTGAAATCCCCCCTCACGAAGCTGGATTTCATAAGGCCGGTTGTCCCGGGAATAATCCTGATTGAGCTGATCAATAATCCTGACTGCTGCGCCCGATTCGACATCACTCCCGATGAATCCTGCCAAACGGCGAGCCGTGAGTGATACGTCACCACCCACGAACAGCGCGGCTTCAATAACTTCTCGTGCAGTGACACGTTCGTCTGACGCGGCTTTGATCGATACATCATCACCTGTGTCCGTCTGCAAATCACGGGCGAGGTTTTCTCCGATCGATACGAACGCCTGCTCTTGATGTTCCGAGGCGTCTTCGGTTTCGTCGACAATATCGCTGAACGCGTTTCCGACCTGGATTTCTGCTTCATCCAGCGCTGCCATGGCTTCACGGTATGCCAGTTCGATATCGCCAGCGGCCTCACCGGAATCTTCCAATGTCAATTTTTCGCGTTTTGAGTCTTCGGACATCCCTGACCTTCGCGATTTGTCCTTAACAGAAGATGTGTCGTTACCCGGAAATGAAACTCACCGGGAGCTTTTCAGAGATCGAGGATTTCTTTCGTCAGCAGGGCGATTCGGCGCCCAAAGAATCTCAGGATCCCTTTGTTCATCTGCACCGTTCCCGAAAAGTTTCCGTCGGAACTGTTGACCGACATATTCACATGATCCGCTGTGCCCAGTGCAGCGGACAACTGTTTCAGTCGAAGCAGATTCTCACGCCATACCGCCCGGTCTTCCACAGCGGCAGGAATCGGACGCTGATCCGCCAGTTCATGGAGTCGATTGATCCACGGTGACAGCCCGATGTCCACGCTGAGGACCATCTCGGACTGCCGGGCACTGCCCAATTCTTCAATCTTGCTCTGCATCAATTCAGGGGAACCCGGGCCGGTCGCCAGCCAGATCTGATCGTGGCCCACACCCACGTAGAAGTCACTCCCAACACCAAACAAATCATCCGCCAGTTCGATAAAACCTTTGGCCAGTTGGATCTTATGGATTGTGATACCACCGGCTGAGGCAAAGTTTTGATCCACGGAATTGCCCGATCGGGCCAGGGGCAGCTGTTTCAGAGTTTCAGTCAGTGAGGCGGATTCAGGCGATGACACTGCGCCGACGATCGTAAAGTCAGTCCCGTTGTGAGTGCCTTCCACGAAACCGTTGACATTTCCACTTGCGAAGCCCTCACGAAAAAGCGTGGCTACGTCATCATAGATGACGCGGGTCGCCTGTTTTTCTGTATCCTTGAGTGTCGTCGAATTGTTGATGCGGTTGTGTACGTCAATGGTGAGCAAATCCAGGAATTCATTGGCATTCGTTTGACGCTGACAGTCGATTGAAACATTCATTCGGCCGGACAGAACATTTTCTGCTATCGGCTGAATTTCAGCGAACGCGTCCGGAACCTGACCAAATTCTGCAATTGATTCTGCCATTGAAGTCTTTGGAATTCCGACAGAATCAAACGAGATCGACAGCGTGGATTCCTTTTGATTCAGATCGCTCCAGAGATTAAATTCAGCAGCTTCGACATAAAGGCGCTCCAGCTCATCATAAAAAATCGACCAGGCGTCTTTACGGAGTTCGAACTTACTGGTTGACTCGGATGGTCGCTGCTGCACAGCTTTGAGTTCCTTTTCCCGCAATACCTGAAAAACATCGCGGCGACTGACCTGGCTGTCGTCACTTCTTTCTGTGTTGTGCAGTGTCAACAGAGCCGAGGCACCGTCCTTTTCGAGCTTTACAAATGCCGGTGCCGGGTCATCTGCCTCCAGAACATACTGCATCACAACGTCGTGGGTATCCGGAGTGCTGAGTGCCAAAGCTGCATAGTTCGAGTTTTTTAAGAATTGAAGCCACCCTTTGTCGGGGCCGGCGTCGAGCAGAAAAAAACCGGGAGGACTGGCCTGTTGAAAAGCGGGGAAACCAATGGATTCCAGGTTCAGAAGGAATTCATCCTGGTCTTCATATGCGATCCAGATCAGATAACTGACCGTTCCGGAAGCAGCCAACGCATCGATACGAATCGGTTTGGAAACAGCCATGCCGATTGAAATATCCTGAAGAAACGCCTCCAGCTCTTCTCCATATTGCTGCTCGTCCGGCGGAGCGAGTCTTGTAAGCGACAGCAAATCTGCTGTGAGGTCTGTGACCCCTGGATGAGCTATGGTAATTTGAGGCTGATTGTTCTGGGCACACGTCTCGCAACATGTCGCCGTCGTCATCAGTACCAGCACGAGTATGAGTGGGATTCTGTTCATAACGATGCAGTATTTCCTGTCTGCGCAAACTGCGCTGCATGCCAAAACCTTACCGTCCCAATTCTATTCCACGATCACGAGACAGGTAAAGCCTGTCTCACCACCACTTCATTCGCCATATGGACTTGGCTAATTGACAGAAACGGGTTGACAGTCAGGCCAGTTCCGTCGTTCGGGACACAAGGCTTCGGTTGCAGGGAATTTCTTGAATTTTGCAGCTCCCAGAAATCGATGAGGGCTGCTGTCGGAGGTCTCTCCAGTCCTCAAACGGCGGGCTCGAAAAGGCCCTCACGCCACAACTGTCCCTGTTCCGGGTCGGCATCCGGGGTTACTTCGCGAACAGAAACCCGCTTTCGAAAGATGACAATCAGCGGCATCGTCGAGGGAAATTCCCCGGATGTTGTGACTGCGAATGAATTCTGAACTGCCTCCGGCGGGACGCCGTCGAATGCAACGTCTTTGGACTTTGGCAATGCGACTGATCGAGAACGAGAGGGCTGACGCACGTCTGACGGTAGTGGCTCCATGAAAATTTTCAGTTCCGATTCGTCAACCACATACATGACACCAAATACTTTGTCGGACTTTGTCGGCACCCTCATTGCCGCCAGAAACATTGCTCTGATTTCTTCCTGACTACGACCATCGATGTTTTCGGGATTCAATTCCAGCCTTTCTTGCTGGTCGGCCAGCGAATCCAGGACGACTTGGGACTCACTACCGGCCGTCATCAGGAACCCGGCAGAATACTCTGCGCCACCATCAACTTCAGAGTGCAGTGACGTGATCTCCGCACCACGCTGCTCGGCGGCCCCCAGCATCTCACGAACGCTTGCCTCAACGCCGGCATCATCGGCAATATTTACCACAACAAGGTTGCAACTCGCGGAATCCGGATGATGCTTACTCAGTTCACTCAGTGTTTTCCGAAACTCGACGACGTTAACCGACCTGCGATTGGAATCGACGGACTGCATCAATTGAAGTGCGATGTACCCAAACATCACGACAATCGCTGCAACACCAGATCCCATCGTCACCCATGCATTCCACGATCGACGCTGCTTGATGGATTTAGGTCGCGAAACGTGACCGAAGTCGCTGTTAACAGTCTGGACCAAGTCGACGGACTTCACCGGCAACGACTGAATTTGTGTTCGCACAACAGTCCATTCATTCTCCAGCTTTAATTTGAGTTCGTCTGATGCGTTCAAATCTCCGGTAAATTCACCATCAAATTGGGCGGATAGCAGTTCTTCGGGATTGTCTTGACTGTCTGACGTCATTTTTGTTCAGTAATTGTGGATGCTGGCGCACACGAGGCCCGCAGAAGTTTCAATGAATCAGAGTCTTTTAATGGCTATTGAGTTCCCAAATTCCCGTTATTCGCAGACAAAACTCAAATCCTGACAGTTCTGGGACTGTCAGTGACTGGTTTTCGGGTCTATGAATGTCACGTCCTGATTCGAGCAGATGATCCATGACTGAGTTTCGAATTCTGCATCTGACGGACCTGCATCTGTTCCGCGACCCTGAGGCCACCCTTAAAGGTATTCCCACGCGTCTCACGTTGCAAGATGTCGTCGACACGGTTCTGCAGTGCGAGAGTGAATTTGATTATGTCATAGTCACGGGTGATCACACACATGATGAATGTCCGGAAAGCTACGAAGCGGTCCGCCAGATTCTGAAACCTTGGCTTGGTCGGCTGGCCATTGTTCCTGGTAACCATGACGACCGGGATGTTATGAGAACCATCCTGGGCGACGTCATCGCACAACAAAATCCCGGTGACATTCCTGGCGACGACCGAATCACGTTCACACTGGATTGCGGACCCTGGCTGCTGGCCGGGCTGGACACACACGCTCCGGGTCAGGTTCCCGGCCAATTTGGCGGGGCTCAGGCAGCCTGGCTCAATGAACGTCTTGCCGTTCATGGCAACAGGCCATGCGTATTGTTTTGTCATCACCCAGCTGTTGATGTTGGAAGCGACTGGATGGATGCAATCGGACTGACCGATCGGAATGAACTGGTCGATGTGGTGCGGAATCATCCTGCAGTCCAGTTGATTTGTTGCGGACATGTACATCATGAATTCAACGGACAAATTGGCAGAACTCGCGTCGTGACAACCCCTTCAACCGGACTTCAGTTCGCCCCAGGTGGAACACAAGCGAAGTTTGCTGATGATCCACCGGGCTATCGCGTCATCGAGCTTTGTGACAATCAGCTGGAAACCTACGTTGTCAGACTTTCGCATGCCGAACACACGCCCGTATGTGATTAAATCGCAATTTGCCCTCTGCATTCGAACCGGACGGACATTCTGGGTAAATGAACAATGTGTTCTCCTATGGCCGAACTTAATGCATCAACGTTGCTGCTGAGTGCGATTGCAGGTGGGCTTGTTGGAGTCCTGTCAGGTCTGTTCGGTGTCGGTGGTGGATTTCTGCTGGTTCCGCTGCTGAATACGATTCTCGGAATTCCTTTGCCTGTGGCAGTCGGGTCAACCACTTGTTACGCGATTGGTCCGGCCACTACCGCGCTACTCACGCGACGCCCCACGCTTGGATTTACTGAGTTGCCACTGATCCTGGCAGGCGGTTTGTTCGCAGGCGTATTCGCAGGTACAGCAGTGTTAACGAATCTGGAAGCCATCCAGGACGTGAAGTTGTTTGGCCGGGGAATCCCGGCCGTTGATCTGGTCGTACTCAGTTGTTATTCACTGTTGATGACTGGAATCGCTTTTTTGTCACTTCGCAGCACCACCCACATTCCACGAGCTTCGCACAGATTTTTATCTGGTGTCGCTACCACCTGGTACACACGTCCGATAGCTAAAATCCCGGATCTGACTCCTTCACAATACTCCATCCCGCTGTTGGTGATGCTGGGATTTGGAGTCGGCTGTTTTTCGGGATTCCTTGGTATGAGCGGTGGATTGATCCTGATTCCTGCGACCGTCTATCTACTTGGCCTGAAAGTACGTGATGCAACAACAGTGACCGTCGTCATTGTCTGGATTGCTTCCTGCCAGGCATGTGTTCTGCACGCCCTGGACAACCGCGTGAATCTGTGGCTCACGATCGCTTTGCTGTTCACAGGACCAGTCGGTGCACGCCTTGGCGCAGAATTCGGCATGCGTCTGCAGGGCCGGCAACTGCGACTGGGATTTGGCATCATGGTTCTTTGCGCATCGGCAATCGTATGGGTGAGACTGTGGAATCTTGCATTTTTCTCTAAGGAACTCCAAACTGCCGAGCAACTCAGCTTTGGGGAAGAAACGGTGCATCTGATTACATTGCCAAAACCTGTGAGTTTTTAAACACGGTGCTCACAGGAAAATGTGGCCTCAGATTTCTCGAGTTGCCGGTAGTGGTTGCGATCATTGCAATCTTAACTTGCACGTTTCCTGCTGGATGTTCAGCAGGCAGCCAATGCCGCTCGCCTAACGCAGTGTTGTAACAACCTGAAGCAGATCCACCTGCAACGATTTGAGTTGCAGGTGACCTGTAATGACGGAATGGGACTCTATGACACCGCTGACATTCGAACCGCGCCTCAAGCAAATTCGCTGGGGCGGACGACGCCTTGGAGAACTGCTGAAAAAAGACATCGGTCCTGGGTCTGACTATGCAGAAAGCTGGGAGATTGCCGACCATGGAACGGACCAAAGTATTATAGCGAATGGCCCGAACAGTGGAAAAACGCTGCACCAACTGATGTGCCAGGCGGGTGCCACGCTGCTCGGCCGTCATGCCGGGCTGAATCAGTTTCCTTTGTTGATCAAGTTTCTGGACGCCAATGACTGGCTGTCTTTGCAGGTTCATCCGAATGATGAACAGGCGAAGCAGTATGATCGCGCAGAAAAAGGCAAGACCGAGGCGTGGATCATCATTGACGCTCAGCCGGACAGCCGCATCTGCGCCGGACTGAAGTCAGGTGTTGATCGAGACCAGCTTCGGCGCCATCTGCAGGACGGCACGATCGAGGAGTGTCTCAACATATTTCGCGTCAGACCTGGGGACTGTGTGTTTGTGCCGGCCGGTACGGTGCACGCCATAGGACCAGGCATTGTACTGGCCGAAATTCAACAGCAGAGTGATCTTACGTTTCGCCTGCACGACTGGGGCCGTCTGGGTACTGACAGCAAGCCACGAGAAATCCATGTGGAACAATCACTCTTCTGTACAGACTTCCAGCGCGGCCCGGTGATGCCCGTGACTCCCACGATTCTTTCGAGCGGTGAACATGTTCACGAAGAGCTCGTGCGCGATCGATATTTCGTGATTCAGCGTCACACCACTCACCGGGAATTCCAGATTTCGGCAAACAATCAATTCCACATTATCATGGTATTGAACGGAATGGTCGGAATTGAGTCCTCCGATGGAACCCATTCGCTGACATGCGGATCCACTATATTGATTCCGGCTGCAATTGAGACTATCTCCCTAAAACCAAACGGAGGGTCAACTGTTCTGGATATTTTTCTGCCATGATGCCGTAGAAGCTACTGACCAGTTGCTGCACGCTGGCCCACGTTACTCCGTCCGGAAATATACTGATCCTGGTCGCGTAAGTTGTTCTTCAGTTGAGGGTTGAGCATGAAGCGGTCTGCCTCGTGTCAATAGGTCACAGCCGCCCTAGTAGCAATCCAGGCAGTACCCAGATTTGTGATTTGTACGTTGAGCCAGCCTGCTCGTTCCTCCAGCACCACGAATTCAGCACCCTCCAGGAGCGGCTCTGTGAATGCACTTTCGTACGATTCTGAGTTGCCCTTGCGGGCTTCAACGCTGCTCTGGATTACGACTCCGTTAATCGTCTGGTCATAGCGTTGCCAGTCCCAGACTGCCGACAAGGCAATGACAACAAACAGAAATCCAAAGATCAGCGCTAGCGGGCGCCCGACACGGGGTCGCGAAACCAGTGTCCCGAGAATTGCCACAGCTAATGCGGCGACCAGCAATATTGTTGACAGCAGGAATTTTTCGGGGTAACTCAGCCAGTTCTGCCAAAACATCACATAACCGGCAATGCCGGTCTTCGGGATCACAGATGCCTGACTGCCACAGGCAGCAATCGCGCTTTGCAGATTTGCTCTGAGATAGGGATCACGAGGCCGATACCGCTGGGCCTGGCGCCAGGACGCAATTGCTCGACCTGTTTTCCCTGCCCGCATCCACGCATTGCCCTGATTGTATAATACGACACCTGAAATGAAGCCCTCTGTAAGGAGTTCATTGTATTGGCCGGCGACCAGTGAGAATTCGTCCTCTGAACGAGCCAGTGAGAATGCGGATTCGGCTTCCTGAAACCTTTGCGCGATCTCCAATTCAGGATGACTGCTGCAGCCAACCGAACTTACGATCAATAGTCCGGTGATCACGACCCACTTGCATTTCAGTCGCTCTGTATTCTGTGGCAGCGTCACGATGAATTACTCCCGCGACGACGAAGGATGTTGACGATCTGTTGAATCAGCTGTCTGGCTTCATTGAGCAGGAGGGATACATCGTCACTCACTGCGCCGTACCTCGCGGCGTCACAATTCTCCAGCAATTCTGCGGCCTGGGATGCCAGACCTGAATCGATCCTCATGCGAGTTAGCTCGGCTGCGGCATCGCGAGCTGTGAGGCCTTCTTCAGGAATGCCGGCCCAGGCCGCAATCACTCCTGCAATTGCTCGATGGATTGAGTCGCAACCACGAACCGAGTCTCCCGCCTCCAGATGAGACTCTGCCGTCTTAAGGCAGACTTCCGCTGTCGCCAATGCTTTTCGTCGTCGTTTTAAAGTCGGATCACTGTACCGTTGTCGAATGTAACCAATCCCTGTTGTCAATCCGAACCAGCCAATAACAATGGTGCCCCACGTTGCGAACCATCGCACAGCATGAACCTGTTCATTATGCAGCGCGTCCAGATTCGACACATTTGCAAAAACTCCGCCGGCACGACGTTCCGGTCCGGTGGATAAAGAACGTTGGGATTTGGCTGATGCGATAATATCAGTCTCGGATAATGTTTCGGTTTCACTTACCGCAATCGGAATCGCATCAGTGTGCAGTGTCACATATTGTTCGGTTTCCACATCAAAATAAGATACCGGTATGGGCGGAAACTCCGTAACTGCGGCGTTCAGCGGCCTGAGGCTGTAGATGAATGTTCGTGTGTTATCTGCGGACTTCTGCGTCGCATCGTATGTTCGGAATCTTTCAACAACACTCGACATCCTGGCGATCTGTGGCGGGTGAGTGTTTTCCAGGGTGCCCTTACCGGCCAGTTGAACCGTGAGTGTTATAGGGTCACCAACCCGCACGGCAGACGGTGCCAGATTCGCATCCACGGTCAGCACTCCCACGGCACCGATGTAAGATTCCGGTTGCCCGCTGGTCGGAACGTCTTTCACCGTCACTCCAACATTCTTTGCTACCGCGTAGAATTCCGTACCGATCAGCCGACCGTTTTGGAGCGAATCAGCAAATGTGCCCTTCAGGCTAACCGGCCCAAGATCGAACTGGCCTGAATGCTGCGAAACAAATGTGCGCTGGAATTCGTATTCCGTATAATTGGTGTCATTGCCTGCACTATCTTTGCGGACTGATTTTCGAGGAGATGGATGAAACCCGGTCGCACGGTTTTCGAAGAACGAAAATGCTGACGACGATCCAATGTTATTGATCTGAAATCCGTGCCCCTGTCGGCTTATGATTGGTTCGAGAATTTCTTGCCATCGTTGTTGTGGCTGGAGACCATCTGCCAGTTGATTGTCATCCAGCCATGGAACGCTCAGTACAGGAGGATCCTGCTGTACGGTAAGCGGATCGCGGTCATGAAATCGGTCCGGCAACTCCCGTACAGCGATCACAAGAGACACTGTGAACGGCTGAGTTGGATACACGGTCAAATGATCGACGCTGTAGTCGAGAACCACTGTATCCTGTGACTCAGGTGCCACAACGCGAACTTCAATTTCCCGCCCTTTCAATATTTCACCATCGACAGTAGCGACTGGTGCGGGAATCGTCAGTACGCCGTTTTTTTTCGGTGTGAGTCGATAGTTGTACTGTTGCCCTCGACGAACAACCTCACTTCTGCGTCCGTTTATGATTGTGATTTGACTCGAATTCAGTGATCTCGTGCCCAGTGAGGTCACCTGGAATTCATCAAAGCCATCCAAATCTGGTGCGGACGGATTCTCCACATGATTCAGCGTGATTTGATATAAGAATGATTCGCCTTCGAAGATCTGTTGTCGATCGATTTCTACAAGCAGGTCGGGCGATTGTGCATTTACGGTTGCGAGGAGGGTGGAAAAGACCACCACGGTTCGAATAACCGACTTGATAAGAAGTGTGTTCACTGAGCGGAAAATGGAATTTCAGGACAAGGGTCGGGTGTGGCCGGATGTTATTCACGCCTCGCCCTTGGGCCGGGCGAGGCGTCTTGCTGAATGAGACTCAATACTCGCTCAGATGAAATCTCCGGCGAGTATGACAGGATTCCGGTTGCATTGAGTGTGTGTATGATCGGATGGTCGTTACCAGTCTCTGTCAACTGCTATAATACCTCCCAGAATTTTTCTGAGTTCCTTTTTACGGTCTCGATGTTCCCGTTCGCGTTCTCTGGCACGTCGCAGCACGGATTCAGCCTGCTGACGTGACAATTTCCGCTGTTGTTCGTGCCGTTCGTTTTGTTGATTCTGCTGTGATTGATCTTTGTCCGGAGAATCCTGCTGCTGGTCGTGGTTTTCGTTCTGGTTCTGATCACCCTGCTGCTGATCCTTTGAATTTTGATCAGCGATTGGCTGGGCGATTTCCTTCAGGAGCCGAAGCGCTTCCTGCTGTTCGGGAAGAGCCTGGTCCACGGCCGCAGAACTGAGGTGCTCTTCCGCAGTCACGGAGTGTTGCTCAACCTGTGGTCCCAGATCAATGGCTTTTCTAAGCGATTCCACGAGCGCCTTCAGCTGATCCGAGGGATCAGCTGAAGGCTGCTGTTGACCATCGTCCGGGGAGGCGTTCGGTTGGTGGGGTTTCTGTGTCTCCATTTCTTCAATCTGAGCTTCAACCTGTGGCAATTCGACTTCTGCCTTGAGACTCAGAAGGCGTCCCCAGTCCGATATCCGTGACTGCTGCCATGAGAATTCCGCAGCTCTGTCATCATCGATTTGTCGCGATTCACTCGATGCGACATCTGATGCTGAATCGCCATCAACATCTTGTAATTCCATCGGCGGGTGATCGTGTGGAGATCCTGATGATTCAGTGACGTTGTTAGATTCCGCAACCAGCTGTTCCTGAACATTTGTTGCCTGCTCAAGCACTTTGGTGAATGGCGCCACAACCATGTAAATCTCATTGAGCTGGTCCAGCGTGTCTTTTTGTGTCTGCTCTGAAGTCTCCAATTCGGCGATTTGAAGCTGATCTGCGGCCTTCAACATACTGTTTCCGGCGTCGTCAGCCATTTGATTCAGAATTGTTAATACCTGTTGGTGTTCGTTGTCCTGAGGTGGTTGCTGGCCTAGCTGTTTCTGCAGCTCTGCCGTGAGCTTCTGTTTCAGCGGTTCCGTTTCTTCCTGCAACCTGCGTTGAGAGTCTGTTGCCTCTTTTATCGCCTGACGTTTTCTTGGAGAATCGTCTTCCTGACTCAGCATCCTGGTGATCTTACGCAATCCTTGCTGCTGCTGTTCTATCATTGCCAGAAAGTCCAGCAAACTTAGCTCGTTCCGAGCTGTTTCCCGATCCCGCTGTTCCCATTGCGACTGGATGTTTTTGATGTAAAGCCGAATGAGTTCGAGGTTGTGTCGGGCTTCTGCGTGAGAGGATTCCATTCGCAGGCAATCTCGATAGTGTCCAACGGCTGACAACAAACTGGCAATGACTTCGTTACGATTTTCCGGGTTCAGATTTACAGGGTCATCACCCAGCATTTGCCTTGCGTTCATTCCAGCCAGATGTCCGAGATTGTAGTAAGCGTCTGCTGACAGGCCCGTTTCGCGTGCAAGTGCCGCCTGTTGAAACAGGTCCTTCGCTTCGTCAGATTTACCCTGAGCCGTGAGTGTGCAGGCCTGGTCGAAGGTAATTGTGTCGTTGTTAGGTTGATCCGCATCCGCCGCTTCGAACGCGTTTCCCGCTTTGGAGTACTCACCGGCTTTGAACAATCGGATACCTTCCCGGACTTTCCTGACCGCGACGGAATCCCAGAGGGCACCCGAACTACCGGCCAGCAGAAGGCAGATCAGTAAAGCTTGGCTCGGTTTCATAGCAACATTGAGGAAAAAGAAAGGTACATATGTTGAGGGACGATCATATCATAGAAATCGTTCGCTTCTCCGACTTAGACCGAAACCGTGATTATGCGAAACGTCGCTTCGGTCCATGATCCAGATCCAGCCGGGTTCCCATCACCGGTGGTTAAGAGTGTTGCCGAATCACGACGTTTCCGTTTGTATTTTTTTTCTACACACCGGCACCGGTCCATGTAGCCGCAATCCTGGGTTTTTGATCCAAAATGATCTGTCTACCGAGGCGGAAAACTGAGAATTCAGGCTTTCGATACCATGTTTCCGGAAATCGTTTGTGCCGCTATCAGCAGAATCAGGCCCACGATCGCGAATACTTGAAACTGCTCCTTAAATCTTCGGCGGTGAGTTGACTGGAATTCCCCACGAGTCAATCCGGCGAGATTATCTTCGTAGATCTGGCCCAGATCATAGGCTCGGGTTCGGGCAGGGACCCAGGCTCCTGACGTTGCAGTTGCCATCTCTTTGAGCAGTGATTCATTCATTTTCGACCAGACCTCTTTTCCCTCATCCTGAGTGTACGCAACTGAGCCATCCTCATTTCGTCGAGGAATGCGAGCTCCTTCATCTGTGTCTCCCAGGCCAATCGATATGATACGAATACCACGTTCACCTGCCTGTTTCGCGGCTTCCAGCGGGAACGATTTATGATCTTCCCCATCTGTGATCAGTACAATGACCTGATCACGATCGCGTCGTTCTTCCAATGATTCCATAGCCCGACGAATGGCATCACCAATGAGGCTTCCCCCGCGAGGTGCAGAATCAGGATCAACGTCTTCCAGCGCCATCCGAAAGAAACCCTGGTCTGTCGTCAGTGGCACCAACTCGACGGGTGCACCGGCAAAAACGATCAGACCAACCCGATCTCTCTCCAGCCTGGGCAGAAGGTCCAGAATATCGGACTTTGCCCGTTCGAGACGATTCGGCGCAACATCTTCAGCGAGCATCGATCTGGAAACATCGAGCAATACGAAGAGATCCACTCCTTTTGCGGATACCTGCTCAACCACGACTCCAAACTGCGGTCGTGCAGCGGCTACGATCAACAGGCCAACAGCCAGCATCAGTATTGTTGCGCGAATCACAAGGCGTGTGGTCGATGACGTCGGCACCAGGCGTTGAGCCATCGAGGGATCGACAAACTGCAAAGCCGCCAGCCTTCGTTTTCTGTGCGCATAGAACAGAACGAATCCGGTGCAGGGAACCAGCCATAACGCAAACAGAGCAGTTGGACTTCCCCAGGACACGCGAGTCATCCCTTTGTCGAACTAACTGACGGGCATTCGATTCGTTTTATGTCGGTGTGAGAGCACATTGTCGGCCCCAGGAAGCAGCACCAATTGCAGTCGCATAATCACCCAGTTTGGCCACACGGATTTCACAGGACTTCCACAGTGATGGAAGGGCATTCCGTCTGGCACCTGAAACTGTTTCTTCCATATACAGATTCGGCATTGCCTCAACGAGCCCGCCACCGATGACAATAATATCCGGTGCCAGAACGTTGACCAGTGATCCGATACCACGTCCGATTTGCCGTGCAGCCCGTCGTACGATTTTCTCGATCTCGGCATCACCTGCCTCAATTGCACGTGCAAGCGTTCCACTCCGAATCTGTGCCAGATCACTGCCTGTTTCCCGGGCAAGCGCCGGGGCCTTCCCTCGATAGGTGGCTCGTGCAGCTTCACCTGCTATTGCTAACCGACTTCCAAGAGCTTCCAGTGTTCCCACCGGTCCCAGTCCTGCCGCCGGTCCCTCCGTTGCCATCTGAATGAAGCCGACTTCCATGCAGGATGTGGTTGCTCCGCGGAATATTCGACCTTCATAAACACAACCACCGCCAACCCCGGTTCCCGGAAACACACCTAAAACACAACGTTTGCTTTGAGCGACTCCATGACTGTATTCACCGAAGACTCCGGCATCAACATCGTTACAAATTGCGACGGGACAGTGAAATTCCTCAGCCAGTTCCTCCTGTAGCTGCAGGTTTTTCCAACCGAGATTGGGGGCTTCCCAAATCACACCACGATCCATATCAACCGGCCCAGGGCAGCCAGCGCCTATCGCCCCAACAGACTCTGATTCGACATTCGCATCATTCAGGGCCATATGGATCGTCTCGGCGATTCGACCGATCGGTACGGTACTGTTTCCCTTTTCTCGCGTTTTGCGGCGTTTTTTACCCAGCACATTGAAGTTGTCGTCGTAAACAACCGCCAGCATTTTGGTGCCACCAAGGTCGAACCCGACCCAGACCCTTCTGTCCTTTTCGTCCGCCTTTGACATTCTTAATCCGTTTTCAAATCCGACGACAACGAAAAACCCGTTGAGGTGGTCTTAAAAGCAGGGTGACCTTCTCTGCTCGATTGTCACATTCAGCATGGCGCAAAGATACATGGTCGCAGCCAGTCTGTCAGGTGTGTTTCTCCAGAGCAGTCTTGAGTTTTTCTCGAGCACGTGCCAGGAGAGATTTTACCGCAACTGCATTCATACTCATTATACTGCCGATGTCTTCGTAGCTCATGCCTTCGAATTTATGCAGGAGCACGGCCATTTTCTGACGTTCAGCAAGGCCATCCAGGGCATCTCGTACCTGTGACTGAAGCTCCCTGGAAACCAGCATCCGTGTCGGCATCAGGGCAGATCGCTCAGCCAGTACACGGTCTTCCAGCTTTACTTCGTGTGATCCCGAACTTCCTGCTGCCAGGGAAACTTCGCGCCGGCGTTTTGCCAAACCACGAATCTGATTACTTGCCAGATTGTGGGCGATCCGAAACAACCAGGTCGAAAACCTTGCCGATGCTTTGTAGCGTTCTCGTGCGCGATAGACTCTTAAAAAAGCATCCTGTGCGAGATCTTCTGAGACCGTACGATCACCGAGAAGATGATAGAAGAATCCAATCAATCGATCCTGGTATCGCTCGACCAGCTGTTCGAATGCTTTGTGATCATTGGTCGCCACGCGCAGCATCAGCTGAACATCAGGATCAGCGAGATATTGATTGGGAAGAGACTGTGATACCACGGAGTGCCTCCGGAACTTCCTCTGAAGGCCAGCGCAAGGAAATTCACATGACCACCGAGTTTAACATTTTTCGATGGAAGCTCACGTGATCGTATGCCACATACAAAGACGCGGACACCGAATCCGGGACTGAGCAATGTGGCAGTGATCTTTGCAGGCGTGTTTCGAACTCCTGTCGCCACAGAACATGACTCTGCTCTGTTCCGAGCGTGATTAGAGTTTCGATGATTCACGTAGCGCACAAAAAAACCCCATCCTGATTCTTCACAGGTTGAGGTATAGAGATGACCCCAGGGGGATTTGAACCCCCGTTGCTGGGATGAAAACCCAGTGTCCTAGGCCTGACTAGACGATGGGGCCCTGTTTATCGGCAATTCAGATGTCGGTTGGGCGCTGGGCTTCACTTAAGTCGACTACGTGCAACAACTAAGTTCTTCGCGAATTCCTGTTATTCCGCCTGAGATTCGTTCGCTTTGCCCGCGTCAGCTAATTCCTGCTCTCGCACAATTGCGTCGAGGACCTCCCGCCGATGAACGGGAACATCCCTCGGGGCTTCAATCCCAAGGCGCACTTTGTCACCACGTACCTCTACAATCGTGACAACGATGTCATCATTGATCACGATGCTTTCGTTTTTTTTACGTGACAAGACTAACATGGGAGAACCTCTGCTCAAACCGAATCGACCAACAGAAACCCTGCTGAAAGAGCGGTTGTGCATCACTGCATCGGCGAAATTCTACGCACACTCAGCCTGCCCGTCAACTACCTGAAAGCTCTGCCGTCTCCACATCAGATAAAATAAGAGACATGGGGGCTTTAGTCAGGCAGTGACGAATAATCTAAAAACGTCCGTCAGTAATTAATTGGACTATCTTAATCGGAGAAACAGAGAAGCCACTCGATGAGCAGCACGCCAAAACTCTCGATTGAGTGATGGTTTGTACTAAATCATCTCTTTGAGCTTCTTGAGCGCTCGTACTTTTACAACCTTGGACGCGGGCTTTGCAGAGATCATGATTTCTTCGCCCGTTGCGGGGTTTCGTCCCGGTCTCTCCTTGGTTGCCGGTTTATTGTGGACATAAATCTTCAGCATTCCAGGAAGATTGAAGGTTCCGCAACCTTTGGTAAGGTCCTTTTCGATCAGTTCTTCAAGAGAATCAAGGACAGCCGAAACCTCTTTACGGCTCAGTTCAGTCATGTCCGCTAGTTCATTGAGGATATCGGACTTGGAACGTGGTTTGTCCTTTGCCATCGTGACCAGACTCCTTTAATTGGTGATTGTCCCGGAACGAACACCCAGATGTCTCATTCCACCGAATCGAACATGACCGGTAAGTCCTGAGCTCATGTCAGCGAAGTTAATTGGGATTTGTATCGACTGTCAACGGCCTGGAAACAGCAATTCTCACAAAAACCCTGTTTTCTTACGGGTCAAAATTGAATCACAACCCTTGTGATCAGACTCTATCGAACGGATCAGACAACGTTTTGTGGGACAGGAGATACTCTAAATTTGTACCATTTTGGCTGGCCACCTTTCAGGCTTCGCCCAACGCGTAACATAACAGATTGCACCGAGATATGGGCGTGAGGATCATCGGAGGACAATTACGCCGGCGTCAGCTGATGACACCAAAGGGTATCGTGACTCGACCGTATACAGATCGAGTTCGGCAGGTGGTGTTCGATCGCATTGTCGATATCGTACCAGAAGCGCGAGTGGCTGATATCTATTCCGGCATTGGCACAATGGGGCTGGAATCCATCAGTCGTGGAGCAACGTCATGTGTATTTTTCGAGGCCACACCGATTGTGCACCGGAGTCTCAAAGAAAACGTCCGACTTCTTGCGAGTGAATTTCCAACAGTGTGCTGGAAAACAGATGTTCGATATACATCTTTTGTGCCGCGTGGGAGCGATGGAATGCTGCCTTATACGCTCGTTTTTTTTGATCCACCGTATGCGGACTGTCCGGCAATGGAGCCAGGTCGCGTGTTGAGTAAGTCTTTGACACGTCTGGCACGTCCTGCTGTCACGTCGGAGGACGCGGTGCTTTTGATACGAACTCCCCGGTTGTTTGAATTGTCCGTACCGACTGGCTGGCAGTTGCAGGAATGCTGGCCAGTGTCCACGATGAAAATCTGGAATCTGATCAAGTCACGAGTGGAGACGTCTGAAGAATCCGCGACAAGTCATGCCGTGTGATAATGCCTTAATATGGCGCGTTGCCTGTGTTCGGTGACGGCCGGTTCATTACATAGATCAGTCCCAAATTAAAGAAGAGTTAGAGATATGACTGCAGATGTCACTAAGGAAAAATTCACGTTTCAAGCTGAGATCAGTCGTTTGCTGCATCTGCTTTCAAAATCGCTTTATCAAAACCGCGAGATTACGATTCGTGAACTTGTGTCGAATGCGTCCGACGCAATTGACAGGCGACGACATGCATCGCTCACGGATTCCGGCATTAGTGCCGACGACCTGCGGATTACAATGACTCCGGACAAGGAGGCTCGGATTCTGACGATCCGTGACAGCGGAATCGGAATGACGCATGAAGATCTCGTCCGAAACCTGGGTACGATTGCTCATAGTGGTTCACTGGAATATCTGCAGCAACTCGGCGAGTCGTCTGATGAATCAACAGACGTGTCGTTGATCGGACAGTTTGGAGTTGGATTTTATTCGTCATTCATGCTTGCAGAGCGAGTTGAGCTTCGCACACGCAGCGTACACGATGATTCAGGCTGGGTCTGGGAATCACTGGGGGATGGGTCATTCACAATCGAAGCCGTTGAAGAAGAGATCGAACAGGGAACAGAAATCCGGCTGCACCTTAAGGAAGGCATGGACGAATTCACAGAGCCGGCCCGACTCAAGTACATTCTTCGCAAATACTCGACGTTTGTACCGCATCCAGTCTACCTTGGTGATGAACACGTTAACGATCAGCCGCCGATATGGGTTGAACCAAAGAATTCCCTGAGTGACGAAGATTACAGCGGGTTCTTCGAATATCTGACGCACCCGGGTCAGTCTGCCAAATGGCATTTGCACCTGTCAGCGGACTCACCGTTTCAGTTTTACAGCATTCTTTACTGTCCGGAAACGAACCTTGAACGCATGGGTTTCGGCCGCTCCGAACACGGGTTGCATTTGTGCGCCAAGCGAATCCTGGTCCAAAACGACAACCGTGATCTGTTGCCGGACTACCTTCGTTTTTTGAGTGGAATCGTGGACTCAGCCGATCTGCCGCTGAATGTGTCACGCGAAGCCCTGCAGGACAACACCGTGTTTGCGAAGATGCGTCGCGTGATCACTAAAAAAGTGCTTGACCACCTCGGCAGTCTGGCGGACGACGATTCGGCGAAGTATGCAGAGTTCTATCGTGAATTTGGATCCGTTCTTCGTGAAGGTATTGGCGAAGACTTCGAAAATCGTGAAAGATTGGGAAACCTTCTGAGGTTTCAGTCGACTGACACGACAGCCGAAGACGGCCTTGTGTCGCTTGCCGGATATTGCGCACGAGCCAGTGAACATCAAAAACAAATTTACTTCGTTACCGCGACCGACGCTGCCACTGCACTGCGGGACCCCAACCTTGAAATTTTCCGGGAACGGAATCTGGAAGTTCTCCTGTTGACGGATCCCGCGGATGAATATCTGCTGACGACGCTTGGAAGTTTTGACGGGCGTGATGTGACTTCGGTTGATTCGGCGGAACTTGAGCTGCCGAAAGCCGAAGCTGTCGACAGCGAGAATAACCAGGATGGTGACGAGAAAAACGAAGACAACAAGGAAACTCGAACAGGCTTTAATCAGGTGATCAAATTGTTCAAAGATGCACTCGGCGACAGCGTTGAAGAGATTCGTCGATCAGAGCGGCTGACCGAAAGCGCCTGTTGTCTCGTGAATGCTCAGGGATCCATGAGTACGACGATGCAGAAAGTTCTGCAGAGCAATACACCGGACTTTGAACTTTCGAAGATGATCCTTGAAGTCAATCCTGATGCACCACTTGTGGCCCGACTTTGTGAGATTGTCACCAATGATGATAATGCAGAATTCATTCGTAACTGCGGTCGACAGCTGCATGCAAACGCCATGATTCTTTCCGGCCTGGCTCCCGATGGAAACCAACTTGCCGAACGTACCCAGGATTTCATGCTGAACCTGGCCAGTGGTCGGTCGTCGATTGTGGGAGTGTAGTGAGGGCGTCGTGCTGCCTTTGCTGCACCGCGTCTCTGCGGCAGTACTGTAATCTCGTTGATGTGTAGAGTTAGTTCTTTGCTCGGGGAACAGCGGCCGCTCCAGGAGTTTGTGACGCATCACCCAGTGTCTTGCCCTGAAGCAGGTTTTGTACGGCTTGATCCAGATTCTCGGTCGTAATCCCGCCAGCAACGATGCCTTGACGGTCAACAAGAAACATGGTGGGCATGGAAACAATGCCAAAGTCTCTGGCCAGTTTCCCATCCATTCCGCCTGCATCACGGATATGATGCCAGTGCCCACCGTACTTATCAATAAAGGGTTTGAGGGCTGCGGCATTCGGGTCGAGATTCACACCCAGGACTTCAAACCCGGCTTTACGATGCTTTGTATAGACGGCTTCAAGTGCCGGCAGGTCTTTGGCGTACGGCGTCGCCCAGGTGGCCCAAAAGACCACCAGCAGAACACGACCCTGAAATTGAGACGCTGCAATATTCTGTCCGGTAAGTGACGGGCCATTGAGTTCAAGTTTTTTGCCTGTGAGATCCAGACGGCGCAATGCACCTCGAGCCCGAATTCCACCATTCGTACGAGGGTGATTAGCTGCCAGACGTTGATACCACCCCCGTGCGTCATCCAGACGTCCCATGATTTCCAGGCTGATCGCCAACTGAATGACAGCGTCCGCAGCGTCATCAGACTTTGGCCATTTCTTCGCATATTTCTCCAGCTCACTCAACCACCATTCCTGAGTTGCCGCACGCTGGTCTTCTTCCTCACTGTTCTGCAGTCGAACGGCATATTCTGCGAGTAAACGTCGGTACCAGACGTATCCCTGCATTTGCGGATCCTTTCTCAACTGCTCTTGCAGTTGAGAAAGGCGTTTGAGTCCATCCGGGTAACCTCCTGTCTGAACAGCTGCGGCAAGACCATCTGCATATTGACGAATCCAGTCGTTACGCAGCTTTTCACCCTTCACCAGTGGAACGATCTGTTCAATGATGTCGGCTCGTTTTTGGTTGTATTCAATCAGGTCTGCGGCCGTTGCATTCTCACCGGGCATGGAAGTGTCGATCACTTCCAGCTTTTTGAGAAGCACCTGCATCTCCTCAGGGACGGAATCTGCAGCTGTGACCATCGATAAAGCGTTGGCTGGCTGCATGAGTATGCCACCAATTGCAATCTGAGAATTCTTTTCATCGAGAGGTCTCGGCAGTTGTGTCAGCTTCCAGACATCCCCCACTCGCACCATCTCTCCAATCAAAACCAGATCATCGATTTCGGAACTGGATTGATTTCGAACGAACGCCATCGCGTTTTCGTAGACCATAAGGTCCTGATTGAATCGTCTGCCATCTGCCGGAATCAACGCGGGGACAGGCGGATCAAAACGCACCCATTTCGTGTTTTTGTTGATGGTGCGGGAAGCAGCCAGTTGCTGTTTTAGCCGCGCTGCCGGTCTGGCTACCGATTTGAGCATTTCTTCCGTCAGAGTCGGGGCCACGTTCAGCTGATGCATGTCCGATGCATTGATGAGTACCGTTCCAAGGACGTGCACATCGTTGCGCGTCATTGCTTCGATCGCTACCTGAGCAGCCTCGGGAGCGGAAATCATCTTCCACTCGTCGATTTTTCCATCTTCATTGACGTCCAGTCCCCAGCGCGTACCACCCAGGTTCATCCATCGATACTGGTCCGGCTTTCTGTTGAAGTTGCTGTCGATGTCCCGGTAGACCTCAAGACCGTGTTGATAATATCGAAAGACGTCCGGGTTCTGATCCCCATTTGTGTCCGTGAATCGACGGAGGACCTGTCCTGCGGGACCATAGACAACAAACCCTGCATTGCCGTCTTCGTGCTCAACCTCGACTCGGCACCTGGTAAACTCTGCAGGCGGCGGTGTTTCATATTCGACATTCTTCTGCAGCGGGCGATACGGTTTCAGTATCTGTTCTGCGGTGTATTTCTGTGCCCAGCCGGATTCAGTTCCGGTGCAGACCAGAATAAGCAGAAAATAACAACGAATTCGACACGACGGCAGCATCCCTGCGACTCCGGGCAAATTGAGTGACTGGCAGTTCATCCACAGCATCGAGACGTCCATCAAAAGTCGAAACTACGGGAACTGATCAAGTGTAGGACAAAAGCGAAACCCAAGTCACGGCCGATTTCATGGTTCGTGACAACCACATTGAGCTGAATCAGCTGGTCGGGGTCTGAATCGACATTGTTACCTGCTTGGAGTTCTTCACAACCGTCGTACTCTCCTGGAAAACAGTGATCATGCCCCGGGTGTTCCTGCGGCTTTTCGGCATGTGCATACACGTCATTCGCATCACTTCGCACCGACTTTCAGCCAGATCGACCATTCGCCGTTCCGGGCTCCACAGTCCAGCCAGAGTGCGCTTTCAGTCAGCGGGTGGCAATCGCGTGTTGGCCGAACGCATAACAAGGTCACATCAGACGGGATGTCCGATACAGAGACAGAAGCCCCGGCAAAGCATCGCTGCATGACGGCACGTCGCATCGGGTATTCAGGTGTATTAAACTTGTGTCCCAGCCACGGTCGGAGATTTGCATAGGTTGGCAGCAAATAGTTAAGTGTCTCTGATTCTGTCAGTACGACAGCTTCTGCATGCTTCTCGTGCAGCTCGATCAGTAATGCCCGATCATGCACGTTCAGATGAAATCCGTCTTCCCGCTGATACTGTCGCCACGATTGAATCGTTCCGAAGACCAGATTGTCAGATACAAAAATCAGTCCGAGAGAGCAGACAGCAATTCGCGACCACACAGACCGTGTCCACCATCGGCGGACGACTGCAGTCAGCGCCGGTATGCCCAGTAAACATAACGGCATCCAGACATATCCTCGTGTGAAATGCAGAGGCTGGACTGGTTTCATCAGACGGTCATGCAGGGACAGCCCGACGGACACCAGTAAAACACATAACAGAAACTGCACGGTCGTTGTTCGAATGGCTGAGGGATTTGTCCACAAGCGGTAGACGGTTGCCAGTGCCACGAGCCCCCATGCTGGAAGGGCCGATGACCATTGGAGACTCCAATCCAGTTCCCAAACACGTTGCAGCGCCGCGTGCTGCTCGAACGAGGGCAGCAGAATTCTGTAGTACACCAGGAACGCCGTCAGCACCGTGAGTGAAACACACAGCTGTATTACAGCGGTTCGCTGGCGAGTCCTCAAAATATCTATAGTTCGCCACAGGTTGATCGTTAGCAGCAATTCCAGGCCGGACCACGGATGAGTCGTCGCCAAAAGAAGCAGGAAAATGTTCGCTGCCGCTCGTCGCCGCCGGATTTCCGTGATCCAGCAACATGCCGTCAGTGAGTGATAGAGTGCTTCTGTTGGAAAAAGCGCATTGCGACCCCAGTTCAGGAACCACATTCCGTTACCAGGATCCAGCGCAAGCAGGTCTATGTTCAGGTCGCCGACAAGTAAGCTTGTCACTGCATTCCCTGTTACCAGCACACCACCTCCCCACATGATTGCAAGAAACGCAACGCAGGAGTTGGCGCTTTCAACAGGGAGACACGCGGCAGCCAGTCGTTGTGTCACCGCGGCAAAAACAAGTGCCATCGCAAACGTCAGCCACACGATCAACTCACCGGGATCTGCTCCGATTTCAGATGTCGCGATTCCCAGCATTTCAGGAAGCCAGTGCACATAGATTGCAGGAGCGTCCGCGGACGGGTCAAACGGGTTGGGGTAAAAAACGCCATTGCCTCGTTCCAGAGCTGCCCGTCCATTTGCAACGTAATATGGCAATTCATAGTGGAACAGGCCGGTAGCTGTCCCGGTGTCTGACAGGAGATGAGCGACCGGGATTGCAAGAAAGGGTAAAACCGAAAGGCAGATCAACCACGGTCGCAAACCGGGAACCGTTTCATTCTGGTCCTTTTCCGGACCAATGGTCTGGTTCGTTGATTCCGATGCCGTGTGGCAAGGCATCAGATCCTGCGGCCCATTCGGCAGAATGTCCGACATGTCAGATCTCTGTGGCAACCAGGAGAATTCAGTTCGCGATTGATCTCGCGGGAGGCAGAAACAGCTCTGTCAAAACGAATTCCATGCGGCAATACCAATGCAACATTCACTCTAACGGAACATAGCCGTTCGTGTTCGGGAATGTGAATCGGATGTCCTATTCGAAGCCGAATATTTCTTATCTGCCGATCCATGGGGTTTGTGGCGATACCCTGTTGCTGAACGACGCGAACTCTCTGGTGGTTGCACTGGTTGAGTACTTGTAGCTGAGTATTCCATTTTTCGTGCGGCGGCGAGTTCCGACGTCTTGGGCGCGTCACCCGTGAGGAGTTTGAGCAGCCAGGGACTTGGACGTCTGATCACTACCACTTCCTTTGGGCGTGAATCATCTTTGGTGTCGACGATTACGGTAATTTCCAGCGGCAAAGTTCTGCTGGGTGCCTGACCGTCTCTGGTGAGTCCTGAGCGATCGCCATCATCCATGAACTTTGCCGGCTGAAAGTGCGTTTTCCCGGTATCTGCCGGTGATTCTGCAGACTCGGTCTCATCGGAGATGACATTGCCGTCGGCATCACTATCGAAAATCGCTGAAATCAACTCGTCTTCGGAAAAATCGGACTCTGACGAAAACTCAGGTCCAAGAATGGAATCACGCCGCACAGTCAGCAAATCACTCAGTCCTGCTTTCTCAAACATCCCGCGAGTCGGTTTGCGGCCCATGTAAAGGCCTTCCTGATGATCTCGATCCGCACAACTGCACACGCCGATCAGTTGGCCACTGGAATTGAACAGGCCACCTCCGGAGCGACCGACGGCAGGGTCGATTGTACAGACAATATGAGACGGAATATCGTATCGGTCCTTATCCACCACTTTGATCGGCATATGTGTCGGCATCTGCCCGTTGTCACAGCCGATACTGAATACGTTGTCTCCCGGTCGGACCGCAACCGCAGCCGGAGCCAGTTCCACACTCGGCAGGACTGAGTTGTTTCGAATCTGCAGGATTGCCAACTCCAGATCGTCATCCCGAGCTGCAATTTTCGCCGGGTATTTTAAGGTTCGGCCATCGCGGAAGAATTCGACATCGATGGTTCCCCGACCGAGATCATGAAACAAGTGAGCACACGTCAGAATTGTGGATGTGTCTGACGTGCTGTGAACGATCGAACCGGTACCGATGTCTTCCTCATTGTCCTGTTTTGAGACACGGATGCGCACTGTTGCAGCCAGTGGACCTTCACCGGCGGTCTCAGCTGGCAATGGCTCCGGACTCTGAGCACGAAACGTGGGATGGAGAAAACCAGTATTCCGCCGGTGGCCACCGAATCCTTCGAGAATCTTGGCAAAAATTCCGCGTAAACTGCCAGGGTAGTGTTTCTGAGCAACCGCACGGGGTTCGTGCTGCGGAGGAGTTGTTGCATCTTCGGGTTGACGACGCGCACGCAGTGCATCCCGCTCCTCAATCATCATCTGCCGCAATTCATCCGTGCTGCACTTACCAACAATCCGTTTTTTCTCTGTGCCGTTCACCAGCAGGATGAATGTTGGAATCTTTTCAACCTGAAACTGGCGACTGATCTCCGGATGTTTGGTGATATCGACTTTGCGAATCGGATAGTTCAGCTTCTGCATTTCCTGGATTGCAGGAACCATCTCCTGACATGGACCACAGTAACTGGCCGTGAAATCGAGCAGCACGACTTCCGGCAGGGGGGTGGCCAGCGGGTCAGCGGCCAGCATCATCAGCGCGATCAGTGTCATCGTGGCTTCCTTGCCAGAGTATTCTGATGGGAGAGTTGAATTGGGAGTTGCTGGTCGGAGGTTTGCCTTACGGAGCGGACCCAATTGGCGCAGTATGGCATATCCGATTCAGACGAATTAACAGCAGTGACCAGCAATGGTTGAGCAGAAGGATTGTAAGATCTGCCAGGCGGAACGTTGTAAATAGTGCAGGGAGGAGGGCCGGAATACGGCGAAGAATAGTTTCACTTCTCTCTACCGGATGGCAGAGGTCAGCTTTTTGGTCGACGGATCCGAAGCCTCTGAATTGAGACTGCGGTAAGTCCGCAGCGCAGTCTCTGTGCAGCAAATCAGATGCCATTTGGATGCTGAGTCGGGAAAACAGGTCAACTAGCGTCGCTTTCGAATGGCAGCGTCCATTTCGAGACGATCGGCCTGTTTCCTGAGACGATCCCGCTTGTCATGTAACTTTCGCCCTCGACACAGCCCGAGTCGGACTTTCACAAATCCTCGTTGAATCAGGACAGCCAGTGGGACAAGCGTCAATCCCTGTTGTTCGCCGGACTCTGCGAACCTGTGAATTTCACGTCGGTGAAGGAGGAGTTTGCGTTTGCGACGTCGATCGTGATTCACGATTGTTGCTTGGGGATATTCGGCGATATCGCAATTGACCAGCCAAATTTCTTTGCCCTCAACTCGGCCGTATGCCTCATCGATTGACACCTTGTTGTTACGGATGCTCTTGACTTCGCTGCCGTATAACTGAATTCCGCAATCGAGTTGATCCAGCACGTCGTATTCGTGTCTTGCCTTACGATTCTGACACACCGTTCTGGAATTGGGATTTTCGATTGAAGCCTTTTTTTTTGATTTTTTTCCGGCCATGGTTGATTTTCAATTTCTCAAAACAGGAGATATTTGGCCAAATCCATTGCGTGATTCATTTTGTCATCTCGTAACACTCGTTTTGTTTGTTTGACAAAGCAATCTACACGTTTTCTGCCGAGCCTGAACGTTCCCGCCTCAGACCGTACGCTCCAGATCGAAGTTCAACCATATATGGCACGAGATCTGCTAGATTAAGTAAAACGTGTCTGTTTCAGGCACGTTTTCACGGTATCAATCGGAAAATCCGATTGATTTGAAGCCGCCAACCGGTTGACGAATGAGAGACTTCACGCGAATAATCGGGCTTGTAGAAGTGTGGGCAGGAGACCACCAGACGCAGCTCATTCGCTCGTGCCACGGCACGAGCGTCCTGTGGTAGGTCTCCCAAACGAATGAATCGAGGCGACCAGCGCAGGTTGATTGGCCGCTGCCAGCCTCAGAATGACCCAAAGACTGGAATCCTGAAGGAGTCGGGGAACCGCTGTGATGGGGCACATGCATTCAATTGACCAGCGTATTGTCCGGTTACGTGGCGGGATGACGCTGGTGTCCCGGCCACTCTGCGTTCAATTCGGTCGTGCTGTCCTGCCGTCGTATCAGGGCCAAGTTACAGGTTCTTTGTTTCCTGCTCAGCCTCACCGTGCGTTTGACGGACGTGCCGGTCCGGCCTGATTTTTTTTTTGCGACGTCTGTCCGTCGAAGAGTCCCACGGATGGCAACGACGTTGGCATCCGTGGTGTACATTGAAGGACTCGCGACTGATAATCGAAATTCGGTATCCAGTCGATTGATTTTTTCCAAACACCGGTATGCTGAAGATTCGCCTGTGTTCAACGACACACGAATCAACCAACCAGTAAACAGGTATTCATGGACGTGTGTCTCACACGGAGGCACGGACACTCGTATTTGACAGGGCGACGGCCTCATTCAGGTGGTTCCGGACGATTCTACAGATCGAACGGGACTCAGTCCGACGACGGTTTAGCTGCTATACCGCCTGTCGGTCCCTCCTGACACCACACATGAGCATCAAAACAAAGGGGATTCGCGTGCATCGTCTGGATACAGGAATGAAGGCGATCATTCAGTCGGCCAGGGAACGAGGCTTCGTGACGATTCAGCAGGCACATGCCTGGTTGCCTGACGAAGGTGGCGATCCGGCTATGGTCGATGATCTGATCAAAGCGATGGATGTTGAACGTCTGGATTTCATCGAAGATCCGGATATTCCGCTGGAGCCGGAACCGATCGAGGAAGCCATAAAGGAAGAGCAGGCCGAAAAGGCCGCTCGAGCACTGCTGGGAGCTGAGACCTCTGCACTTTCTTCTCGCGATCCGATTCGAATGTATTTGAGCCAGATGGGCAATATTCCACTGCTCAGCCGCGATCGTGAAATTTTCCTTGCCAAGCAGATTGAAATCACTCGCAAGCGAATGCGGCGGCATGTTGTTGAATCAGATTTCGCACTGCGAATCGCCGTCGATACGATTGAAAAAGTTCAGCGAGGCGAATTGCCTTTCGAGCGGACTCTTCGAACATCTGAAACTGAAGATGTTCGCAAGGAGCAGATTGAAGGTCGTATGGATACGAATCTGAATACGTTGAGGGTTCTGATGGCCGACAACGAATCAGATTTTCTGACTTGGCAGGATCTGTCCGACGACGACCCGACAAAGACAACACTTTACAACAGGATCCGCGATCGACGGGTGAAGATGTGTACGCTCTGTGAGGAGCTCAGTGTCAGAACGCATCGTATGCAGCCTGTCATGAAACGAATGCTGCAGATCGGTCACCGCATCGAGCAACTGCAGGATGAAATTGCCTGCCTGAGTGGATTACGAACAGCTGAATCCGAGCGTCTTTCTCTGGAGCGAGAGCTGGAAGAATACGTTCGAATGGTTCTTGAAACCCCGAGTCAGTATCTGGCTCGATGTCAGGAAATCCGTAGTCGCATGGATGCCTGGACTGATGCAAAGCAAAAGCTGTCAGGTGGTAACCTGCGTCTTGTGGTGTCAATTGCCAAAAAATATCGCAATCGTGGACTGAGTTTCCTGGACCTGATCCAGGAAGGTAATGCGGGTCTGATGCGTGGCGTTGAGAAATACGAGTATCGTCGAGGTTACAAGTTTTCGACGTATGCCACGTGGTGGATTCGTCAGGCGATTACTCGAGCTGTTGCTGACCATGCTCGAACGATCCGTATTCCAGTTCATATGTTTCAGAATATCTCGATGCTTAAGTCGAAGGCGGAAGAAATTCGACAGGCAACCGGCCGTGAACCCAGCAACGAAGAGCTGGCCGAAGCGGTTGGAATGAGCATCGAGGAAACTGAACGCATTATGAAGACGTGGAAGCATCCTATCAGTCTGGATACTCCGGTAGGTGAAAGTGAGGACAGCAGCTTCGGTGAGTTTCTGGAAGACTCGCACGAACAAAGCCCGGCCGAATCTGCCGCGAAACAGATGCTTCGCGACAAGATCGATCATGTGCTCAAGAGTCTCACGTACCGGGAGCGTGAAATTATAAAACTGCGATATGGTCTGGGCGATGGGTACAGTTACACGCTCGAAGAAACCGGTCGTATCTTTAAGGTAACGCGTGAGCGAATTCGTCAAATCGAAAGCAAGGCGCTCAAAAAACTACAGCACCATACACGTGCTATCCACCTAAAAGGGTTTGTGGATCACATGGCGGATCATGCTGCCGACGAACAGTCGGAAGATGTGCCGGAAGACAATGCTGTTGCTGTCAACTGATCACTCTCGTTAAAAAAATCACAGCAGTGGGTGACTTGCCTGCTGTTTATCGCGGCATTCCGGTCGAGTGGAGTAAACCGTCAGGAACTCAGAAGATACGCTCGCATCTCCTGAATCAGTTGGCTGCAGCGGGTTTTGAAAATGCCTGCGTCAGGCAGCCGGCCGACAGGCTGCATCGTGACTGAAACAAAGTGTACAGTTTTCTGCCTGCCTGACGATGGGTCCGTTTGCCTCTGCGTCTCGAATTGAACCTCGATTTCCACCGGCTGACGATCGGGAGTAGGTCCCCAGCGTCGAGAGAACCCGTAGCGTCCTGCCTGGAGCTTGAGCATGCCCTGATCCTGCGACCTGACATCGATGCCTGTTGCGTTCAGGTACGCGTCAAGCTTGATTGCAGTGATTTCCAGCGATGTCGACACATCAATGGTGTCGCTGTAATGCAGTGCACCGTCAATCAGTCTGACTTTAGAGTTGCTGTCATCCGAAGATGCGAGTTCACAGGTTGTCAGCTCCGGATCTTCTTCCTCACCTTCCGAGCATGTTCTGTTTCGTCCACCTTCTTTCGCTCGAAACAGACTCATGTCTGCACGTTCCAGAAGCGTCTGTGCAGAATCTCCCAAACGTGCCGTCGCAACGCCAAACGACGACGTGACAGTGAGTCCTGAGATACCGCCTGCGGAAATATGTTTTACCGCAAGGCGTAGTCGTTCTGCTCGTCGGACTGCAGACTGCAAATCCGTATCTGGACACACGACGACGAATTCTTCACCACCGTATCGAGCGATGATCTCTCCGGAATACGTCTCGTTCTGCAGCAATCGGGTCAAATCCACCAAAACCTGGTCACCTGCTTTGTGGCCAAATGTGTCGTTGATGCTTTTGAAGCGATCGACATCCAGAAACACAACGCTCAGATGGCGGCCGCCCTCGTGGTTGTGGTAATCATCTATCATATGCCGAAGTTGCGTTTCCAGCTGACCACGATTTGCTACTCCCGTGAGTGCGTCACGTGTTGCCGCCAGTTTTAGTTCTGCGTATTCACGTGTTTTCCGACGTACGCCGCCCTTGCAGCGAAACAACTGAGCTGCACCGGTGATCTGCTGTTGATGATTTGATACAGGCATGGTGTGGACATCTACATTCAACTGCTGCGAATCACTGACGGTACACACGCGGCTGGCGAATTGAGCTGTCCTGTTCCGCAGGACCTGTGGAATGGTTTCATCCTGAGAATCGTTTTCGTCTGTCCGGCTAGTCGGAGATAATTGGACGTCGGATGACTGCCACGGGCGTCCGAGAATCGCTTCTATTGGTCGACCGGTCAGCCCCGGCATGCCATCTGACCAGACACAGTAGTCACCGCCGGCGTTGGTGATGAAATAACCATCATACAGAATCTGAAACTGGTAAAGCATCTGCAGAATCTGAGTCAATACGACGACCTCGTCGTGCTGCTCCGGAGAAAGCTGTGGTGAATCCTGCTGGCCAAACGGCTCCATCTGGTCAAACAGAACGTGGGCTTCCAGTTCGTGCCAGCGTTCCATCGCGGAAACGACATTGCCGTCATAGCGTGTACCGGAATGATCGTGAAGAACCTTCATGACTTCTTCGTGGGTCATCCTTCGACGATACGCTTTGGGACTACTGAGCGAGTCGTATGCGTCCGCCACCGCCAGTATTCGGGATCCCAGCGGCAGTTCCACTGTCACACCGCCGTCATTTTTCTCCACGCCGGCGGCGTCAAAATTGCACGGCATCAGAGTCAGCATCGTCACCAGGCTGCTGTTGGCCTTTAAAGCCTGCAGCAGGCAAACAGCGGCCTGATGATATTGACTCACGAAGTCGTACTCTTCAGAACTCAGCTTCCCGGGTTTTTGGACAATATGCTCCGGTACGCCCACCTTTCCGAGATCGTGAAGCAGACCGGCAATTTCAAGAATGCGACGTTCCGAATTGTTCCAGCCAAGCAGTTGAGCGAGGCCGCTGCTGATTGTTGCGATCCGCTGGCCGTGGGCGACGACCGAAGGGCAACGAAGCTTCATTGTGCGCAGCAGCATCAGCAGGGCATTGCGAGGAATGATTGGCGGTTCAGAGCATGCTTCGTGTTCCAGCAGAGCCTGTTCAGACAGAAGCAGCAGATGAGTGATGATTGCAGACGAATCGGTTGGGACTGCAGACACAGTCCTGCAGAACGGAGTCGTTGCCAAAGTTGTTTCAGACACCGAGTTCACAAGTCACTTCTCGCAAAGATTCCGTTGATGATAAGCCGAAATCACAGCCCGGATTGCTCCTGAATCGGTGCAATGGGAATCAGATCAGCAATCGTTTCAGTCTGGTGTTTGTGAAGATCACCATCTGCTGTGGTGCAATTTAACTGATCAGGTGGCTGGTTTACTCTAGGCCATGAAAGGGCGACGGGCGCGCCCAAGGTATCAGCAGCAGGGAAATCAGAATGCACAGACACGTTACAACCCGCAGGACTGCGTCTGGACGAAGTGGTACAGGCGGTTTTTACAGAATTATTCTGTGACCAACTCCGATTCGGCCACCCGCAGAATTTCACGCACTTTCATTTCGCAGCTCACAGAACTGATCTGACGGAAATTGGCGCGATCCTCTGTGGACCCCTTTAACTCGCGAACGACCTGTACGGACCACCTGGCCAGGCCAAACGGGACTTCGTGACTTACCCAGAAATCACCAGTGTTTGTTGAGCGGGACTCCGGACGTTCGCGAACAGTTTTGCCCTTCATATGGCGACTATCGAAGGTTTCCCGACGGCCAATACTGTCAACCGGTTCCGATCGTGACACCTCATTCGGCGACTCATAGTTCGCCAGCAGACACAATGTTGGGTAGACAACCAGACCACGGCTGTTGATTTGTTCAGCCTGGTCTTCGCCAACTCGTCGAAATCCTTTTACGATCGGCAACACGGCGTTCGGAATTGATTCTGCATCCACGGGAACATCCATGACTTTGCTTTCGGGTACCAAAATCTTGTATATCCGCGATCCGGCCGGGCCAGCGTCAATTCCGGTGGCTCCTGATGTCCCCGTCACAACTTTAATTTCGATCCATCGGCACGGCTGGGATTCTCCGTTGTACTCAGCATATTCGCGCCCAACCGACTTGACCGACAATTCACGGTTCCATGTGAGAGTTTCCCTGCCATCTTTCTGTTCAGGACGCATTGTTTCCTGAATTATCCTGCCCGCGTATTCGACTCCAGTGCCATCCTCGGGCAGGCTGAAAATCAATCCTTGTCCTAAGCAGTCCGGCAATCCCGTGTAACAGAAAGTGACGACAGTGAAGACAACGGAAGCAATTCGGCAATTCATGGCGGAGGCCTGAGATGCGTAGAAGAAGGGTGCATGGGCAACGGATGCAGTGTCCCGGACGACGGAATATTGAAGCAAGGTCAATTGTTCACGCGGGTACAGAATCAATATTGGAAGCCGGAGCTTTTCCGGTCAACCTTATTTCTGAGATGGTCGTCCTGCCGCAGGTGATTTTCCTATGGTATGGATCACATAGTGCAGACAGTACATGACAGTTCCCGGGGACGCCAGGTCGATCGTCGCCGCTAATCCACGAAAAACATGGATCGAAAACGGCACCTTCGACATCCTCTATGGGTACGGCCAGTAAACGGGCACGGCTTTACTGGTTGCCTTTGAATGCACCCTGAGCGCGTATGATATCCAGAGGAGACATTCCCGTCGTATCGACAGAGGGTGTGTCCGGAGGTGCGGGTGGTGGAGTCTCTTCAACCGACTCAGATACATTGGGTTCGGGGGGTATGTCCGCGTTTTCGACGCTTGCTTTTGGTGCGGTGGACTGGGCGCGGATTTTGTCCAGGGGTGAACCACCGGCGGATGGTTTTGCTGCATCCGGCTTCGCTGTGCCGGCTGCCTGAGCTCGAATGGCATCCAGTGGAGACCCTCCCGCTGGTTTTGTTCCACTCGCCTGAGCTCTGATTTTATCCAGTGGGGATCCGCCAGCCGCGGCCTTTGCTGCTGGCCTGGCGGCAGGAGCAGCTTTTTCTTTGGGCGTCGCTGCTGGCTTCTCTTTGGGCTTTGGTGCATCCACAACTGTGAGTGCGCCTGGGTCAATGTCGTACCAGCTGATGTCTTCCGGCCCGTTGAATTCCACCAGAGCGCGACAGTTCATGTTGACTGTCTTGACGCGTCCCGTGAGCTCCTCAAAGCGACGGAGTTCCGGAACTCCTGAATTGACAACGACCCACTTGTCGGTCAGCTGTTTCTTGAGTTGCTCTGCACGTTCAATGGACATTTGGCTGCGGTCAGAATTAAGAGAGTTAGAGTAACAGGATTCACGAATCCTGCAGCATTTTGCGGCAACCGCGTCACCGATTCAAGTTCACCTCTTCTTCTGACCACTTGTTCTCCAGGAATCCGGAACTCTTGAGGACAGGGTCTTTTGGGGATCGGGACTGTCGTGACGCGTCTTCCGTTGCCAGGAGCTCACCGGAAGACAGAGGTTGGCCATGCTGTTCGACGAGGAGACAGCAACGGAATTGCGAGAGTTGTTTCAAAAATCAGTTCAGATGACCTCAGCACCGACTCAACATTTCAATCACGTCTTAAACCTGCGATGGTTGTCAGGTATAAACCCGGCGCGATCAGGGAATTCCCGCTCCGCGTCAGACTCCTGTCGCCAAGGTGGAACGAAAAAATGGCCAATATGCGAATTGTCAAGATTCTCAAAGATGCTTTGCCGGACGCCACAGTCACGGTCAGGGGCTGGGTCCGTACTCGGCGTGACTCAAAGAAAGGATTCTCATTCATCGAACTCAACGACGGCAGCTCATTGAGGAATCTTCAGGTCGTCGTGGATGCCACAGTTCCTGACTATGATGAATCCATCCGGCGAGTCACAACGGGTGCGAGTGTAGCGATCGATGGTGAGGTCCGTGAATCACCTGGTAAAGGTCAGCGTATCGAAGTTCACGCAACGAGTCTGAAAATCATCGGCCAAGCCGATCCGGGGTCATATCCGCTGCAAAAGAAGGGTCACAGCTTCGAATTCCTGAGAGAGATCGCCCACTTGCGTCCCCGCACAAATGCTATTGGTGCGGTCAACCGCGTTCGCAACTGCGTTAGCGCGTCAGTTCATAATTTTTTCCAGTCACGAGATTTTCTGTATATCAATACTCCGATCATTACGACCAGTGACTGCGAAGGCGCGGGTGAAATGTTTCAGGTCACCACTTTGGATCTGGCTCGGCTGGCTCAACTGCAAACCAACATTGACTGGAACCAGGATTTCTTTGGCAAGCCTGCGGCTCTGACAGTGAGTGGTCAGCTGGAAGCTGAGATCTTTGCTACGTCAGTTGGCGACTGTTACACATTTGGCCCCACATTTCGCGCCGAAAACAGTAACACCACACGACACCTGGCCGAGTTCTGGATGGTCGAACCGGAAATGCCGTTTTATGATCTCAGCGACAACATGGCCCTGGCGGAAACCTTTATCAGGACAATCATTGGTGATGTGCTGGACCAGTGCCCTGAAGACATGGAGTTTTTTAACCAGCGAATCGACAAAACTGTTCTGGAGACGCTCGAAAACATCCGGAGCAGTGCGTTCATTCGCCTGTCGTATACGGAAGCTGTGGAGCTTTTGTTGTCAGCGAAAAAGTCTTTTGATTATCCAGTGAAATGGGGCAGCGATCTGCAGAGCGAACACGAGCGGTTCCTGACTGAGGAATATTTCAGGCAGCCCGTGATCCTGCATGACTATCCGAGGGAAATCAAACCATTCTATATGCGATGCAATGACGATGGTGCGACTGTCCGCGCAATGGACGTTCTGGTGCCGCGCGTGGGAGAAATCATCGGTGGTAGTCAGCGGGAAGAACGTCTGGACCTTCTGATCGATCGTATTGAAGAATGCGGAATGAATCCTGAAGACTACTGGTGGTACACCGACCTGCGTCGCTACGGCACGGTACCACACAGTGGCTTTGGGCTCGGGCTGGAGCGCGCTGTACAACTGGTGACCGGGATGACCAATATTCGTGATGTCATTCCACTGCCAAGAACACCGGGGCATGCGGAATTCTGAACTGCTGCGAGAGCGACGAGTCAGGTGGACTGCCCCGTTTCATTTTGAGATCGTTCAGCATCGAATCACATGCCTCGGATTTCGGATGTTCGACGATGGACATCAACTAAACTCGTTTGTTTACTTGCCAAAACACGGGTGCACAATCGGGTGGTCGCATTCAGCCTTGCCGGAATACGGTACACGGCTTCCCTAAAGAATTTAACACTGTTAGAGCACGCTGTTCGCTCAAACCAGGTTCCGATCCCGTCTATAGATCATGCTGTACGTTAACCAGTCTATTCAGATTCCTCGTGCCGAACTGCAGTTCTCCTACACGCGAAGCAGTGGTCCCGGGGGGCAGAATGTGAACAAGGTCAGTACAAAAGCGGTGTTGCGCTGGGATGTGCGTCAAAGCCGGTCGCTGCCAGCAACTGTGCGAGAACGATTTCTCGATCGCCACGCTGCGCGTCTGACGAAAGAAGGCCATCTCATACTTCAAAGTCAGAAGTACAGAGATCAGTTGCGCAATACGGAAGATTGTCTCGAACGACTGAAGATATTGATACTTGACGTCGCTTCAGCACCCGTTCAGCGGCGGCCAACACGTCGTTCACGAGGATCAACAGAACGACGACTGCAGGACAAGAAAGCAAATTCAGACCGCAAGAAAAATCGTCGCCGACCCACATGTGACGACTGAAACCTCTCACCGTTGTTGATGCATCATCCGGACGCCGACCCGGGTTGCATAAGCTCTCCAGGCAAACAGAATTTTCAAACTGCCGCGCGTGAACAAACAGCGTGATCGAATGCCGCGCCAGCCGGTAAAGTGTTCGTAGTTGATTTGATCCACGACAGCCGTTTCTGAATTCGAGAGACGTTCAAACCTGTGATGATGTATCCACGATTTCATTGGGCCTGCCACCTGAGTATCCACAAATCCCGTGTCGCTGACTTCACTGTGGACTGCTTTCCAAAAGACTGGAAGCGGGCCTAACCACATCGTGAACTCAACAATCGAATTGTCTGCGAGTGGCTCCTGCTGATGAACCTGGACCAACAGGCCCGGAGGAACCAGGCGTCGAAAAGCACCGCTGAGGTAGTGAAATGCAGCAACCTCAGCCACCGGCGCCGGAACAATAAACAGATGTTCAAAAATTTTGTGTTGGCTCATTACAGCCAGCATGTTGCTGATGAATTTATCCGAGTGCCATTCGTGTCAATTGGTGTGGCTTCTCACCATTCTGCGCGCACTTTTAAAGTGATGATCGGCAGTGTGTCCGAGTATAACTCGAATTGTGGGTGCGACATATTCCATTCGATCAATCGCCCCCGGGGATCGATTGAGTGGTTGTTTTCTGGGATCCGAAAAAATTTGGTGCAACTGCAGTCAATTGTCTCACGAATATCGCTGATTTACGAGTAGTCCGTTGATTAAATTCGTTAGCGAATGTGAGACTTTTCGATGGTTCTGTTCACTTCGGAGAGCTTCCAGCATTGGGGATGCATGGTCAATCGAAACTGCTTTAAACACCCGTCGGTATTGTAATCTGCTATAGTACGAATCAGCTTCACTGGCTGAATTTCCGGATGCAATTGTGCTGCCTGTTCAAATCATTGCTCAGAAACGAGACGGTTGTGAACTCAGCGATGATGTGATCGCCGCCTTCGTTCGGGGATATTCAAATGGTCAGATTCCGGACTATCAGATGGCCGCTTTTTCCATGGCCGTCTTTCTCAACGGAATGACTTCGTCGGAGACGGTTGCGTTAACTCAGGCCATGCTGGCGTCCGGGGAACGGCTGTTTTGGCCCGATGACGGGATCCTGCGTGTTGACAAGCATTCCACAGGAGGGATCGGAGACAAGGTGTCACTGCCGCTGGTGCCCCTGCTTGCGTCCTGCGGCTTTGAGGTTCCCATGGTGTCAGGACGGGGACTGGGACCAACAGGAGGCACACTCGATAAACTCGAGTCAATCGCCGGATTTCGAACGAATCTTTCGCTGGACGAAATCCGGAAAATTGTGAAGCAGACCGGATGCGTGATCACAGGAGCGTCGGCCGAACTGGCTCCCGCCGATCATCGGTTCTATGCGCTCCGGGATGTCACTGCGACCGTGCCCTCTATCCCGCTCATTACTGCCAGCATCATGAGCAAAAAACTGGCCGAATCTCCGGATGCACTTGTGATGGATGTCAAGTTTGGTTCTGGTGCTTTCATGAAAACCCGTGACGAGGCGCTGAATCTGGCTCGGTCACTTGTGCAGACCGGTCAGCGTATGAATGTTGCGACTACAGCGCTGCTGACTGACATGAGTCAACCACTGGGTGTGTTGTGTGGTAACTCGGTTGAAGTCGAAGAATCACTGGATGTTCTGCAGGGACGGGGTCCCAGCGACGTTCGCGAACTTATTCTGGAACTGGCCGCTGAATTACTGGTTACCGCTGGCGTTTGCCGATGCAATCAGGACGGCAAACAGCTGACTGCGCAGAAACTCGACGATGGATCGGCGATGGAACGATTTGAAATGCTGGTGGCAGCACAGAGTGGAGACCTGGGAACCAGACGACCGTTTGCACCTGCTGCTGAGGTCACCTCAGAGCAGTCCGGAATCGTGTCTGCAATTGACACGCAGGCTATTGGCTGGTCCATCATTGCGATGGGTGGTGGAAGACAAAAATTATCGGATCAGATTGACCATTCGGTCGGCATAGAAATGCTGGTTCGGGTCGGTGACACGGTCACATCAGGGCAGCCGCTGATGCGCATGTTCACACGAAATCCAGACCGTTTTCGACCCGAGTTGCGCGGAAGCATCACACTCTCAGATCATGCCAGTCCTCCGGTGTTGATTGCTGATCGGATTGCAGGAGAATCAATATGAAGAGCGATCTGCCGTTGCCAGACGACTGGAAACGACTTGTCGAAGCGGCACGTGACGTTCGCTGCCACGCGTATGCTCCTTACTCCTCATACTCTGTCGGAGCAGCTCTGCGAACGGCGGATGGTCGAGTCTTTACGGGATGTAACGTGGAGAACGCATCCTATGGTCTGACGATTTGTGCCGAACGTGTTGCCATGTGCAGTGCTGTGGCGGCCGGCGCACCGGGTCCACTTGTCCTCTGTGTTTCCGTAACAGGTCCGCCGACTCCATGTGGCAGTTGCCGCCAGTTTCTGAATGAATTCAATTCGGACTTGTGCATCGTGCTGGATGACAACACTTCCGATTGTCCCCCGGAATGCGTGGTACTGAAAGATCTGCTGCCACGCGCATTTTCCTGAATGCCGATACTCATCGAAGTCTGTCTCCATCGTCTGACACAGAGGGTACGTCGCTTATGACGTCAGGGGTGATTTCGATGAATATTCGTACCTTTGTTGCGTTTAACATAGATCCGGACCCACGACTCCGGCAGGTGATTGATCAACTGGATCAGATCGGAGCACCAGTTCGAATCTCCGGTTCACCCTCACTGCATCTGACACTGAGGTTTCTGGGAGATACACCGAAAGAGTCGGTTTCAGAATTGATCGGAATTCTTAATGAAGTTGCAGCGGAATTCACCGCCACTGACACAGCACTGGCAGGGCTCGGTGTATTTCCTGACACGAAAAAACCGGCGGTAATCTGGGCGGGTGTGAAGGATCCACACCCGCTGGTGATTTTGCAGACGGATCTTGAGTTTAGGCTGCGTGCGGCCGGTTGGGGTCCGGACACACGCGTCTATCGTCCACACATTACAGTTGCCCGCGTCAACTTACGTCACGGGCCCGTGCCGGATTTGCTGTTCGAATTGCTTGACCGATATGCAACTACGGACTTCGGAACGGTTCACCTTGATCGGATTGCATTGTATCAGTCAGAACGGACTCCCGGAGGCACAAGCCATGCTTCGCTGTATCAGTCGCCGAGCATGGCTGATTCATAGTCTTTCTCGGTCAATTCGACTTCTAAGCGAGATTCACTGACTACTTGTTCGGCAGCACGAATACCGAACAGCCAGAACAGAGCAGGGTGTACAAAAAAATCCAGCAGAGTCGAACTGATGAGACCACCGAGAATCACTGTCGCAACCGGATACAGGATTTCTTTGCCAGGCTCGCCGGCGGCCAGAACCAGTGGCACAAGGCCGATCCCGGACGTGAGTGCGGTCATCAGAACAGGAGACAGTCGTTCCAGACCGCCGCGGACGATCATGTCTTTAGTCCAGCTCTCTCCTTCATACTTCACAAGATGCAGATAATGGTTGAGCAGCAGAATGCCGTTGCGTGAAGCGATTCCTGCCAGCGAAATGAATCCAACGGTTGCGGCGATTGTCAGTGTCTGTCCGGTAATCACGAGTGCCGCAACGGATCCAATAAACGCCATGGGAAGTGCAGCCATAACCTGCAGCGACAGGTTGACCGATCGGAACATGGTGAACAGGACCAGGAAGACACCGAGCATCGACACGACAAACAAACCGCCAATAATTTGATTGGCTTCCTGCTGCGTTTCGAACTGCCCGCTGTATTCAACAAAGTATCCTGCCGGCAACGAGGCGATGACGGATTTCATGCTCTCCTGAATCTCTTCAACGACATCGACCACTCCCCGCCCTGACACGTTTGCCTGCAGAATGATTCGTCGCCGAACATTTTCACGATTGACGGTATTTGGCCCGTCGGATTCATAGATGCGTGCTACCGCTTCCAGTGGAAGCCGTGCCCCATCAGGGGTATCAATTGACAATCGACGCAGTGCGAGCAGGTTTTCGCGGTAGTCTTCTTTCAACCGGATCAGCAGATCGAATGAACGCTGACCAATCATCACTTCAGACACAACCTGTCCGTTCATCGATGTCTCAATGAACTCATTGACATCTGCGGGCGTGAGCCCGTAAAGCAGCAATTTGTTGCGATCAAGCTGGATCCGCAGTTGAGGAATGATCACCTGAGGTTCCACCAGTGGATCAGTGACACCGTTGACCTTCTGCATTACAGCGTGCATTTGTTGAGCCCTGCGACGCAGTTCGTCGAGATCATCTCCGTACAACTTGATCCCTATTTGTGCTTTGACCCCGGAAATCATGTGTGAAATCAAATGAGCGATCGGTTGCTCCACGGCCGTCACGATTCCCGGAATGTCAGCCATGGCTTCCCGAATGTCCTCCAGTTGTTGTTCTCGTGTCTGCGGTGATTGTGGATTCAGCTCCAGGATATATTCACTCATGTGAATACCTTCCGCGTGTTCATCCAGCTCTGCACGCCCTGTGCGGCGGACAAACTGAATCACGTCTTCAATCTTCTTAATCTGGTTCTCAACCCGCCGATTAATCGCATCTGACTGCGCAAGCGAAGTCCCAGGTGGCAAAACGACATTCAGCTGCATCGAACCTTCATTGAAGGGCGGCAGCGGGTCTCGCTCAAGATTCACGAGGAAGATCGCGGCAATTCCGACGGATACAGCGGTCACCAGGAGGTTTAATTGCGGGAAGTACAGGCTGAATCGTATGACTCTTTGGCCGACCCATTTCAGGCCGCGAAGGACAAGACTGTCTTTCCGGGGCTCCGTCAGCATTGAACTACCCAACAGCCAGTAGCACAGGACCGGAGTCACCGTCAGCGATACCACCAGTGAAGACATAATTGAAACGATGTACGCGATTCCAAGTGGAGCGAACAGTCGCCCAACCATGCCAGTAAGCGCGAACAGCGGAACAAACACGATAATCACGATCATCGTGCCAAACACGATGGAATTACGGATTTCCACACTTGCCCGAAACACGACCAGAAGTGGGTTCTTCGGACTGTTACTGCGGCGGTTGTTTTTAAGTCTGCGGAAGATGTTCTCTACGTCAACAATCGCGTCATCCACCAGTTCACCGATAGCGACAGCCAGACCTCCCAGTGTCATGGTATTGATCGAGAGCCCGAAACATGCGAAGACAATGGCGGTCATGAATACTGACAGCGGAATGGCGGTCAGGGTGATGAACGTCGTGCGAAAATTCATCAGAAACAGAAACAGAATGACGACAACCAGTATTCCGCCGTCTCGCAGGGCCTCTTTCACGTTGTCAATGGCTCGATCAATGAAAGATTTCTGCATGTACATTGGCTCAATACGTATTCCTTTCGGAAGAGACGGCTGCAGATCCCTAACTGCAGCAAGACACTCGTCCGTAACGGCACGTGTATCCGAACCAGGTTGTTTGTTGATGGTCAAAACCACAGCGGGACCACCCAAAAAACGACCGTTTTCGTTGCGCTGGTACGCCGCGCTGTTACCACGTTTTACCTGGGCACCTTCGACAATCTGAGCAACCTGTTCCAGCGCAACGGGCTGGCCATCACGAATGGTGACCACGACTTTTTTAAGATCTTCAACCGACCGGACACGACCAAGTGCCCGAACCAGCAGCTCGTTCGGCCCCTGCTTGTCGAGGTATCCGCCGGTCGCATTCTGGCTGCTGTCCCGGACTGCGTGCTTTACCTGATTCAGTGCTACTCCGAATCGCAGCATGGCATCCGGATCGACAAGAACCTGAAATTGCTTTCGTTCACCACCCATCGTAAATACCTGCGACACACCCTGAATTGTGAGCAGCCGTTGCCGAAGGACCCAGTCGGCAAGTGTTCGCAGTTCCATCGCGTCTGTGTTCGTATTTTCACTCCACATTCCCAGCATCAGGATCTGGCCCATGATCGATGAGATTGGTGCAAGTGTTGGTGTCACGCCCTCGGGCATACGTTCCTGGACCAGTTGAAGTCGTTCGTTGACAATCTGACGGTCATCGTAGATATCAGTCCCCCAGTCGAATTCGACATAGACGACAGAAATTCCGACGCCGGACGAACTGCGAACGGCCTGAACTCCGTTCGCTCCATTCATTGAAGTTTCGATTGGGAACGTGACGAGCGTCTCGACCTCTTCCGGAGCTAATCCATGGGCTTCCGTCATGATCACGACACGTGGTCGGTTTAGATCAGGAAATACGTCGACCTGTGCGAGCATGCCCTGCCAGATTCCATAACCGCTGATCATCAGCGCTATCGCCATGATCAGCAGCCTCTGCCGAAGCGCAAACCGAATAATGGCATTCAACATGAAATGGCTCTCCTGGCACGAATTTCAGTAAGCGGCGCCGGCACCGATCAGGTTTAAGACAGCAACACCGATGTTTCTCGTATGGTTGCGCGCAGACACGCTGATGAAATTGTTCTAATGGATGTGTCCGGCATGCGGATCGGGAGCATTGAGTGCATTGTTCTTCAATGCCATGTGCATCTGATACGCACCTTTCATTGCGACGAAATCACCGGGACGCAGTGTCCCGTCACTGGCGATGACAACCGAGTACCGATCGCGGTATTCCGCATGAACAGAGATGCGGTCGAAATGGTTCCCGTTTTGTTTAAAGACGAAGTACTCGGCCCCTTCCCGTGCCACCGCATCAACAGGTAATACAATTCGATTGGGCCATTCTTCGACAGGGACGTGTATCTGCAGTCGCTGACCGGAAAAATACATCCAATCCACATAACGTCTTGCGCCTCGTTGTCTTTCGTGAAGAATCCGGTTCGGCAGCGCAACGTAAAAATGCAGAGTACGTCGTACTGCATCGATTTCGTTTGCCAGCCACGCAATTTCAAGCTCATCAATACGGCTGGACGCCTCGTCCATTCCGTCAAATACAGCGGATACCTTCCATCCACGTTGCGACGCCTGTCGCAATACATGGATGTCAGATTCGAATGCCATGCCCTCAATGTACAGATGCCGGAGATCTGTCAGGAAACAAAGTGTTTCTCCCGCATCAACCGATTGACCTTTTTGAACGTTCAACTTCTGCAGAATCAGTGGGGCAGTCGTGACATTCTTCTGGTCGGCTGCGGACTTGTGATGGTGTCCGACATCAACATTGAATGTCGCCGGACTCAGGGGCTGCCTGGTCAGTCGGATTTCGTCGTCCGAATGGTCGTCTGATGACGGTGTGAACATTTGCAGATCACTCAGGAGCCGACGAGTTTTCGAGATGTGTGCGACCTGTGAATCAGAAAGTCCGTGCAGTCGCAATGACTCGTGCTGAGCCGTCAGCAGTGCTGTCAGCTTTTCTTTGGCGTATTCCCGTTCCAGCAGTAATCGACCGGCTACTGCGCCGCTATCCGGAATCTTTCGCAGACGAGCTATCTCGTTTTCTTCGATCTCCAGATCACCAACTGTCTTTACGAAATTCGTTTGAGCTTTCACGAGATCCTCGTGCGTCAGTCGAATTTGAAAGAGCAGCGTTCCGGGCTGTACCGCTTCACCCTCGACCGCATGTACGTGAGTAATCGCGCCGGTCATTGGTGTCGCTACCTGCACTCGTGTTCTGCCTGGCTGCTCTACGACAACAGCAGGAACCGTGATTGATTTGCGAAACGACTGCAGACGTATGGGGTGAACTGTATCTTTTGTCAATCCGATGTTTCGGAGAACTTCGTCAGACAATTTCGGACACGTTTCTTTGTCTTGGCCGGCGTGTATTGCATGATCATGTCCACTGGAATCGGCACCTGCCGGTTCGACGGGCCTCTCAGAGATATCGCCAGCAGCGTCCTGCCTGAATTCCGCGATGATTCTGCGGACGCCGTCGCGAGTTGTGGGGAACCAGATACTGCGGGTCAACACACAAGCAGCTAATATAACTGTCAGTGACACCGGCCAGGCCCACCTGCCCGCAGATTTCATGAATCGAAGCATTGCGCGACGCATAGCGACATCCAAAGAATGCACCAGTAGCCAAGATAGCGGTGAACACGTATTTGCCGGCAACTATAGCAGTTCCTGGATCACGCCAGTCAATTTCATGCTCCGGCAACTCGATCTGCGAGGATTTTAGGAACTTGGCTGTGGTTTGGCTGCCGAAGCTCGGCGCCACTCGTCAATTTCCTGCTCCTTGATGGCTCCGGTATGTAACGCGGAGGCGACAAGAACGCCGTCGATCCCAATTGAGTTGAGCTGAACCAGATCGGCGATACTGCGGACTCCGCCCCCAGTGATGATTTCATCGTTCGGCCGCAGTTTTCGCATCTGACTGCACAGGTCTGCTGTAGGAACGCCCTGAGACGTACCGACAGCGGCCAGGTCCAGTAAAATCCATCGACGGAATCCTGCGTCGATCAGGTGCTCCAGTACTGTCAGTGGTGGCATTTGAATCCATGACTCATCTCTTGCCAGTGGAACGCCCGCCTTCAGATCAAGACTGAGAATCAATGGCTCCGGCCCAAAGGTACTTACCAGTCTGCAGGCTGTTTCGAAATTCGGCAGCGATTCCAGTCCGACGATTACGTGTCGGATTCCCAGGTCCAGCAGAGTCTCTGTCTCTTTGCAGGACTGAATTCCCGCATCCACCATCAGATTCATATTCAGTCGGGACAGCTCTGCCAGTATGCAGCGATTCGGCTCTCCGTTCAGAATTGCGTCCAAGTCCGCAACATAGGCGCTTTCTGATCCGCACACTTCACTAAGTCGTTGGAGTACAACAGACGGATCAATTGAATGTGTCAGACAGCTGCGAATCGGGCGATATTCCTCCCGGCGACCGGCGACGGCCTGCACGGTGACACCATTCAGCAGATCCAGAACGGGGATCATGTGCATCTTATTCACTCAGCCGCCTCACGAGGCACGTCCGGTTCAACCACGTCGACTGGCAGTTCTTCGCCACTGTGAGCAGCAAGTGGAGTTGTACCTGGCGCAATTTTGGGGCCATCCTTATGCTCACCGATGATCTTGTGCATCTCGTCTGCGGTGATCGTTTCCTTTTCAAACAGTTCCAGACTGAGGTGTTCGAGGATCTTTTCCTGAGACTTAAGAATCTCATACGCTCGCCGATAGGATTCATCGACGATCCGTTTCACTTCGAGATCGATCTCTCGCAGCGTTTCTTCGCTGTGAATGTTCTCCTGCATGATCGAGGGACCACCGGCTCCGATGAATGGCGATCGCTGAGACTCACTGTAGAACATGCGTCCGAGTCGAGGACTCATACCAAATTCGGTCACCATCCGGCGAGACAACTCTGTTGCGCGCTGAAGATCGTTCTGGGCTCCCGTCGACGTTTCATCGTAGACGATCTGTTCAGCAGCAATTCCGCCCAGCAGTACAGCAATGCGGCCGTCAAGTTCTGACTGGGTGAGCAGTTCCCGTTCGTCCTCCGGAACCTGCAGCATATAACCCAGAGCTCCCATGCCACGAGGAATGATTGAAATTTTATGGACCGGATCTGTGTTGGGCACACTGGCCGCCACGAGCGCATGACCGGACTCGTGACTGGCAACGCGTCGTTTTACTTCTTCCAGCACGATACGCGATGTCTTTTCCAGACCGGCCATCACTCGTTCCACGCCATCTTCAAACGACTGCATGGTCACACGGGTTTCGCTGCGCCGTGCAGACAACAGGGCCGCTTCATTCACAAGATTTGCCAGATCTGCTCCAACAAACCCCGGCGTCAGTCTGGCAATTTTCTGAAGGTTGACATCGTCCGAAAGTTTCACCTTTTTGGCGTGGACGTCCAGAATGTCTGCACGTCCCTTAATGTCGGGTCGATCGACAACCACGTGCCGATCGAAACGACCAGGGCGACGCAGGGCCGGATCCAGTGTTTCAGGTCGGTTCGTGGCGCCCATGACAATCACACTGTGATCTGTACCAAAACCGTCCATCTCCACAAGCAGTGCATTGAGCGTTTGTTCGCGTTCGTCATGGCCGCCAGGCGCTCCACTGCCGCGAACTTTACCCAGAGCATCCAGTTCGTCGATAAAAATAATCGAAGGCGAACGCTGCAGTGCCTGCTGAAACATATCGCGGACACGGGCCGCACCAACGCCGACATACATTTCGACAAAGTCTGAACCCGAAAGGCTGAAGAAGGGAACACCTGCTTCTCCTGCAACCGCCTTGGCGAGGAGAGTCTTGCCAGTACCCGGAGGTCCTACCAGCAGCACCCCTCGTGGAATTCGTCCGCCGAGCGACTGATATTTCTGAGGCGTTTTCAGAAACTCGACAATCTCCTTTAGCTCTTCCAGTGGTTCATCGATACCGGCAACGTCATGGAACGTAATGCTGATGTCTTCCTGAGCGTACAGTTTGCCGCGACTGCGGCCAAAGGACATTGCTGAACCGGCGCCGCCCAGACGACGAACCATGAAGATCATCAACCCCACGAACAATCCAATCATCAGCAATGTGGGCAGGATATCATTCCACGGCGACGGAGCCGTCTTATACGATGCCTTGATCGCGTTTTTGCGCAGTAGCTCCTCCAGCTTGGTACCAGCGTCATCGCCCTGTCCCCACAAGCCGACTCGATAATATTTTACGTCAGCTCTTCGATTGTTTTTTACGTATTCAGTCGACTTCGATTGCCACGTCAGTTCCGTCGGGCCAATCTTCAGTTCGTGTACTTCTTCCGGTGTCAGGACGCCGTCGTCGATCTTCCTGACGAATTCGCTGTATTCCATCAGTTCCCCGGCAGGAGTGTGCATCGTGGAGAACACAACCATTCCGACAAGGCTGAAGACGAGGGCATACCACAGGAAATTGGTCTGAGAACCACGATCCTTTTGAGGTCCCTTTTTTGGTGTCTGATCGGGTTGTTCCGGGCTGTTGGACATTCATTTTGCCTGGTACGCAGGGTGTCGAGCCGTTAATGACAGGCCATTGATGCAGTTACGGTGCACTCGGTGCTGGTGATTCGACGAATCCCGCAACTCTACGGCTCATTCTATGCGTGGTCAACTTCCGTCCGCCGCATCGACGGGTTCCCCTGCAGACCAGAATCCCTCACTCCGGCGGAACGGTGCAATCCACAGACTTGGTGTGTAAGTAATTCGCAACCACTACAGCCGTGCAATACGCTGTTTGCACTGTAGACTCCCCATAATCGCTGTAAAACCAATTACCGTTGCGGCGATTTCGGTACCTGAACGTTTCTGCTTTCTGCCCGGGACACCACTAGCGTGCCTTCTGCGAAAAAACGACATGTCACTGTTCCCGACTTTCTTGCCGCCGTCGAAACGAATCACCGAATTTCCATGGTGACTGCCTACGATTTTCTGTGGGCCGGGATCATGGACGAAGCAGGCGTCGACAGCATTCTGGTAGGTGACACCCTTGGCATGGTCATTCAGGGACATTCTACCACACTGCCTGTGACTCTGGACGAGATGATTTACCATGGCAAAATTGTTTGTCGAGCCGTTCGACGAGCTCTGGTCATCATCGATATGCCGTTCATGTCGTATCAGGAATCAGCTTTGCAGGCAGTACGGAATGCGGGGCGCATTATTAAGGAGACGGGTGCGGGTGCAGTCAAGCTCGAAGGAGGACACATTCAGCGGTCTACGATCGAAGCAATATGTCGCGCAGAAATCCCTGTCATGGCTCATGTCGGCATGAGGCCTCAGGCGGTCCGTCGACTGGGAGCTATGGGACGAATTCAACGTGATGAACAGGCGCTGCTGGACGACGCTCGGGCTGCTGAAGACGCGGGAGCCTTTGGGCTTGTGCTGGAACTCGTACCCGGGGACATCGCACGGAAAATCACTGACGCACTTTCTATCCCAACGATTGGAATTGGTGCTGGCCCAGGGTGCAGTGGTCAGGTTCTTGTGGGGCCGGACATGCTCGGACTGACACCTGATTTCAATCCTCGATTTCTCAAAAAATTTGCCGAACTCAGAGATGTTGCCGTGGATGGCGTTCGGGACTACATCAAAGAAGTCGAGTTGGGTACGTTTCCGGGGGCAGAGCACACGCACAGCTGACGTTGTATCGGTCGTTGTTACTCGGTGAAACTGAAAATCAGGCTTCAGTCCTTCCTCTTGCGAATCAGTTGAAATGGCCCGGTCCTGATCTGCGGTGATTTCGATGCCCGCCAGAGCAGGATTGCGTCCGGATGATCGCTAAAAATCCCGTCTGCCCCGGCACCCTGAACAAGCCAGTCGAGCAGCTGATCGACTGATTCGGCAGATTTCGGCAGCCGATCGGTCTGCACTGTCCGGACATGCACCTGCATTGCATTCTCATGAGACAGACGTATGACATCAGTAAAGATCGGTGTCGGGTCTTTTCCTGAGGTCATCCCGGAGATCACACAATCAATGGAGATTCCCAGTCCATCTGCGAATCGAGCATACTTGCGAATCTGCTGCCCGGTTGGAGGGGTCCTGCAAAGTTGAACCAGTGGCAGGCGGCACTTGAGATCAACACGCAGTCGGCGCAATTCTCTTTCGTCAAAACACTGCAGATAAATGAGATCATCCTTACCCTCCAGTTCGGATTCCTTCAGAACCTTCAGTACTGAGGCCGCAACGTCAATTTGCTCAGCATGATGTCGAGCAGGTTCCATGAGCTCGATGTAAAATCCTGTGGCAGTTCGACGAGACTGATCCAGACCTCGGATGAGTTCCACGTGTTCTCTCAGTGTGGCAATCTGAAAATGGCCCCGTCCTGCAGGGAATCTGGAAGAACCAGTCTGCCGATACCGCTCCTGTACATTCAACAGACGAAGTTCTTCGAGAGTGAAGTCAAAGACATACCAGTGATGGTCAGCTCGGTGTCGATCTGGAAACACGTCCGCCACGTTGGTCACCCGATCAAGAGTAATGTCATGAAGGACAACCGGTACGTTGTCCTTCGACACGACGCAATCCTGTTCGATGTAATCCGCTCCCTGGGCATGAGCATAAGCGGCAGCTTCCGTGGTATGCTCGGGCAAATATCCTGAAGCACCTCGATGAGCAATCACAATTGGCCAGGACTCGGCAGCCACATTCGATACGGTGTGAGTGGACTGTCCGTGAACGGACTCCGGAATGACCAGATAGGCAAAAAACAGCAGGGCGACCCTGTTCATTTGTCGGTTAACTCCAGATGAACCCACAAAGACGGGTCCCAGGCAAAGGGGAATTCTTCGGTCACCGTGAGCGGTTGTTTACCCAGTTCGGTATCGTGGACGAGGCAGTAGAATCCCAGCTGTCGCAGCTCATCCACTTCACGATAACCGTACAGCTGGCTCTCCGGAATCCAGACTTCCATTTCGTAGCCATCTCTGTGCGAATGTACGCGCAGCTGAATATGGCGGCTTTGCATGTCTGATTTGATTTCCCGCTGTTGGGGAATCGGCAGGGGTACGACGGTTGGTTCTCCGTCGGCTGACTGGTCACAGGGAAAACAGGCCAGCCGGTGACAGTAGCCGGTCGCCCGGTGTACGTTACCGGTTGGTCGAGTGTCGATCCATAACTCAACACAATCTGAGTCTTCCGGTTGATTTGGTTCTCCCACAAGTGGCTGCGTGCGTCCCCGAATGACTACGCGGATGCCGACACCATTTGAATTCCAGCCAATATGTACTGTTGAAAAAGACGCACCGCTATCCATTGTTGATACGTTTGGGAGCTGTGCCGAATCGGCCAGCTTCAGCAGCCGACCGGTCTTCTTTCGTGATGGTTTCGGACATGCCGGCACCCTCACTCGGTAATCAAACAACAGACTCGACGGGATGATCTGGTTCACAATGAAGCGGCCTTCTGCAATGGTAGTCCTGACTCAGTCGAGATCACATGTTCTTACGATTCCCGATCAGGCCCTGCAACAGCAAACAACAGCACTGCGATTTGAGAATCCGCACCAAAATCAGCCGATGAGGTTTATGTCCTGTCATCAGACAGAACAAGCAGCGGGAATTCTCTCGCTGACCAAACAATCGACCGGCTGTGTGTCAGTGTGCCGGCGGTGGACTGTTCTGAAACGCCCTGCCGCGATACAGGAAGTCAATAATGTTGCCTTCGTGCGGCTGGAGCCAGTTGAGCTGAAGCGTCTTGACTTCCCCGATGTTTAATCGGTCTACATTCGTTGCGTCGAGCAGTTCGCGTTTGAACGATTCATCATCAGTGATTGCGGAACAGACAAGTGTGTAGCCACACTTGTTCAAAAACTGGTCCTGAGGACATTCAACCACAGACGCGAATGGAAACATGTATTCCGTATTCGCCATCGGATCATCCGGGTCACTCACGTGCAGCAGGGTTGGACGAAGAAAATCACACCGTTCATTACACACGAGCCGATCTCCATCGCGGTATTGAGACGTGACTTCCGTAACGCACGGTGACTGACAGCCCTCATCAATCTGGCTGCTCATTGCCGCGGCCGCACCCGGCAGAGTGAACGCAGCAAGCCCCGAATCGGGATCGTTCATTGGCCTGGGGGCGACAGGTCCGAGTCGCTGCGCAAGTGCGTCAGCGATTTCGGATGCATGCCGTGATACCCAGATTCCCGAACAGCTGATACAGCTTCGTCCGCTGTTGACGTAAATGCTGTCGAACATCAAATCGAGATATTTCTCCCATTCGTCCACTTTGTCATCACCCAGGACAATTTTGGAGAAGCCGGGGCCGTGGGCCTGGACCTTTGGGTTTCCGTGATACTGCTCGATAGTTGCAGTCCCGCCAAAGATGACTGATCTTTCACAGGACTCAAGAACCGCACCACCAAGCTCTGCCCCTTTATCCTGTCCACCTGGATACAGGCAAAACGCTTCTCGTGGAACGCCGGCTTGTGCGAATGCTTCATACATTCGATAGGGGGTCCAAGGTTCTGCCGGTCCGGGCTTCATCACGAGGCCAATCTGCAGTGGAATTACAGGTAACCAAAGTGTGTGCACGCCGGGACTGTTTGAAGGCAGTACCCAGCCTGAAGCGTTGCAATTGGCCTGATAGCTGACCATGACACCGCGATCTTCGACACCGAATCCCTGTGTCAGAATATCCAACGGCAGACCCCGGGTCAGCGCATCGAGGATTTGTCCCATGTTCTTAAGAACGAACGCATTTTTCGTCATATTGAATCGACACATATGCTCCGGCAATCCGGTGGTTGCTGACTGCATTGTGCAGAATTCGTCCGGCGACTGGGTTCCGTTTCCCAGTGGGAGATCAGCATCAACATAGAAATCCGCAGCCACTTCGCACATTCGAATCAAATCATTAACCGAAAACGACCGTAGAATTTCACGCGCCTTACGGGCCTTTCGCATGTCCATTTTGATGATGCCGCCGTTGGCTTCATGCACTTTGGCGAGCGTCTCACCAGTCTCAAAATGGACCACGTCCATTTGTTGCATGCTCTCATACGGCTTACCCCAGCGGATGACGGGAATTTCAATCATGTTCAGTTTTCTCTGGAATGTTGAATGTGCAACTGCATGTTTGTGGGAACGGTTGTCAAGTGACCACGTTCGTGGCGATCTGTTACTGTCGCCAGAGCAAGGAGAGACATTTCATTCGGTCGGTCAACTCAGTAGACACCGACTGTCGTTGTTTTCGCAAACACGTGGTAAGGTCGTACACCGCTGACTCCGTCCCACGGGTACTTTTCGTGTGGCTTCTCGCGTTCACCTTCATCTCGCTCCAGAAAACCTGGAACAAACAGCTCTTTGGTCATGGTATACAGCTTGACACGACCCGTCTGACCATAGTCCACGAGTTTTGTGTGGTCGTCAAAATCAACCACCTCGACGACTGCCCGGGGCTGTGGAGCATAATACGTGATCTTGTAGTTGTCAGCGGGATCAAACGGTTTGCCGCAGGCGAGCCCCATCAACGTGTTACCGTATGTCGGAGTGATGTACACATTGGGGCCCAGTAGTTCTTCGCAGGCAAAGCGATACCACTGTGGTGTAAATTCTGTTCCGCCGCAGAAGATTCCTTTGATACCCGCTTCTTCGATACTGCTGCCTTCATCCAGTAACCTCATTGCCAAAGCTTCCAGAAGCTTCGGTGTGGTGAACATACACTGGATGTCATTGTCTGCTCCGAGTACGGTCATTGCCTGATCAATGACGTGGCTGCTGTATTCCTGAGCTTCTGTAACCTTTCCCTTCTTCAGCAGCTTGACGACCCATCGCGGATCCAGATCAACACAAAAGCAAATACCGCCGCGATGCTGAGCCAGATGCTCAACGGCGAGTCTCAGTCGACGTGGTCCGGACGGACCAAGCATCAGCCAGTTGGCTCCGCGCGGAAACGATTCGTCCGGAATTGTGTCACTGAAAATTTCGTAGTCGGTCCAGTGATCTTCCACGACCACTCGGGATTTGGGTACACCCGTTGTTCCCCCAGTCTCAAAAACGTAGATAGGTTTGTCCTGAAGCGGCTGAGGTACCCAGCGACGCATGGGGCCGCCCCGCAGCCATTCGTCCTCGAACAGCGGGAATTTTCTGAGGTCAGTGAAACTGTTCACATCTGTGAGTGGGTCAAAATCGAATTCTCGTTTCTTTTTCAGCCAGAACTCACTTCCGGTAGCTTCGCCGAAGTGCCATTGCACGGTTTCTCTTGTGTGCTGGTCAAGTGCTTCACGGTGACTGGCTGCCACAGAACTCAGGTCCACGGTGGCTCTTTCTCATGATCAATGGAAGGTGTGGAAAAACACAGATCGATTCTGAGCGATCTGTATCGCGTGGTCTGCGCCGCCTCTCGATGAGACGCAGCTGCTATGGTGTTGCCGGAAGACGACGACTGCTGCAGCTTTCGCAGTGTGTCTGACATACTAGAATCGCCGAATCAATTTTCCAGCCAGCACGGCCGGCATCGTGGCGGGGAATCGGATTCGAGTCTCGGAATGCAGATTTGTGCCGCAAATACAAATCAGGATTCCCGGCAGATGAAACGACAACGAATTGCCGTACAGGTCGCTGGACGCCGATTCCGGTACTGAACTCTATGATCTCTGGAATCCTTGAAGAGGCCAATTGCCGGGTTCGTCCGAGGCTGTGCGGGGCTGATGCATGAAAAATCGCCTGCTGTTTCACTGATCATCCCCTCCAGGACACGATTTTGGAGATGAATCTCCGTGTTGGTGGGGATGATGTCTCATTCATATGAGTCAAAACCTTCAGCGCAGACAACCTCACGAACCACTTCCAGAGGGGCAATGTAGATGTCTGAAAACCGATCCGCCTGCCGTAACCGGGCGTTCAGCGGGTCTGTTGTACGGCTGCAGTGAGCGTGTTTCGCAGCAGCATGGCAATTGTCATGGGCCCGACTCCGCCAGGAACTGGGGTAATCGCTGATGCCGTGCCTGAGGCTGACTCGAAATGGACGTCGCCGACCAGACGATCATTCACTCGATTAATTCCTACATCGATCACCACGGCGCCGGGCCTGATCATGTCACTTGTGACAAATTCAGGAATGCCGACTGCTGCAATCAGGATATCTGCCTGAGCAGTGATGGTGGCAATATCTTTCGTGCGGCTGTGACAGGTCGTTACGGTTGCATCTGCACCTCGCTGAATCAGCATCGCTCCCATCGGTTTGCCAACAATATCGCTCCGGCCGATGATCACGGCATGCGCACCGGAGGTCTCAATGCGCTCATGATCCAGTATTCTCAGGATTCCGTGAGGCGTGCAGGGCAGGAATCGAGGTCGGCCCTGCAGCATCAGGCCCACATTCTCCGGATGGAATCCGTCTACATCTTTGGCGGGCAGGATGGCATCCAGAACCGGTATGGCATCCAATTGATCTGGCAGTGGTAATTGAACCAGGATTCCGTGGACAGCGGGATCATCATTCAGTTGCTTTACGAGTTGCTGCAATTCCGATTGTGTGGTTTCCTGTGGCAGTCGGTGGAGTGTGCTTTTGAGGCCGCATTTCTGGCAGGCCCGTTCTTTGTTGCGCACATAGACCTGACTGGCAGGATCATCTCCCACGAGGACTGCGGCCAGCTGCGGGACGATTCCGGTCTGTCCGGAGAATTCAGCAGTCTCAGCGGCAATCGTGGATCTTTCTGCTGACGAAATCTGCTTTCCATCGATAAGTCGTGCGGTCATGAGTCAGTATCCACTGATCATTGGTTGATCTGTTTGAGCGTGATTCGAACGAAATTGGCCTCATTGCGATCCGGAGGTTCGCTGAAACAGGAAAAATTGTGTGTTTGCGGGAACTAAAGCCTGTTCTTTGGTTTGGCGACGAAAAGGTTGCAGCCTGTTTGGAAGTAAGACAGGGATTGTTTTGATCCGGTATTGGGGTCGCTCCGGACCGTCTACATTGTGTGCAATACGGGCCAAGACGATGTTCTCGTGATTTCCACAGTGGATTACAATTGTCTGAATCAACGGATCAGACAGAAACACCTCAAAATATGGGTTGAAGCTGTCTGTAAGACCATGTCCAGCCAGGGAAAACTGCGTGTCACTGGAAAAAGCAGAGGCTCTGGTCATCCGGCAGGCGGATTTCAGCGAAACCAGCCGAGTCATCACGCTCTTCAGCAAAGAATTCGGAAAATCCTCGGCTCTTGCGAAAGGCGCCAAAAGACTCAAAGGGCCTTTTGATGCTGGTATTGACCTGCTTTCCAGGTGTCGCGTAGTCTTTATCCGCAAGTCCTCTGGCAGTCTGGACCTCCTTACCGAGGCTCGATTGGTTTCACGTTTTGCGCCTTCGGGAACGAATATCAACTCCCTCTACGGTGGCTATTACGTGGCTGATCTGCTGAATGGGCTCACTGAAGAATATGATCCAGCGCCTGAGATCTATGATCTGGCAACGGACACGCTCACAAAACTCATGGCGACCGATCAGCACTCACTGACATCGGTCGTCGAATTTGAACTGGGAATTCTGCGACTCTCCGGCTTGCTGGGCAGTTTGACGGAATGCACCGTCTGCGGTTCACCCGTTACGCAATCTGGTCAGCCGTTATCCAAAAAATTTGCTCCCTGGATTAGTCAGGGGGGACTTTTGTGTGCCGATTGTCGACGACCGGAGTTTTCAGGTCGTTCGATTTCTGCCGGGTCCGTCGCTGCACTTCGCCAGCTGAGTTCTGATGATTCTCAGTTGTCCGGACGTCTACGCCTCACAAAACAGCAGATTGTTGAGTGTCATCATTTTGCGGTGTCGACAATTACAAGCATCCTTGGACGTCGTCCGTCGACGCTGCGTTACCTGGATGGTATCTGACCCGTCGATCGATACGCAGATACAGATAGAAGAACGGTACCGACCATGAAGCCTGTCTGCCGAGTTGATTCGGCTGCAAGACGACTCCTCCGAAGTCGAGGCATTCGTGTGCGCCGTTTTTCGTCATTCGTTTGCTTTACCGTTGTCGGTTTCTGGAGCCTGACGATTGTCGGCTGCCAGACGACGACTGGCCAGAAAGCGGGAGGATTGTTTACTTCGGCGACAACACCAGTCGTGAATGCTGTCAGGAATCTTTGGAACCGCGATGGCGACGATCTGGACAGCAGCGCGTTGGCGCAGGGAAGCAGGTTCAGCGAAGAAGGCCGCAAAAAGGTTCAGCAAACAAAGCAACTGTTCGACAGTGGAAACTATGCCGCTGCTGCAAAGCAGTACCGGAAGCTTGCAAAGAAATACAAGGGAACATCGGCTGGTGAGGAAGCACAGTTCCGGGTGGCCGAGTCGTGGTACGCTTTAGGGCGTTACCCGGCGGCACAGGACGGCTATGACCTGTTGTTTGTCGACTATCCGTCCACCCGATTCGTCCAGTCGGCAACGAAACGGCTGTATCAGATTGCTCAGGAGTGGCTCGACCTGGCAGATCCTGTACATCGAAGCAGGATTCGAACGGTGAGTGCCGTGGAAGTCGAATATGAACATCCGAACGATGTGCCACCTGTTCCCACTGCGCCCTCACTTAGATATCGGATTCTGCCCAATTTTGGAGACAGGACTCGGCCGATGTTTGACACGCAGGGCCGGGCACTCAAAGCACTTAAGGGCATCTGGCTGAATGATCCCACTGGTCCATTGGCGGACGATGCCCTGTTTGCGACAGCTTCGTACTATCTTCGCAGGGAGGATTACGTTGAGGCAGATCGCTATTTTAACATTTTGCGTGATGAATATCCCGACAGTCCGCACATCAAGGATGCCTTCCTGCTCGGATCGCATGTGAGGCTGATGTCGTATCAGGGTCCGTCGTACGACGGAACGTCGCTTGAAGGTGCCGGCGAGTTGACCGCACAGTCCCTGAAAATGTTTCCCGATTCCCCTGAACGCGCTCAACTGCGCAAAGATCTGCAAAAGATACATCTGCTCAAGGCTCAGCGCATCTGGAATCGTATTCAGTACTACGAAAAGAAAAATAACAGTGACCGAGCCGTGGGTCTGACATGTATGCAGCTGATGAATCAGTTTCCCAACACGAAATTTGCGGATATGGCACAGGACAAACTGTCAACGCTGGATCGGAATGAACTCAAAGTCCTGCCCGGATTCGACGAAATACTGGAGTCACTTTCGCCGAGGCAACTACCTGGCGAACGTTCTGATCCCATGGTGAAGTCTGTGGGCGCAACCGCGGACGAGACTATCGGACGCGACCAATTCTGATGGAATTCCGAGTGGTGCAGACAATGACGCACCGAAGACCGATCTGTATGGCACTGCTGCTGACTGTTGCAATCAGTGGTTGTGGGTATACGCTCGGACCACAATCGGTCCAAGGTGTGCGGACCGTGTATGTTCCCGTTGTTCAAACGGATTCATTTCGGCGCAACCTGGACTATCTTCTGACGGAAGCCGTTCAAAATGAAATTCGTACCCGTACAGTGTACCGCCTCGAAGAAGAACACGTTGCTGATACGATTCTCAAGATACGAATCGTTGATTTTCGCAAAGACCTGCTGAGTGAAACTCGGTTTGATGATGCGCGTGAGTTGCAACTGGGGCTGGGGGCGCAGATCTCCTGGACCGATTGTCGTAACGGGCGTATATTGCAGGAACGCATCTTTCCCATTAGCCACGATCTGGCACAGCGTGCCACTGATGTCAGCTTTGCACCGGAGTTGGGACACTCCATGGCAACCGCCCAGCAAAAGGCAGCCGAACGAATGGCTGCTCAGATCGTAGACATGATGGAACTACCGTGGTAGTCGGCTTGTCTTGGCGGGAATCCTCCAGTTTACGTGTGACTGTCGTTCCGGGAAGCGATGCGGCGACACTACCGAAGTTCCGAATAATGTCGTGTCAGCGATTCTGACGGGCAGACGTTGCGTGTCACCTCAGACTCAGATTTGACCCAGAGGTTTCCTTGAAGGTGTCGATAGACCTGCCTGCCCACCAGAATCCGACCGATCCTGATCTCATCGAGCCCAAAAAATCCGGCAGCAGGACTCCCGCTGAATAACACGGTCTGGAAAACGAGTCTGCGCATCGACTCGATGAATGGTGCTTCACAGGTACGACCGTTGAAGAGCCTTGGCAAAGAATACCAGGCATGACTGATAATTGCTGGAAATCTCCAACCCGGTACGAGACACTTCTGATTCATGGTACCCATGATCGGATGTAGCGTCCGGGATGCAGTCCCTGAATTGTTTACCCTGTTTTTTGTGTTGAAACTGGATCGAATTGTCCAATGAAACCCGTTCTGATTGCTGCGCTGCTGACAGGAATCGCGATCGCTGTTCCCCGTCCACTGATCGCATCTGCATTGATCCTGAAAAAGGGAGATCATATTTGCCTGGTCGGTAATGAGCTGGGTGAACGGATGCAGCACCATAACTACTGGGAGGCGCTGCTGCACCAGTCGTATCCGGATCTGGAACTGACCGTCCGCAATCTGTGTTTCCCTGGCGACGAACCATATGAGCGTATTCGGTCGTTGGATTTTGGAGATCCGGACAGCCACCTGAAGCACAGTCGGGCCAGTGTTGTGATGTTTTTTTTTGGTTTCAATGAATCGTTTGCAGGTCGCGGTGGGCTGGACGAGTTTACAGGGCAGATGACGAAACTGGTCACGGAAACCCTGGCACAGAAGTATAACGGTACGGACCATCCACGAGTCGTTTTGGTGTCTCCAATTGCGTTTGAAGACACCGATAACCGGAATTTGCCGGACGGAAATCGGCATAACATCAGGCTGTCGAAATACACAGCTGCCCTGAAGTCTGTGGCGGAGCAGTCAGGGGTTGCGTTCGCAGATATTTACACCCCTTCCAAACGGCTCTTTCAGGAGTCCAGTGAACAGCTGACTTTGAACGGCAGTCATCTGAACGATGCCGGATATCAGGCACTGGCGTCACTTCTGATGAATGCGCTTGGACTGACTGCGACGGAGAGCGTTCCCGCAGCATCGCTCAAATCAGAAATCGACGACAAGAATTTCCACTGGTGGCATCGTTACCGGGCAGTTAACGGTTATTCAATTTACGGGAAACGAGGACTCGCTGGGTCCGACGGTACATATAACAATCGCGACGTCATGGAACGTGAACGTGCCATCCTGGATCAAATGACAGTAAATCGGGATAAACGCATCTGGGCAATCGCGCAGGGTCAGTCGGTGTCCGACCAGTGCAATGACACAAACACACTTCCGTTTCTGGAAGTCAGAACCAACGTTGGCGGCGAAGATGATCCAAATCGAAAGAGAGGTAAGCTTGGTGCCCTGGATTATCTTCCGGCTGCTGAGCAGCAAAAACTGTTCAGAATGGCTGATGGATATGTAATCCAACTGGTTGCTTCGGAAGAAGACTTCCCGGAACTCGCGAATCCGGTTGCCCTGAACTTTGACAACCGCGGTCGACTGTGGGTGACCACAATGCCGTCATATCCGCACTGGCAGCCGAAACACAGACTTGAAGACAAGATACTGATCCTGAGTGACGTCGATGCCGACGGTCGAGCGGACGACTGCACCGTGTTTGCCGATGGACTACACCAGCCAACGGGATTTGAGATTGGTTACGGAGGAGCCTTTGTGGCACAGCAGCCTGATATTCTGTTTCTGCAGGACACCGATGGTGACAATGTGGCTGATGTTCGCATTCGCCGGCTTGTGGGCTTTGATACAGCAGACTCACATCACGGATTGGCAGCATTTGAATGGGGGCCTGGAGGATCGCTGTATTTCAATGAGGGGACATTCAAATACTCGCAGGTTGAAAGCCCGTATGGATTGACACGCATGCATGAAGCGGGTGTTTGGCGCTACAACCCTCGAACGCACCACTTCAATACGCATGTTTCTTTGGCATTCGCGAATCCATGGGGACATGTTTATGACCGATGGGGTCAGGACTTCGTGTCGGATGCCTCTTCCGGTTTCAACTACTGGGGTACGCCGGTCAGCGGCGAGGTGGCTTATCCTGCCAAGCATGCCGGTGGTGCTTTCAATGATACGGTCAACAACTTTAAGGATCCGGCTCTCCGTGGTCGGGATGTTTGTGAAAAATTCATTGAAAAACGCACTCGTCCGTCCGCGGGCAGTGAAATCGTCTCAAGCCGACATTTCAAGCCTGAGGATCAGGGTGATTTCCTGCTGTGCAACGTTATCGGCGATCGGTCTGTCTTGCAGCATTCAATGAATGAAGCTGGCAGTGGGTTCGAAGGAATCGAGAAGACTCCGCTGGTCTTTTGTGAGGATGGCAATTTCAGGCCCATCGACATTCAGTTTGCGCCCGACGGGACGCTGTATATTTGCGACTGGCACAACGCGCTCATCGGACACCTGCAGCACAATTTGCGTGAGCCAAACCGTGATCATCAACACGGCCGCATCTGGCGTGTTATCTGTAGAGGACGCAACCTGGTTCAGTCACCAGTTATCGCAGATCAATCCATTCCGATGCTACTGGATGCGCTGAAGGAATACGAAGACCGAACTCGCTATCGTGCCAGACGAGAACTGGCGTCACGCCCGACCGCGGCTGTTGTTGCTGTCGTGCAAACGTGGACGGCTGCGCTCGATACATCCGACAAAAACTATGCTCATCACCTTCTCGAAGCAAATTGGGTGTTGCAGTCACACAATGTGATCGATGCAGCATTGCTGAATGCTGCTCTGAACAGCGAGGATTATCACTGTCGGGCGGCAGCAACGCGTATTCTGTGTGACATGCGAGACCACGTTCCAGATGCACTGACGCGCATTCGCGATCGTATACGCGACGACCATCCTCGAGTTCGACTGGAAGCAGTCAGGGCATGCAGCTTTTTCGACAGGGAAGATGCGATCGAAGTGGCACTGGAAGTCCTGGAGGATGATATGGACTCATACCTCCAGTATACACTCGATGAAACAATGCGGCATCTCGAGAGTCAGTAATACGGATGGCATCCGACAGAGACACATAGTGAAACGTTGCCGCTATCAGAACTGACTCTTCTGTTTTTGTGTCACCGGGATGAACAATGGTCTGAATTGTTGTCATGATTCAATATGCGTTGCTGATTGTCCTTGTCTGTCTTCAAAGCGTCATGGCACAGAATCATCGTCATGGTGATTCTGCAGCGGTGATTAAACGCCCGAGAGTATTTCTGGACAAGAGTCAGCGAATCGTTGACTACCAGCTAAAACGACTGGACAACGCCAGACTGCTGCTGGTCGAAACGGCTACGGACGATCCGAAGTACGTTCCGGTGTTTCGGGCGATTCTGGTGCGGCCAGGCATGGCTCGCAGGAATCGTGACGACGCTGTTGACGCTCTCGTGTTGATTAATCGGACGGACAGCACAATCGAACTGCTCAGGGCGCTCGGATCGCTGAAAATCCACGATCGTAACCAGCGTCAGGTCGGTCGTCAGATCTCGGCGATGCTGCTTGATCAGCCCGTGGACCTGCTCACCAGTCATATTGAAGATTTCAAAAAGGTGAATTCGTCAGACAGCAGTATCCTGCGAGCCACTGCCCAGGCAGCACTGATTGTCACCGGGAATGCAGACGGAGCATGGAGTCAGGCTCAGCGCAATGAAGAATCTCGTATGACGTGGCTGGCGGCTGTCTCGTTGTTACCGGCACGTGCGCCACGTCACAGCCTGCGTGACGGCGTCGTCAGTCTGATGGCCTCACATGAGTCTCAGGCGGTACGCACACGTGCTATTCAGACGCTGGGAATGATTGAAGTTCAGGCAGGCGACTCATTTCATCGCCTTGCGTCGTTTGTACATCTTGAAGAGTTTCGCGCGGCTGCGGTGAGGAGTCTGTTGCGAATATCGGCTGAAGTCCGGGATGGTATAACATCAAAACGGATCCTGGACGTGCTTGTTGATTACGCAGAGCGGACTCCGGCTGCAGAGCGGACCACTGACGAATTTCTCGACGCGATGCAGCTGGCCGATGAATTGCTGAGTCGAGTCTCAGAAACGGAATCAGAAGACTATCGCAAACGGCTGCGCGAAATCAGTGTGCGCGTGGTGCGTCTGAGAACAGTCGAAGAAGAAATGCGCTATGACAGGTCGTATTTCGCCGTTGAAACCGGGCGCCCCGTCCAGGTGATCCTTGAAAACGATGATCTGATGCCTCACAACCTGGTCATCACTGCTCAGGATCAACTCAGGGCCGTTGCTCTGGCCGGAGCTGCATTGGGAAACACACCCGGACTTGGTGGCAGACTGTATGTGCCGGACAGTCCTCACGTGCTGTTTGCCAGCGGTATGGTAAATGCGGGCGGCCGGGAAACTCTTACATTTCGAGCGCCGTCGGAACCTGGCGAGTATCCCTATGTGTGCACGTTTCCACGACACTGGATGCGCATGTACGGAGTGATGGTGGTCGTTCCTGATCTGGATGAATGGCAGCGCAATCCTGTTCCGCCGCGGGATCCTTTGGGTAACAATCGGTCATTCGTTCGGAGCTGGAAGATGACGGACTTTTCTGGCGACGTGCTGTCGAATTCACTGCGAGGTCGCAGTCCCGTCATCGGTGCTCGGTTATTCAGAGAAGCAACCTGTCTGAGTTGTCATAAAATGAATGGAGAAGGCGGAACCGTTGGGCCCCAACTGACAGACGTGTTCAAACGTCTTAACGGCGATTATCACCTCATATTGCGGGAAATTCTTGAACCCAGCTATCGAATCGACCCGAAGTATGCGATCAAGGTCGTGATTGACGTTGACGGTAAGACAACGTCAGGAATTGTCACTGCCGAAGACAAATCCTCGATTTCCATTCTGGTCAATCCTGAGGCTCCAAAGCCCAGTGTCATTCGCCGGGACGACATCGAAGAGATCATTCCTTCAACGAATTCAATGATGCCCAAAGCGCTGCTGGACAGGTTTACTAACGATGAGATCATGGAAATCCTCAATTATATCACCAGCGCCGGACGCACGGATGGATAAGACGTGAGTGTTTCAATGGAGGAAGTGTCGTATGTTAACAGTATCGAACCGTCGTACATTCCTTCGATCGGCGACTGCTGTCGGTGCGGCTGGACTTGGGGGTTGGTTTCGTCCGGAGACCTGTTGGAGTGGGCTTTCTTCAGACTCTCGGCCACCTCTTCGTATCACCGACATCGAGCGTCACGAAGTGCTCCTGCCATTGAATGATTATCACAGTACAGCGCTCTATCGGTGTCAGGGGTCGGAGATCATGTCCCGCACGATCTTCGTTGTCAAAACAGAAAATGGCCTGGAAGGCTATGGTGAAGGTCTGGGCTCGTCATGGCTTCCATCCGACCAGCTTCAACAGTTCATTGGAACATCTCCGTTCGACTGGATTGGCGATACCGAAAATCTGCCACTTAGCATGTGTTTCTACGACCTGATGGGCAAGTACTTGGGCATTCCCGTATGGAAACTCATTGGTCCCAAAGTGCGATCGTGGATTCCGGTCGCTGCATGGACTGAACCTCAGGCTCCGGACGCCATGGCTGAGGAAGTTCGCCAGGTCTCACGTCGCGGTTACAAATGGCTCAAATTTCACCTGAACCAAATTCAGGACGTTGTGGATCAGACTGAGGCGATGCAGAAAGTCGCACCGTCTGGATTTAAGGTCCATTATGACTTCAATGCCGATTCCAACGTGGAAGCGATCCTTCCGGTGATAAAAGAGCTGCAGCGATTTCCCATTGCCGGCCGGATTGAAGATCCCATGCCTTCCAAAGATCATGATGGTTACCGTTTGTTGCGCGAAAAATCGCAATTACCGATCCTGATCCACCATGGTCCCGCTGAAGTTATGGTGGATCACCTCTGTGACGGCTATATGGCGGGTCACGCTGCCATCGGTGTGGTTGCCAAAGTCGCGGCTGTTGCGGAAGCAACAAATACGCCCTTCATGCTGCAGCAGGGAGGTGGCACCATCAACGAAGCTTTTCTCGCACACGAAGCAGCTGCACTCAAAATGGCTGTCCTCGATCACGTGAATCTCGACAACTTGTGGAAGGATGACGTGACGACCGAACGGTTCTCCGTTGTGGGCGGCAGCATTGCGCTACCGAAAGGGCCTGGACTGGGAGTGACGCTCGATCGTGAGAAGCTCCAACAATACAGGAGGATGTCCAGACCTGCACCGGTTCGGTTGTTGGTGCGCGTTATGTACAAAACCGGCCTGACGATTTTCTACCGCCACAATCCTGAATCGCCTGGCGGGATTCTCCGACTGCGATCCCTGTCACGCGTCGGAGTTCCGGGCCCCGTGCCAGGGTATCGAAATTCTGTGGTTAGCGATTTTTGGGAGGAGGATAACTCCACTGAGTTTGAGCGAATCTGGAAAGAAACAAAATCCGGTCCTTACTGGGTCGGCAGTGAATGACAAAATAATTCATTACTTCCGGCTTCGCAGGAATCACTCGGCGCGGCATGCTGCGGACAGTGATTATACTGGTTGCCATGTTTCCATGGCTGTTTAGATGAATGCCTTAGTCGTCAGACAGGAATGTACCGACTTGGGTCTGCGCGCCCGCGGAATCGTACTGTGCGATCTGAACATCCAGCCTGCGTCCGAAGAACTGAGAACAACAATTGATCTGGAAGTGGAACGAATTGCCCGAGAGTTCAAGAGTCGCGCCGAAATTCGAGCAATGCCGGAACTCGAGCGAGTTCGCAAGATCATGCGAGCCGTTGGAGTGAAACCGAAAACTCATCCGCCGTCGATACAGAAACTGTTGGAATTTGCCTGGAAGCGGCAGTCGCTCATGGCGATCAATAATCTGGTGGATGCTTACAATCTGATGTCGCTGCGAACGCGTTGCAGTGTTGGCGCTCATGATCTTGCGCTCATCGAACTTCCCGTCGAATTGAGATTGTTTCGAGGAACGGAAACGTTTCGGCCACTGGGTGGGGACGCTAACCAGCAAATCAACCGAGGAGAGTTCGGATATGTGGATGCCAGGGATCGAGTGATTTGCAGACTGGACTCACTGCAGGCAGACTTCAGTAAAATCACCCGCACGACTGCTGGTGCACTACTCATCATTGAGTCTACCACGGTGCACTCGAATGATCAGCTGGATCAGCTTGTCAGTGAAATACTTTCCACCATTACCTTTCACTGTCCGGACGTAAGAGTGCTGTCTGAGTCCTGACAGATCAGAAGATTCCATTGTCGATGTCCGGTCAGGAAACAGAACCAACAGGACGATGAGTGATGCAGGCAATTTTGGTTGAGGATAGTGAACTGGTCTGGAGAGAGATTCCGACGCCGTCAGTCGAGGCTGGTGAAGTCCGTATAGAGATTCATGCCAGTGCTGTGAACCGAGCCGATCTGATGCAGCGGCGTGGCCATTATCCGCCACCACCGGGTGCCAGTTCCATACTTGGTCTGGAGTGCGCAGGGGTTGTGTCGGAGATCGGTGAGGGCGTCAACCAGGTGCAGGTTGGTGATGCAGTCTGCGCTCTGCTTGCTGGTGGTGGCTACGCTGAGCAGACGGTTGTGCCGGCTGGTCAGGTGCTGCCGATTCCGGCCGGGTTCAGTTTTGAGCAGGCTGCGGCCGTACCCGAAGTATTTGCGACCGTTTGGCTGAATCTCTTTATGGAAGCCGGTCTCCGACCGGGGGAGCAGGTGTTGATCCATGCCGGTGCCAGCGGTGTGGGGACTGCGGGGATTCAGCTATGCAAAGCGTTTGACAGTTCCTGTTACGTTACGGTAGGTAGTGCTGTGAAACTTGAGGCCTGCATCGAGTTAGGTGCAAGTGGTGGAATCAACCGCCACGACGGACCGTTTTCGGAACAGGTTATGGCATGGACCGGGGGATCTGGTTTCGATGTGATTCTGGATCCTGTGGGTGCTGCCTACCTGCCGGCCAATCTCAACAGCCTGGACATGGACGGTCGTCTGGTGGTCATCGGTCTGATGGGTGGGGTGACTGCAGAAATCGATCTGCGATTGATGATGATGAAGCGTTTACGGGTGATTGGATCCACACTGCGGTCACGTCCGGATGGGACGAAAGCTGCTGTGATGGACGCGTTGCATGACTCGGTCTGGCCGTTACTGGAAAATGGTGACATTGTGCCGGTCATCGATCATTGCTTTCCGATTACCGAAGCGGGCGCAGCCCACGCCCACATGGCGACAGACGGGAATATCGGGAAGCTGATACTCCGGATTCGGTAAAGCAAAATTCCAGCAGCACAAACAAAATTCGAGACCGATTCAGTCTGCAACCCATGAAAACGCAGTCAACTCCAAACAGACAGGAGTCGGCGAACAGCAGTATCTCGATCTCTGAATCGAAACTGGACTATGTTCCGGACGATTCGTTGTTGGATGGCGGGAATTTGGTCGGGGGGTCTATTTGCCATCCTTCACCACTGAGTGCTTTGAGAAACTCAACAAGGTCTGCCTTTTCCTGTTTGCTTAGATTCAGAGGCTTCAGTCTTCTGTCGAGATTGGGGTTGGGAATTCCTCCTTTGTCGTAGTGCTCAATGACTTCTTCCAGTGTCTTATAGCGGCCATCGTGCATATATGGGGCAGTATGTTCAATTTCTCGTAGGGTGGGTGTCTTGAAAGATCCTTTGTCTTCTTCACGTTTGGTAACCATGTAGCGACCCAGATCGGGCGAAGGCTTGTCCATACCAATTCCGATGTTCTCATAGGATCCATCTGTGAAATTAAATCCCAGATGGCAACTGTCGCACGCTGTTTTATTGAAGAAGATATTGCTTCCGCGAACGGCAGATTCCGTCATCGCGTCTTTCACGCCGCTTTTATAACGGTCAAATGGCGAGTTGCCCGACACGACGGTGCGTTCGAACGTAGCAATCGCCTTGCCGACATGCTCAATCGTAAAGTCATCGACGCCGTACGCGCTGGCAAAGCGTGACTTGTACTCTGGCACGTTTTTCAAACGTTCAACGCACGTTTCATGGGCTCGATGGGGATCCTTTTCATTCGTCATCTCGATTGGATTCGCAATCGGGCCGATCGCCTGAGCTTCCGGCGACGGTGCACGACCGTCCCAGAACTGTGCTGTACTGTAGCCGCGATTAATTACCGTCGGCGCACTGCGTCCTCCCTTTTGACCATTGATTCCCGTCGAAACAGCGGCCCCGTCAGTGAAGCCGTGTTTTACACTGTGGCAGGTGCTGCACGATACCGTGCCATCCGATGAGAGTCGCTTGTCGAAATAAAGGAATTTGCCCAGATTGGCTCTCTCTTTGGAATAGAGATTGTCTTCCGGGTAGTAGACCGGTGGCAGTCCCAATGGTGGTTCTGGTTCTTTGTCATTACCCAGGCCAATGGTCGAACACAACACAGTTGTGCAGAACATCAGGCCGCCAACAGTCTTCTTGGCGAATCGTTGACGCAACATCATCAGTTCCCACTTGCTGCCTTCAAATATCCTTGAACGTAGATCGCTTTCATTCCCTGAACTTCGGACAGCGACCCATTGACCGTTACGATGTGGGCCATGTGCTCAATCGCCTGTTTTCGGAATTCGGTCAGTCCATCCCGACGCGAGTTGTGCTCTTCGTCGATCAACATATAGATAGTGCCATTGGCTTCCAGAAGTCCGACCGGCTGTCCGTTAGCCACACACTTCTGTCCGCAGCCGCGATGTTTGTCTCCATGCTTACCAACCTGGAGATAGCAGGACAGGTCAACGATCTCTCCCACGACCGACACGGGCTTCGCATCCAGAGGCTTGCCATCAATCGCCGAAGCAACTGTCTCAACGCTCCATGGTCGTCCCGTAGATGTCTTCTTACCAAGTTCTCCCGACGGCTCTTCGTAGGTCCCTGATGTTGGCCCGGACCAGTCGGGAAACAGTACACTTGGGGCGTTCACGGCTGCGATTGATACGCCGCCAACCAGCACAATGATGCCCAGAGTTTTAGATACTGTTGCAATCCTGTGTCGATTCATAGTGGTGTTCCTCATATCCAAAATGTATTGGCGCGTTGCGAATGTGTTCAGCTAAACTTGCAAGTTACGTACATAGGGTAACATGTGCAAGGATTACGGCTGAGGAACTTCGGCAGGACTGGTTGCCCGTCGACAGTAGTCAGTTGTGTCCTCGGACATCGTGCCTCGTCAATTCTCGGAGCCATTGCTGACATCGGGAGTAGCGACGGGATGCGACTGATGAACTTGGTTGTTTCGGATGGTGTTCTTAACCGGACCGACAGGAAAATACAGTCACCTGAGCGAGATCCCGCTGAAGAGAGTGAGATCGCACCATGCCAGCAAACGCTCTGTATTCACATCAGGCTTCCTGTTCATGACGATCTCCCGTCTCATGGTCTCGATTCCGTCGATCGCTCTGCGTGGCGGATACATCGGGGAATTGTGAATCTCATGATCTGTGTTATTTGTGCGACGGTCGGCGGCCTTGCAACTTCGACCTGATCATCGAAACTGTTGGACTCACTTCAATTCCGCTGGATTTCGTCGAATGTTTCTTCGTATCGGTTTACGTGTTACTCTGAGTTTTTGCTTCATCTCCGTTGCAACTGTGGCGACGGCTGGCGATTGGCCTCAGATTCTGGGAACTCAGCGTGATGGTATTGCGATCGACGAGAAACTGCTGAGTCAATGGCCGAAATCCGGTCCGGAAGAAGTCTGGCAGGCGAAGGTCGGTCAGGGATTCGCCGGTGTTGCTGTGAACAACGATGTTGTCTATCTGTTTCACCGCCTTGGCAGGTCGGAAATTGTGGAGGCTCGCTACGCTGTCAACGGTGAACCGATCTGGAAGCAAAGTTTTTCATGTGACTATCGCGGAGGAGTCTCCAGTGATACCGGGCCTCGCTGTGTACCGCTGGTGACTGCGGGATACGTCTATGTTTTTAGTGTGGAAGGTATCGTGCGGTGCCTGAAGTCGAGCGATGGACAACAAGTATGGTACCGCGACACAGCAAAAGATTTTTCTCCTCCGGACAGCTATTTTGGTGCGGGCAGTACTCCTGCGTTGCATGATGGAAAACTGATCGTCAACGTTGGCGGCCGGAAGAATGCGGCCGTTGTTGCATTTTCGGCTGTTGACGGAGAAACAGTCTGGAAGAATGTTTCGGACGCTGCGAGTTACTCATCTCCTGTTGTTGCTAACGTGAATGGTACCCGACATGCGCTCGTCGTTTCGCGTAACAATATGCTGTCCCTCAATCCGACAAACGGAAAAGTACGATTCCGCTTTCCGTTTGGGATGCGTGGCCCAACTGTTAACGGAGCAACACCGGTGGTCATTGGCAATCATGTTTTCGTATCGTCCAGTTACCGGGTGGGTAGTGTCTGGGCTTCGTTGACGGAAGATGTTGTGAAACCTCAACGGTCCGGTGAGAAACTGCTGGCGACGCAGTATGCAACTCCCATCAGGCAGGGGCGTCTGCTGTTTGCTGTCGATGGACGGCAGGATGTTGGGTCTGCCAGTCTCAAGTGTATTGATCCGTCACGGGAGAAAGTTTTGTGGACGAAGAACGGCTTTGACTACGGGACCATGATTCGTGTTAACCAGGAGTTGCTGATGTTGACCTTTGGTGGTGAATTGATTCGCATTGCCGCAGATCCTGAGATGTACCGTGAACTCCAGCGATCAAACGTGCTCGATCCTACACCAAGAGGTTATCGCCTGCCTGCGATCAGCAACGGCCGGTTGTTTATAAGAGACAGTGGCGTTCTGAAATGTCTGCAGGTCGGTGAGAGTAGTTAAGCATTTTACGAAAACATACAGCGGCGGCCTGAATGCGATTTCGAACGCGGACAGGAAGTTTCGCATCGGAAATAACGATTCTGCGGGGTCAATTGCGGTCTGGTATCTATGATTCTGACGGCTGAATCCACTGGATGTGGTAGCGTTAACTTTTCCTGCGCCCCGCGGCGGTGACCGGCATTCCAAGACTCCTCACGGTTCCTGGCTCATGATTCAAGTTCACGGACTGACCAGAGAGTTCCAGGACTTCAGCGGCGGAGTAATTCGTGCACTGGACGAAGTCACATTCGATGTGCGTCCGGGTGAGATTTTCGGCCTGCTGGGGCCCAATGGTGCCGGTAAGACGACCTGCCTTCGAATTCTGAGCACGATTCTGAAGCCCACTCGTGGTATTGCCGAAGTTGCAGGGCTCAATGTAATGCGTGATCCCGAGGGTGTCCGCCGACGGATAGGATTTATGTCCGGCAATACCGGGATTTACGATCGAATGACGGCTCGTGAGATGGTCGAGTATTTCGGTCGTTTGTATGGCATTCACGAAGATCGTCTGCAGGAACGCATTGAAGAAATTTTTGACATCCTTCAGATGCATGAAATCGGCGACCGGCTTGGAGGGAAGATGTCGACCGGGATGAAACAAAAGGTGTCGATTGCTCGTACGATTGTGCATGACCCTCCCGTCATCATTTTCGACGAACCCACGTCCGGTCTGGACGTGCTTGTCGCACGTAAGGTTCTTGAAGCCGTAGAGGTGCTGCGAGACCAGGGCAAATGCATTATTTATTCGACCCACATCATGAGTGAAGTCGACAAATTGTGTAAACGTATTGCAATTATTCATCGAGGCAGAATTCTTGCCAGTGGCCATCGTGATGAACTTGTCAGCACACACCGTCAGCCCAATGTCGAAGAACTGTTCTTTGATCTGATTCGTAAATTCGATTCACAGCAGCAGGCTGAAACTGAATCAGCATCGTCTGTTTAATGTCGTCAAAAAAAATCTGGCCGAAGTGAACTGGAAAAACATCAGACTGATTTTTATGCGTGAGGTCCGTGACCAGCTGCGCGACCGGCGTACGCTGTTCATGATCACCATTCTGCCGGTGCTGTTGTATCCCATGCTGGGGTTGGGCCTCGTTGAAATGATGCTCACATTCAGCGAGCAGCATCGTACCGTAGTAATCCTCAATGCCAGTGAGTTGCCGGGCGATCCGTCCTTCCTGGCTGACGGCGAAATTGATGCTCGCTGGCTGGAATCGGGCAAGGATAGAACACCCGTTTCCGTCATCACCGATCAGGCAGAGTCACATTCGAGTCCGTTGGCGCATTCGTCTGGTGATGATCCCACTCCGCATGGCTTGCTTGAACAGGCTGAAATTCTGGCATTCCATGTTCGAAACGCGATTGCCACCAGGGCCGCAGCCGGGACTGTATCGAATTCCGCGGAAATCGGCCGACAGGCTAATAACGATTTGATTTCGTTGTTTAACGAATCCGGTATTGACGTGCTTGTACTGGTCCCCGACGGCTACTCGGACGCTGTAGCATCCGTCCGACAACAAATTCGCAATGGTGCCGCCGAACCGGCTGCCACACAGAGTCCGTCGGGGCTGATCGTTGTTCGTAACAGCGCAGATGACAAATCAGTCGTGGCATTTTCCATCGTACAGTCCGCACTACGCTCCTGGGAATCAAACCTGCGCAGGTCCATGTTTGATGAAGCGTCTCTTCCCGAGGCACTTCAGCATCCGGCTCGGCTTCAATGGGTGGAAGTTGCCGGGGGCGAGCAGGTGGCGGCCAATGTCTGGAGCAAATTGTTTCCGGCAATGCTCGTGATCATGACACTCACTGGCGCCTTCTATCCTGCTATTGATCTGGGCGCAGGCGAAAAAGAGCGGGGCACGATGGAAACGCTGCTGATCAGTCCGGCCAGACGTGTCGAGCTGGTTCTGGGAAAATTCTGCACCATCATGCTGTTCAGTGTCTGTTCTGCGTTGATGAATCTCGCCAGTATGGCGATTACGGGGCACCAGATGGCGTCATCCATGGGCGGCGGATTGACAGACACTATTAGTCTGCAGTTTCCTCCGGCGTCCGCGATCATTTGGGTTGTGATTTCGCTGCTGCCACTGGCAGCACTCTTTAGTGCGCTCTGCCTGGCGCTGGCTACATTCGCTCGCTCAACGAAGGAAGGCCAGAATTATCTGACGCCGCTACTGATGGTGATCATGGGACTGACTATGTTTTGTCTGTGGCCATCAGTTGAGATTGCACCACTTTACAGCGTACTGCCTGTACTGAATGTCGCCCTCCTGCTCAAGGGGCTGCTGCTTACTTCGACCCAGTCCGGCAGTCTGATGGCTTATGCCATTCCTGTGCTGGTATCCAGTTTTGGTTACAGCCTGCTGGCGATCTGGTGGGCGATTGAACTGTATAACAACGAAACGGTCCTGTTCCGCGAAGCTGAGAAATTCGACCTGAGGACTTGGCTGAAGCAACTGGCGCGACCCAAAGACGCCGTGCCCGCATTTCCAGAAGCCGTCTTTTGTTTTGTTGGTTTGCTTGTGCTCCAGCTGGTTGCGATTACCTGGCTTCGTCCGGATCTCAGTGGTACGGAAGAACAGAGAGCCTTGAGCATGCTGAAACTCATCTGTGTCCAGCAACTCGTGACGATCGCCTGTCCGGCAGTGTTCATGGGGATCATACTGACGACTAGTCCGCGTGCGACGTTTCGTTTGCGACGGCCATCATCAGGAGCGCTTTTGTCGGCGGCTGGATTAGCTGTTGCCGTGCACCCACTGAGCATTGAACTCAGCCGATTCCTAGCAGAGAACGGAGTGTTTCCGGACATTCCTGACGCGATCGCACGTGTTCACCGTCTAATGAGCAGCGAGACACAGCCGCTGTGGGTACTGATCGCCGTATTTGCGTTGACTCCGGCGATCTGTGAAGAACTGGCTTTTCGTGGATTTATACTGAGTGGTCTGGCGCGCGGTGGGCGACTGGCTGTTGCAATCGTTATATCATCGGTCATGTTCGGCGTAATCCACATGATTCCTCAACAGGTCTTCAATGCAACACTGGTTGGACTGTTGATCGGACTTGTTGCAATCCACAGTCGCAGTTTATTCCCGGTGATTCTTTTTCATTTCATTACCAACACTCTGGCTCTGCTGCACAGTCGGAATATGTTTCCGTTGCCGAAGGGCATGCTGTTCGGTCGCGACGAATCTGAACAACTGCAGTATCATTCTCCGGTCCTCATTGTTTGCAGTGTGATTGTGGTAATCGCCTGCCGAGTCATGATTCGAGACCTGATGCGACAGCAGGAGGCTCGACGGCGCGGAGATCTGAAACCCTATGTCGACAAGAACACTGTGTCAGTCTCCACATGAGGAGACGTCGTTTGTGTTCTGCCCTGCCTAATGCTCACGTCTGCGAAACGGAACTGGCGCAACGTCGTAACCGGGTCGCATGGTGATATTCATCAGCAGGCCGACGGCGACAGAAAAACTCAGGAGACTCGAGCCACCGTAGCTGCAAAATGGAAGTGTCATACCGGTAATCGGCATCAGTCCAACCATCATGCTGGTATTGATGATCGTCTGCACACCGATCATTGTCACGATACCGACCGCAACCAGCCGAGCCCAGGGATCCTGTGTTTTTGCCGCCGCTCTCAATCCCTGCCACACCAGCAGCACGTACAGCAGTAACACGAACGATACGCCCGCCAGTCCGTAGCGTTCCCCGATTACGACAAGAATAAAATCCGTGCGTGCAGCAGGAAGTTGCCATGCCGCATCGTCTTCAGTCACAGGTTCTTCGTTCCGGAAACTGCCGTGAATTCCTCCCAGTGCGAGTACCTGCTTTGACTGATGAAGATGGAATCCGTCTCCAGCCGGAGCAGCACCACCATCAGACTGATTGAACAGCATTACAATTCGAGATTTTTGTTCCGATGTCATTTGCTGCCACAGCAGCGGCAGCATCATCACACCGATCAGAGCGGCTGCGAGGAGGTGCGTCGGCCGTGCGCCAGCGGCAAACAGCATGGCATAGAGTATTGGCAGAAACAGCATGGCCGTACCCAGATCAGGTTCCCAAAGAATCAACAGCAACGGCAGCATTGTGATGATGAACGGCGGGACGAGGCCGCGTATCGTGGTTTGGTTCTCGCGATACATTAGCCAGGACGCTAAAGCCATGATGAGCGTCAGTCGAGCTGGTTCGCTGGGTTGAAAATCCATCAGTCCGAGCGGGATCCATCGCCGCGAACCATTAACGGGGGGCATAAACAGGACGAGTACGAGCAAACACAGACAGACTGCGAATAGCGCCGGACCAGTATTTTTCAAACGTCGCCAGGAAACAGTTGTCACAAGGAACATCGCCGGCCAGGCCAGTACGATCCAGATGAGTTGACGTTCGAAGAGGCGTGATTCTCCATACAACTGGTCAGCACGATGCAGACCACATAGTCCGGAGATGGTGATCCCGATGCAGCACAAGGGGATTAGCAGTGGTACATTTCGGAGCCAGTTCGCCAAACCGTTTTCCGATCATCAGGTTTGTATGGACAGAGACAGTGCCGAATATGGCGGTACTGGAGGCTCAGATAAAAAATTCAGGAATCCGCGACAGGTCGTACAACCACACGGTTGCCGGCAACACGCACAACTTCGATCGCAGTACCGTGCTCAATGTAAGATCCTTCACTCACGACGTCGACATAGTTGTCGCTGAATGTGGCTTTGCCGGCCGGACGTAATATTGACGCGGCTGTTCCACGATCGCCTACACCAACAGCCTCTGTTCCGGATGCAACGGCAGCCTTCACAGGATCAATCAGCCCGTCCTCAGAGATCTGACCGGGAGGCGACAGCATCAGATGCTTAAACACGGGCATTGAAGGCAGAAAATGATTCAGGACGGAGGCCACCACAATGACCGTCACGAGTGCACCGGTAACTGTTCCCAGGCTGCCCATAGTCTCATGGAATTGCTCGCCGGTCGTCATTCCAGCAAACGTATTGCTGGCCATCACAAGGGAACCAACCATCAGGAGAATACCGCTTATGCCAAAGACACCAAACCCCGGTATCACGAAGACCTCCAGAAGCAACAACCCAATGCCGAGGACGAACATGACGAGTTCCAGGGTTCCGGCTGTTCCACCCAGGTAGCGGCTCCAGAAAAACATCGCGAATAAAGCTGCTGCCAGGATACCAAAGAACCCGCCTGGCAGATGGGCTTCCAGATAGATGCAGGTGATGGCCAGGGTAATTAGTGCAAATGCGCCGACGGTCGAATTCAGCATGAAGACAAGTGTGTCAACCCACGTGGCAGCAAGTGGTTTCATTGTGACTTCTTCAGGAATTCCCAGACGCAACTGCAACTCATCCAGTGTGGTACATGGCGCTTCGGCGATCTGGAGTTCGTGGGCCTCCACACCGTTTACTGTCAGCAGGTTTCCTTTGCGGGATGAGAATACCAGCTTTCCGCGAACCCAGTCATTCTGCGTGGTATCAATCTCAGCCTGAGTCATGAATGTCCGACGTCCGGTATCTTTGTGAGTGACTTCGAAAACCTGAAGGTTTCGGTCGACCATGGCATGCAGCACGCCCACCGGGCGGTCTTTTTTCTTCGCCAGATTTTCCATAGTGACCATGAGTGGACTCACCAGTTTTTCAGGCACACGATCGAATGCACCATCTTCGGAGAGCTGGATCACGCCGATATCTCCGATCTTTGCATCCGGAGTCATTATGATCTGATCACATCCCATTGCGGACAGCGCCGCTCCGCTGAGTGCATCATGCTGGATCCATGCAACGCTGGTGATTGTTGCGGCATCGAGGTCTGCGATTGTCGTGGCAATTTCTTCACTGGAGGTCAGGAATCCACCAGGGGAATCGATATCATAGATCAATAAATTGACACCCTTTGCCACGGCCTTACGAGTTTCACGGATCACGAACTCGGCGACAACGGGTGTGATTGTGCCATGAATGGCAATTACGGCGACGTTTACCGGCTCGTCAGACCTCTTTGACCGACGGCGCGCTGCCAGCGGAAGCCCCCAGGCGTGTCGCACGTCGTCATCACTTTGGGCTGAATCGGCGATCAGAAAATGGAGACGCAGAGCTTCTTCAGTCGTGAACGCTGCCGGTTGGTCTGGCTCGCGGATGCGATCTGTGGACGTCACTTCCTGTCCGGCTGCCAGTAGTTGCTTCAGTTCCTTGGGCGAAACGAACCGGTAGTCCGGCTCACTGGTATCCTGAGAGATGCCGACACGAACCAGTCCGGCAGACGGATTGATCATGGCCTCGGCAACTGCAGGAGCTATGCGAGGATTTCGGCGTTTGGCTACCACTCGTCGAACGAATGCCGCTTCGTCATTCGGTACCGGGCTGCCTTTCCCGACGTCACCAAGTGCGGCTCTGGGTGCCATCATGATTTCATGACATGCCAGTGCCACGATCGCATGGCTGCCGACAATTCGATCCTGAACCCACGCGACAGTTTTTACGGAAGACGTTTCGTCGTTGATGAGCACTCGGGCAAGGTCCGTTACATTCCCCACTGTACTGGCTCCGGGGACCAGTTTAAGAACCATGACGGCTTCTTTTTTCTCTTTGACCGATCGCCGGGAGAGTTCCAGCAGCTGATTGCGAACCAGCGTTACCTGTGCATCGCTGATTTGTGCTGGCAGTTTGACAAATTGCCCAATTCGTTCCTGATCAGGCTCCTGCGCAACAGTCAACAGACCAGGTGTCAATAACCCCAGACAGAGAGCGATTGCCAGGAGACGAGTTACTTCCGGAATTTCCGGCTTTGCTGGGTCCATTCACGAATCTCAAAATTGAGCCGATTTCGAGAGGCTGCAGAATTATATGTCGGTACGTCCGGCGATTTAACCCTGTCAGAGCAAATGTCGCTGTTCTGTCCGGTTCATTGGAGTTGCAATGCGTTGTCTTGCGAAAGGTCTTACGTGACAAGGAATTTCCATCGCGATGGCTGTCTGAAATTCGGAGCACGTCACTGCTTCGAAGTTTTGAGGTAACAACGCAGAGTCGGTACTGACGGATCAGAGTTTATTGTCAATCAAACTGAAAATGAGTAAATCCGGAAGAAATCATTTGTAGATACTTCCTTAACGCCAGGATTGTTCCGGTCCCGACGATCAGTCCGCGGCTTTACGGCGAGGAGCCTTTCATGGCGGCACGCAGCGTCTGAGCCAGATCATCGAATAATGAACTGACCGCAAGGCTAACCGGGACCATTCCGTCAATCTGACCGGATGTCGTGACCGTCCGTGTCAGCATCGAAGTCAGTAAATCAACACCACGCCTGGCTCCCAGTCGCTGAGTCAACGGGTCCGACAGGTCGCCGGAAACCAGTGTCCTTAGCCGTTCACGTAATGCGTCCGAGACGAATTTCAGCAGCCACTGAGCGTTCTGCCGCTGTTCGCCGGCGTTGCTGGAAATCTGTTCGATCGTTTCTACGGCTGCGTTTGTTGTGGCGAGCGAATTCATCGTTTCCAGCAGTTGCAACTCCTGTGCGACAACATCACGTAACTTTCGTAAATCGCCATCGAGCAACTGTAGTGCGGTTTCCACACTCCCTTCGCAGAGTCTGGACACGGCATCAGCGGTTTCTTCGATATCCACGAGCGCATTGTCCAGCAGGATCGACCTGATGTCAGTATCGCTCAAGGAAAAAAATCTCACCTGTTGGCAGCGTGAGCGAATTGTGGGCAGCAGTGTTTCCGGACTGTCCGTGATCAGCAGCATGAGTGCCTGTGCCGGTGGTTCTTCAAGCGTCTTGAGGAGGGCGTTGGCGGCTTCTGCTGTCATACGATGAGCATCATTGATCACTGCCACTCGTCGGTCGGACGACTGTGGTTTCATTGACAGGTCAAAGCACAGACCTTCACGCCCACGTTTTTCTCCTTCACCCGCAACCTGGCCGATCAGGATCTCACGTTTTCCACTGAGCAAACCGACCTCATGAAAATCGGGCCAGGTGCCGGCACTGAATGCCCGGCAGGCGCGACATGTTCCGCAGACACGCAGTTCCTCCATTGCGTGATTGCGACAAAAAACAGACATGGCCAGCAATCGCGCAAACTCGCGTTTGCCAGTGCCTGGTGGTCCCGCAAAAACACACGCATGAGCCAGACGATTCTGCGCCATCGAACGCTGGAACATCCGGCGCTGTTCTGCGTGGCCTTTGAGTTGATCCCAGCTACTCAGCATTGGTTCGGTCGATCCATCGCACGGTTCGCTTTTATTCAGGAATCTGAAAGCTGAGATTCAGCGACATGAATCGCTTTGAGTAAAGCTCGAGCCTTGTTCAGTGTTTCTTTGTACTCCAGTTCAGGGACGCTGTCAGCGACGATTCCGGCACCTGCCTGCACGTAAATGACGCCGTCCTGGATCACCAGCGTTCGAAGCGCAATGCAGGTATCCATATTTCCCGTGAAATCGATGTAGCCGACGGCACCGGCATACGGACCTCGCTTGTGCGGTTCAATTTCATCAATAATTTCCATGGCCCGAACTTTAGGGGCTCCGGAAACAGTGCCAGCCGGCAGGCCGGCTCGCAGTGCTTCAATCGCCGTCATACCGGGCTGTAACTGTCCCGTGACACTGGACGTAATGTGCATCACATGGCTGTAACGTTCGACCACCATGACGTCAGCAAGTTCCACTGTTCCGAATTCCGCGACGCGTCCTACATCGTTGCGCGCCAGGTCAATCAGCATCACATGTTCAGCCCGTTCTTTGGGATCTGCAAGGAGTTCTTTGGCCAGTTCGCGATCTTCCTGACTGGTGTGTCCCCGGCGACGTGTGCCGGCCAGCGGGCGGATTGTCGTTTCTCCGTCTTCGACACGGACCATGATCTCCGGCGAACTGCCAACAAGATGAACATCCGGCGTTTGCAGCAGAAACATGAACGGGCTGGGATTCACCATGCGCAAAGCGCGATAGACATCGATCGGAGCGGCCTGACTTTCACGAGTCAGACGCTGACCGATCACGACCTGGAACACGTCACCCGCACGAATATACTCGCGGCACGATTCCACGGCCGCCTCGAACTCCGACTGTGAGAAATTCGAGACGGAGGCAATCTCGGGCTCGACTGTCAGGTCGATGTCGTTGAGTGGTATTCCGCCGGGATCGTGACTCAGACGATGGCAAAGCGTCTGCAGCCTGCGTTCCGCATTGTCACGAGCTTCATGAGGTGTTGTTCCCTGGGTATCAGCAAGAGCAACGGCGAGGATCGTTTTACTGATGTGATCGAAGACAACCATACTGTCGTACAGAGAAAAACACAGATCCGGCAGACCGCGATCATCTTCAGGAACATCGGGCAGATGCTCTGTGTAACGCACAACATCGTAGCTGGCGTATCCCACGGCCCCCCCTGAGAATCGTGGCAGGCCAGGAACGTGGACGCAGGGAAATTCGGCCAGCAACCGGTCAAGTTCGGTCAGTGGATCACTGCTTTTCCATTTTTCTGTTGTGCCATCTTTATACCGAACCTGTACTTCCGGTCCCCAGGCACACATTGTCAGAAAGGGTCCGCTGCCGACAAAGCTGTACCGACCGATTTTTTCTCCACCCACTACGCTTTCAAACAGGAAAGACGACTCCCCTTCGCTTAATCGTTGCCAGGCGGTTACCGGTGTCAGCGAATCCGACGTCAATTGACGAAAGACGGGCACAAGTCGGGCCTGCTGAGCGTATTCGGCGAAAGCGTCATGTGGTGGATGGTGCGTAACGGACATCATGTTTTCCGGATGCGGAACGTAAAGGTACCCGACAGCATTGAATAACGGGCGGTCCGCGTCAACGATCGTCAGGCAGGCGATCGTCGAATCAATCAATCTCAGGAGCGATTCTCACACCAGGTACCATTTACTGCAAACAGTCAAAGTCTGTTTTTTGTGCGCGTATTTCTGATTGATTATCGGAGTTCTGACGCATCGGAAAGCGGCAGCCCGTCTTAATTATGGCTGTTCCATTCTGTGTCCTGCAGGGCGGACTGAAGGCGAACAATGTTTGGGGCATCCGGAGCATGGAAAACGTTGATTTGGCGGGTTTGCGGAAATAGCTACAATTGCGGGGTACACGTATTCAATTCTGCTGAACTGAATATCAGTCAAATCTTCCCTGACCGCGGCTGGAACAGGACCACATTCAGGACAACGATGGATTTTCTGCAACTTGAAGGCAAAGACGTCCTGGTACTTGGTGTCGCCAATCGCAAGAGTGTTGCCTGGAAAACAGCACAATTGCTGATGGAGGCCGGTGCACGGGTGATTTTCAGTGTGCGTTCGCAAGATCGAGCTGACACCGTGAGCAAACTGGCTCCGGATTCGCCTGTTTTCGTTTGCGACGTGGAGAATCAGGACGAGATTGACCGTTTGCGAGACAACATCGCCCAGGTCACGTCAACATTGCACGGCATCGTACATTCCGTGGCATTCGCGGATTATTCTTCAGGGTGGTTGCCGTTTCACGAAACTCCTCGCAGTGCGTTTTTGCAGGCTGTCGATATTTCCTGCTTTTCGCTGACGGCGGTCGCCAATGTCCTGAAAGATCAATTGGATCCCAGGCACGGCAGCGTAGTGACGATTTCGATTTCCACCACGCGAATGGCGGCGGAAAATTATGGTTATATGGCGCCGGTCAAAGCTGCTCTGGACTCTTCCGTCTGTTTCCTGGCGAAATCATTTTCGAAATTCTCTTCGATTCGTTTCAATGCTGTGTGTCCAGGTCTTTTGAAAACATCAGCGTCTGCGGGGATACCAGGATATGCGGACAGCTACCTGTTTGCCGAACAGGCAACTCTGCGAAAACAGGGAGTGCAGACGGACGAAGTGGCTTCTGCCGTTGTGTTCCTGCTGAGTCCTCGTTCCTCGGGAATCAATTCGCAGGGCATCGTGCTGGATGCCGGTATGTCCACAAACTATTTCGACGACGAAATTATTGGTCGCTGCGGCAGTTGACGTCCTGAGTTGAGAATTTGGTGCAACCCGCAGCCGTGGGATTCGGGCAGGTCTTCGAACGGGAGAGCGACATTCGCTGGTCTCAGCAAACCGGTATCATGGTGACGACAGGGGGATTGCTGGTCCTTACGCTGGTCCTGCGGATTACGGTTATCGTGGTTGACGGCGATCGACTGCAAAGTGATCCGGATGCCTACGTGCGACTGGCAACAATGCTGGCCGAAGGTAAGGGGTACGTCGCAGCAAACGGGATACATCCCACAGCTTTTCGTCCCGTGTTTTATCCACTGCTGCTGGCTGGCCTGTTGACGCCGGGATTTTCCTCAGCAGATGCTGTCGCCATCTGTAATTTGATGGCCGGACTCGTGTTCGTCGTGGGTGCAGTTCAGTTGGCCAGGGAATTGAATCTGCACTGTACGGGCGTTGCGATCGTTGGATTTGCCGCCGCTGCTGATCCGTTGCTGGTTCGATACACCACAGAACCCATGACGGAAAATGTCTGCGCTGCGACTTTTACAGTGTCTCTCGTTTATCTGCTGCGCTTTGTTCGGCATGCCAGGTGTTCGGATACCGGTTACGGATTTCGCGTGGCAGCAATCGCTGGTCTGCTGCTGGGAGTCAGCGTTCTGTGTCGACCGGTCGTGATGGTCAGCTGCGTGTTACTGAGTCTGACGATGGCCGTCATTCAATGGCATTCAATTTGTGCCCGGCGTTTGTCTGTCATTCCGCGTTTAGTATGGATCGGGATGCCTGCCGTTGTGGCTGCACTTACAGTTGCGCCATGGGTCATTCGGAATGCCCTTCATTTTGGAGCTCTGATCCCTGCGACAACACATGGAGGCTATACGTTACTGCTGGGAAATAACTCCGAATTCTATCAACGTGTGGTATCCGGAAGGCAGGCAACCTGGGACGCAAACTCGCTTCAGGGCTGGCAGCACGGTTTGCATCGTGGTCTGGAAGAGTCCGGTAGGGGCCAGGCCGATGAGCATGTCGTCGATGACTGGATGTACCAGCAGGCTGTGACCGAAATTCGGAATCAACCAGCGATGGCAGTCCGTGCGGTCATCCTGCGCTGGCGCCGTTTTTGGGCTTTGACGCCAACAGCCAGCGGTGACTCACTGCCAGGATATTTGCTGTATGCCGTAGGTACCTGGTACGGATTGACAGGGATTGGTCTTATCTTCAGCCTGCTGCGACTCTATCGGAATCACTATGTGATTTTGCTGTGGGTGAGTGTCATGTCTTTTCTGGTGGTGCATTCGTTTTACTGGACCAACACACGAATGAGGGCACCCTTAACCGGTGCATTGATTGTCCTTTCCACAGCTGGCTGGGTCGCACAGATGCGTCGTCCACCTGTAACACAGACGAATGGCGCTGCGGTCGATAAGGATTTGCTCACATAACGGCGGCTGTTGAATTTCGTTGTTGCCAAAAGAATATCTCTAAGCGAATCATTCAGCCGGAGTGAATGTTTGCGATGCATTCTGTTCAACAGGATGAATTGTACGTTGGCAGCGATGAGTCCACATCCGAACTTTCTTCACCATTGTTGCCTGTGGAAGGTTTGGGGTCAGTCGGACGATCTCATTGACAACTCCGGATCTTGTCTCTGCCGTTTGCAAATCCGGACGCCCTTCGCCAATATCTGGTTGTACAGCACCGTAAGTCTGGCAAAGGAAGATCAATGAGTCAGTGGCCGATTGGTGTTTTTGCTTCTCTGGATGCAGGATTGGGAGTTCACCTCGATGTGGTCCAGGAACTAAATATTCCGTCGATCCAGTTGCACACACCTCGCCCGGAGACTCGTACTCAGGAGTCTGCGGATCGTTTTGCAGCTAAATGCGCAGACGCCGGGATTACGATCACCTGTATGTTTGGGGGGTTCGAAGGTGAAAGTTACGCCGACATTGCCACCTGTGTTCGTACAGTTGGCCTTGTCCCCCCAGAAACACAGCAGGCACGTGTTCAGGAGTTTAAAGAAATCAGCGACTTTGCACGAATGCTCGGCCTGGATGCGGTTGGCCTGCATATTGGATTTGTTCCGGAAGACGTGTCTTCCGACAGCTATCACACCTTGCTGGATGTGACACGGGATCTGCTGGACCATATTGGGAACAATGGCCAGACGCTGCATCTGGAAACAGGTCAGGAATCAGCCGATCATCTCCTTGAATTCATCAAATCAGTCGATCGTGACAACTTATTCATTAATTTCGATCCCGCGAACATGATTTTGTACGGAACGGGTGAACCTATCGAGGCTCTTAAGAAAGTTGGACGCTACGTTCGGAGCATTCATTGCAAGGACGCCACGTGGGCGCCGGAAGACAAGCGAGGAGAGGCTTGGGGGCAGGAGGTTCCTCTGGGAGACGGCGACGTCGGCATCAAAAACTACCTGCAAACACTGCGGGACCTTGGCTATGATGGCCCATTGACGATCGAACGGGAAATCCCCGAGGACCGGGATCGCCAGAAAGCTGATATTGGACAGGCGGTTCGACTGTTGGAATCGCTTCGCAGCGAGATTCTGGCTGAGTGAGTACGTCGGTAAAGCTTTTTTCATGTGCCGCTGTTGACAAATCCGTGTTCATGAATTGATTCAATGCAGGTCTCGATACTCAGAACGGAATCCGATTCCAGGTCAGCTCATATTGTGCGAAACCTGGGTTTTGCTTTTCTGCGCATATCCATGGCGATGTGCCTCCTGATGTTATGTGGCTCGCCAGTCAGTCATGGTGAAGACTGGCCATGGTTTCTTGGCCCCCAACACACCGGCGTATCAAGTGAAACGGGTCTGAATCTCGACTGGTCCGAGGGGAAGCCGCCACTCCTGTGGAAACAGGAAGTCGGCACTGGTTATAGCGCACCGTCTGTGCTTGGCGATCGACTGGTTGTACATCACAGACAGAAGCGGGTGGAGATCGTGTCATGTCGGTCACTGACCGACGGAGCAGAAATCTGGCGATATGCATACACAAGCGATTTCTCTGATCCCTATGGATACAACAATGGGCCACGTTGTTCTCCGGTTCTGGACAACGGTCAGTGCATCACGCTGGGCGCCGAAGGCATGCTGACATGTCTGAACATTGACGACGGCCAACTGGTCTGGCAGCATGATCTCAGGAAAAAATTTCGACTGCCGGAATGGTTTTTTGGCGTTGGCTGTTCTCCAATTCTGGATGGCGATCGAGTGATCGTGATGGTGGGCGGCCAACCCGATTCCGGTGTGGTCGCGTTCAACCGGCAAGATGGCAGGGTGGAATGGAAAGCCGGCGGACGATCTACCTGGGACGGTGAAGTCGATGCCAACAGCAGTAAACCACACAAATGGACGGGCAGCGAAATGGTCGTCAGCTATTCGTCGCCCATCATCGCCACTATTCACTCTCAACGCCATTTGCTGTGTCTGATGCGACAGGGGCTGTTGTCACTGGATCCGCAGACCGGAGCAGAAAATTTTCATTACTGGTTCCGGCCGCGCGTTCATGAATCCGTGAATGCAGCGAGGCCGGTTGTGGTCGATGATCAGATTCTGCTGTCCGCTGCCTACAAAGCAGGCTCAGCTCTCATCAAAGTCAACGCGGATGGAAAGTCATTTGAAGAGGTCTGGCGAAACAAACACAATCTTCTCGCGCACTGGTCGACTCCGATTCACATCGATGGCTTCGTCTATGGATTCAGTGGTCGGCATGAGAACGAAGGTGAACTTCGGTGCATTCGACTCAGCGACGGCGAAGTCATCTGGAAGTCCACTGGTTTCAGCGGCAATCTGAAGGATTTTACCCGCGATCCGGAAACAAAGCGAATTGTCAATGTCAGGACGCGTGAATTCGTCCCGTACCCATACTATGGTCGAGGATCCCTGACTCTGGCTGGTGATCGATTCGTGGTGCTTGGCGAACGCGGAACGCTGGCCATCGTTCCGGCTGACCCTAAATCGTTTCGGGAACGCGGAAGGTTTTCCATGCCGGAAATTCACTATCCGGCATGGGCTGCTCCGGTCATTTCCAATGGAAAGTTGTTCCTTCGCAGTGAGGACTGGTTGGTCTGTCTGGACCTTCAGAAGGGATAGGCTTCGATTGTTTTTCAACGGTCCGCCACTGATTGAGAGTCGTACGGACCTGATACGTGATTAATATTAATAACTGTTGTAGGACTTAACCGGCTGCCGTCACGGGTAGATGTTTCTGGCCATATCACCCGATTATTACGACCTCATGCCTGGAGATTGATTGTTATGAAGTTTCGTTGCTCTCTGTTCGTTCTCCACCTTCTTGCTTTCGCCTGTTGCTTTGCATCGATTGCCCGTGCTGACGACGAATGGCAAAATCTGTTTGACGGAAAAACTCTCAATGGCTGGGATGGTGATCCTCGGCTGTGGTCTGTCGAAGATGGTGCGATCACCGGTGAAACAACACCGGAAATCAAGCTGAAACAAAACAGTTTTATCATCTGGCGCGGGGGCGACGTTGACAATTTCGAGCTGGAACTTGAGTACCGCATCATTGGTACCGTTGATCGCAGTTCCGCTAATTCGGGGATTCAGTACCGCAGCTTCGAAGTCCCGGATTCGAAATGGTTGATTGGCGGGTATCAGGCAGACTTCGAAGCTGGCGACACTTACTCCGGCATCCTGTACGGCGAGCGGTTTCGAGGTATTCTGGCGGAACGAGGACAGTCGACAGAGTTGACAGTACGCGGTGGAAAATTTGTTAAAACAGTCGTGCAGCAATTTGCAGACGGGGCTGAGCTGCAGAAAGAAATCCGCAAAGATGACTGGAACAGCTACCGTATTGAAGCCAGTGGACACCGATTCAAACATTACATCAACGGACACAAGACGATCGAATGTGTCGATAACGACCTCAAACAGCGTCGATCGTCCGGAGTGCTTGCATTTCAGATTCATGTTGGTAAGCCGATGAAAGTGCAGTTTCGTAACATTCGACTGAAGAAGCTGCCGGTAACTAAACGAGTCGCGATGATCTCCGGTACACCCAGCCATGGATTTGGGTCGCACGAACACCGTGCCGGCTGCATGCTGCTGGCGGAAGCACTGAACAACAGTCGACTCGACATTGAGGCCAGCGTCTACACGGATGGCTGGCCGAAGGACGAAACGGTACTGGACTATGCTGATGCAATAGTGATCTACGCCGATGGTGGCGCAGGGCATCCGTTTAACGAACATCTCGAACGGTTGCGTCAGATTCAGAATCGTGGAGTGGGAATGGCCTGCATCCACTACGGTGTCGAGGTTCCGACGGGTGATTCAGGGGACGCCATTCGAGACTGGATCGGCGGATACTTTGAAACACACTGGTCGGTGAATCCGCACTGGACCGCGAGTTTTGACAGATTACCCAGTCATCCGATTGCGCGAGGTGTCAGGCCTTTCACGATTCATGATGAATGGTATTACCACATGCGGTTTGTGAATGAGCTGACCGGCGTCACTCCGATTCTCACGGATCTTCCTCCGGCCGACTCGCTGAGCCGTGACGATGGTCCACACAGCAATAATGAATACGTGAGAGCGGCTGTGCTTGAACGGCAGGAACCACAACATGTGGCGTGGGCGCACGAACGGTCGGATGGAGGCCGCGGATTTGGTTTCACCGGTGGCCACTTTCACTGGAACTGGGGCAATGCCAATTTTCGTAAACTCGTACTGAACGCCATCGCATGGACAGCTCACGCTGAGATTCCGACCGACGGGATCTCATCCGGGGAACTGTCGATTGATGAGCTGATTGCCAACCAGGACTATCCGGTTCCCGACAACTTTAACAAGGCACGCATTGAAGCATTGTTGCGGGAGTGGAATGGAACGTAGATGGTCATTCACTGAATTGCAGCGCGAATAGGTCGGTATCCTTCAAGCTGCACCGTAACCGTACAGGTTTTCCTGACAGCGTCGGTGAGTCGGAGCCGGAGTTCCAGTGAACGGTGCGTGAGATTTTATTGCCAATGGCTTTATTACAGTCATTCAGAGCAAAACCTGGCAGGGCCTTCCCGGATTAATACTACTGTCGAATTAAGACACCGCGGTCGTTATGCCGGATCTTTCCTGCAGCCGGGTTTTTGCGGGACACCTGCAGCACCGAAGTTTGACCAAGAAATCTCAGGTTCCCAGTTGTTTTCTGAGTGCTTCGAGTTCCGCTTCTACCTCGTTTTGTCGCTCCAGCTGGGACTGTGCTACTGTATGAACAGCAGGTTCCGATTCAGGTTGAATTCCAGCCGGTGAACCAGTGACTTCGCTCAGTCTCCGCAACGCTTCGCTGTGGCGAACTTCCAATGCTTTTTGAATCCGCAGCATATGTTCGTGCGTTTTTGCCGCCGCATCGAGTTCAGGTCTGAGTCCGCCGAGAAGGTCTTCGAGTTCGAGTTTCCGTGTTAGAGCGTTCCGGGCATCGTCTTCACGACCTGCTTCCAGTGCCAGTCGAGCCTGATTGGCCCACTGATCCGTCTGTGCATGGTGTTCATCGATGTCCCGCTGGATTCGAACACGGTTGCTGTCGGCTGTTTGAGCACTTCGCCGAGCACCTGACAATCCCTCTTCCATTTCCTGAATTACTTCCCGCAACGTGCCCTCCGGGTCCGTGGTCCCGTCCAGAATTTCTGTCAGACTGCAGGTAACAATGTCGGTTAGACGCGTGAAATACGGCATAGTTGAATCTCATCAAACGATGGGTGAGTGCAGGGATGACCCTGCTGTTCGTATATTGAGGCGGGCGGGAGATGAAGACACACCGGTCCGAAGTGCAGACACATAAATAAGTCTGCATTTAAACGCACGCGTGCGCTTCACATCTGCAGTCTGGTACAGATTCATCTGATGCTCGTCCCAGGGTCCGTCCGGCTGATCTGGTCCTGCGTTCACAAGCAGATTCAACGCGGCGGTCGGTCAATTGGATCATGTGATTTTGGATTTAGTTTCTTCGGAGAAGCCTCGGCACGACAGTTGGTATCTCAGTTTTTGTTTGGCCAGCCGGAGACGACTCTTGGCTGTTGGTACTGTTGTCTGCATCGCGTCGGCCACTTCCGACAGGGTCAGCGAATTAAAATGATGCAGATGAAAGGTTTCCCGTTGTTCTTCAGGTAAGTCGTTCAGGATATCGTTAACGGCGTCCCTCAACTCCGACTGGGAGGCTCGATCGGCGGGCGATACAATTTCCGCAGGCAGCAGTGACAACAGATCAGCGGCGTCTCCGTCACCGGAATCAGACTTCAGACGCACACGGCGCACGAGAGCATCTCTCGACGCCCGTCGGATCTGATCGATCACCAGATTACGAGCGATTCGAAACAACCAGCCACGAAACTGTCCCGTTGGCAGATAGTTCCATGCGGCACGGTACAGGCGGAGCAGGGTCTCCTGGACCAGATCCTCACTCAGTGCTCGATCGCGGGTGTTTCGCAGAAAAAATCCGAAGAGCGGTGCCTGCCACTCTGTCGCAAGCTCGTCGAACGCACGGGTGTCGCCCTGTTGCAGACGGATCATTTGCCGATCGTCGTCGGTGTATTGAGTCATGCTTCCGCGAAGCGAGAGAATATGGCACAGACGTTATTGAGTCCCGACAGCATAGCCTCTTATTCAGACAGTCACACCTAAGAAACATTTGGACTTCCAAACAGGTTGCATTGTGAAGTCCAATGAACCCGGATTTCAGACAGAGAGCCGCAGCTCCGAACCAACTGCCGAAACGGATGAAGTACAGTAAAACAACAAGCGACAGCAACCGTTTTCGCAGAAGCCTGGTTTCTGCTTTGCCAACTCATTGTCCCGCAGCAACTGGGCCGCTGATGAATCCCTCCAGAGCATCCAGTCCGGATTTAATAATATCCATGCTGGTCGCGAACGAAAGACGTACGTAGCCTGGTGCTCCGAATGCATCACCGGTAACGAGTGCGACGTGGGAATGTTCCAGCAGAGCGGTACAGAAATCGGAACTGTTGTCCACACTGGCGCCACCAGGCAAAGTACGTCCAAAATGGCTGCTGACGTTGAAAAATGCATAGAAGGCACCGCCGGGGTCTGCGAAACTCAGACCAGGCATCGATCGAAGACGATTGAGGACGTATTCGCGACGTTCCTGAAACTGCTGCAGCATTTCACCGATGGCATCCTGCGGACCATTCAACGCAGCAATGGCAGCATGCTGGCTGATACTGCAGGGATTGGATGTTTGCTGGCTCTGCAGTCGAGTGATTGCACCCGTGACGTGTTGCGGAGCGAGCGTCCAGCCGATTCGCCATCCAGTCATCGCCCAGGCCTTACTTACCCCGCCGACAATGATGGTTCGTTCTTTGACGTCGTCTCCGAAAGAAGCAAATGTGCGAAATGTGTGACCTTTGTAGATGAGTTTGTCGTAGATTTCATCGGACATCACGATGACATCTTTCTCAACGGCCACTCTCGCAAGGGACTCCAGTGCGTCGACCGAATATACGGCGCCTGTTGGATTTCCGGGACTATTCAGCATCAACAATCGCGTTTTGTCGGTGATGGCCCCGCGAAACTGATCTGCCGTCATACAGAAGCCGGATTCTTCCGTGGTTTCGACAAGGACCGGAACAGCACCGACGAGTTCGACCAGGGCGCTGTAACTTACCCAATAGGGTGTTGGGATGATGACTTCATCGCCTGGCTCACAAACAACGGTCAACACATTGTGAATGGCATGCTTGGCACCATTGGACACGGCGACTTCTGACGGCATCCACGTGATACCATAGTCCCGTTCGAACGCATCACAGACGGCCTGCTTGAGTTCCGGAATTCCGGTAGCGGCGGTGTAGTGTGTGTGCCCTGCATCGATGGCACGTTTCGCTGCTTCACAGACATGGGATGGTGTTGTGAAATCGGGCTCACCGAGTGTGAATTCCAGGACATTCACGCCCTGAGATCGCAACTCTCGAGCTTTGGCTGCGGCAGCGATAGTGGCGGACGGTTTGAGCTGATTGACGAGGGTCGAGGTGTACATAGGATCAGGCTGAAGTCAGTGTGAGGTATTGACAGATGGATCGGACGAACCTGCCCGACCAATATTCCAGTGTCCTGCGAGCTCGTCTGAAAGTCCGGCGAGGCAGAAAGCTGAAATTCTTAGGAGTCAGACTGCCGTTCGACCTCTGAGAAGATGATGTCTGTCACTTCATGCGGCAGTCAAATATTCAACGTGCCCAGGCCACAAGGCCTTGGAGACAGCATGCCATATGTGGCATGCACAAGATCTCAGCACCGAGCTTCGCTGTGATATGCCGCGTGCCATCCGGGCTTCTCAGGTTCGTTTGTCAGCCGATGGATTCTTTTGCCTTCAGGGCAGTCTGTTCGTCCTTCCGTCTTCTTCTACTGCCAAATCACACATCGATCGGCGTACTCAGAGCCTTTTTGCAGCCGGGTCGACTCTAAAACGATGTACTGTCGCCTTGATTCCTTGACTGGTTGGAACGCTTGCGGTGTCATAGGGGATCCCTTGTCTTCCTCTGTTGACCCAACCGTGGACATGTGAACAATTCTACGTATCTTCGATCGTATTTTTCACATTCAATTTATCGAACCAGCAGTTCATGGCCAGCCATCCTCACACCATGTATCAACTCAATCGCATGCGATTCTGTCTGCTCATACTGACCTGTTTGGCAACAATCGGTTTCGTTCGAGCTGACGAGGCCAAAATCCATTTTGATCGGGACATCCGCCCGATTCTCTCGGACAACTGTTATACGTGCCACGGACCGGATGAGCAGGCTCGTGAGAGTGTTCTGAGACTGGACATTCGTGATGGAGCGATGCATGAAATTGATGGTAAGTTTGCTCTCGTCCCCGGCAAACCTGAGGAAAGTGAGCTGATTCGACGAATACTGTCCGAGGATCAGGACGAAATAATGCCTCCTGCGACGCATCGCAAGAAGCTCACACAGGAACAAAAACAACTGTTAGTGACATGGGTCCGCCAGGGCGCAATCTGGTCTGATCAGTGGGCGTGGTCGCCTCCACAGCGGTCTGAACCACCAATCGTCAATCGCAGTGTTCGCGTTCGCAACTGGATCGATCAGTTCATTCAGGCCCGACTGCAGAATGACGGTATTGAACCGTCCCCCGAGTCTGATCGGCGAATTCTGATTCGCCGACTTTCGTTTGATCTGCTCGGTCTGCCTCCGACATTGGATCAGGTTGACGCCGTTATGAATTCCAGCGATGAGAATTCATGGTCAATTCTGGTCGACGAACTGCTGCGGTCACCTCGGTTTGGAGAACGGATGGCGGTTCAATGGCTGGATCTCGTTCGGTACGCGGACAGCGTTGGCTATCACGGTGACCAGGATGTCAGCATCTCACCGTACCGTGACTACGTCATCGATGCATTTAATTCGAATATGCCGTTTGATCAGTTTACCCGAGAACAAATAGGAGGTGACCTGCTCCCGAACCCAACCCGGGATCAGTTGGTGGCATCCGGGTACAACAAACTGGGAATGATGTCGGCTGAAGGTGGTGTCCAGCCAAAGGAATATCTGGCCAAATACGCCGCTGATCGTGTACGTACAGCCGGTTCGGTGTGGCTTGGATCAACCATTGGCTGCGCCGAATGCCACGACCATAAATTCGATCCGTTCACTACTAAAGATTTTTATCGATTTGCTGCGTTCTTTGCGGATATCAAGGAAGAGGGACTGGCTCAGGCCGGGAACTGGGGGCCATCGATCAAAGTCCCGGACGATGAACTGCCGACACTTCTTGACCCGATTCGAGAACAGATTGAAACGCTCAATCAGATTCTTACAAAGAATACACCTGAACTCGAAGCTGCCCAGAGGGACTGGGAGCAGTTTCAGTTAAAAACCCGGATGGACTGGCAACAGGTAGAGATTGTCTCCGCTGCTGCGACGCAGGGAAGCACGCTTACAATTCAGGACGATGGATCGATTGTTTCATCGGGACCTGTCAGTACCGGCAACACTTACACGGTCGTTGCGAAGACATCGCTGGAAGGGATCACCGGTATTCGCCTTGAAGTCCTTCCAGATGAGTCATTGCCGCACTCGGGCCCTGGACGGGCCAAAGACGGTAACTTTGTGCTAAGTGAGCTCCGTGTCGAGGCTGCCGGGGCACCAGTCCGCCTCCAAAATGCACAGGCTGATTTCGAACAAACCACCGATGTCGATCAGAATCCATACAAAGTGTGGAACGCCGCCAGTGTGATTGACGGGGATGAAAAAGGCAGTAGCTGGGGCTGGGCTGTTGCGCCTCAGTTCGGTCGTGCTCACAATCTGATCGTGGAAACGATTGAGCCGGTTTCGGCGCCGGAGTTCACGTTTCGGCTCGAACAGAATCACGACGCGGCGCCTGACTTCAGCATCGGACGTTTTCGTCTGTGGGTTACGACCGCGCGCACGTCTTTGCTTGTCGACCCCATCATGAAACAGCCTGCAGACATCCGTGAAATTCTGCTGACCGTGGCGGAGTCGCGGACTTCCGAGCAGCACGCAGATTTGGCTGCGCATTTTCGATCCATTGCATCGCAGCTCAATCCAATTCGTGAGCAGCTTGCGAAACTGATGGATCAGCAACAGAGGCTTACAGAAAAACACACTCGCACAACGTTAATCTCTGTGTCGGTCGAACCCCGCGAGATGCGAGTTCTCGGCAGGGGTGACTGGATGGACATCAGCGGCGAGGTCGTTCAGCCGGGTGTACCACGGTTTCTGCCGCAGATCGATTCCGTCGGTCGATTGACCCGACTTGACCTGGCAAACTGGCTGGTCTCAGATCTAAATCCGCTCACCGCACGCGTCTTTGTAAATCGACTGTGGAAAATGTTTTACGGAACCGGAATTTCTCGAGTTCTGGATGACATTGGATCGCAGGGAGAAGCTCCTGTGTATCCGGAACTTCTGGATACGCTGGCTGTCGAATTTATGGAAAGTGGCTGGGATGTGAAGCATATGATTCGATTGATGGTGACATCAGCAGCGTATCGGCAGTCATCGCTGATGAGGGACGATCTCCGTGATGTTGATCCAAACAACCGACTGCTGGCACGTCAGTCGCGATTTCGCCTGGAAGCGGAGTTTGTCCGTGACAACGCATTGAGCGTCAGTGGCCTGCTTGTGCACAGGCTCGGCGGGCGAAGTGCCAAACCATATCAGCCGGTGGGCTTGTATCGCCATTTGAATTTCCCGGCACGCAAATACCAGTCCGACGGCGGTACCAATCAATACCGGCGTGGTGTCTATACGCACTGGCAACGGCAGTTTCTGCATCCGGCCATGAAATCATTTGACGCTCCCCCTCGCGAAGAATGTACGGCTGAACGGCCTCAATCCAACACGCCGCTTGCTGCTCTTGTGCTGCTGAACGATCCGTCTTATGTAGAGGCGGCACGAGTGTTTGCCGAGCGAGCAATTCGTCAGGGTGGTACAGCTGACACAGGGCGTCTCGACTGGATTATGCGGCGTGCGCTGTCTCGGTCTGTCCAGCAGGACGAAGCTGTCGTTCTGCAGTCACTGCTGGACTCACAGCGTCAGCATTACACGAATCAATCTGATGCGGCCAAACAGTCGGTGTCTGTCGGGTTACATCGCGTCCCGGACGATATCAATTCTGTGGAGCTTGCGGCATGGACGGCTGTGACACGTGCTGTCTTTAATATGCATGAGTTTATTACACGTAACTGAATATAGACAGGCGACTGATGTCGCTCGTTGGTGGTCTTAATTATGAATCCGATCGAAGCTATCCGAACGGACGCCTGTCGTCGTACATTTCTGCGCCAGGGGGCCGCTGGTGTTGGCGCTGTTGCGCTCCACTCAATAATGGATCGGACAGACGCAGCCGAAAAATCTGATGTTTCTGTGCCGCGCTGGCGTGGAGTTGTGCAGCCTTTGCATCGAACACAGCGAATTCGTCGGGTGATCCATTTATGCATGGCGGGTGGACCTTCGCACCTGGAAACGCTGGACCACAAGCCGAAGCTTGCGGAAATGAATGGGCAGTCGATGCCCGAGTCATTTACGAACGGACGTCAGATTGCGCAATTGCAGGGACGAGAACTCAAATGCCTGGCGCCCCAGCATCCGTTCCGACCTCATGGCGAATCCGGACAGCTGTTGAGTGATGTATTTCCACATATCAGTACATTGGCTGACGACATTTGCATCATTAATTCCATGCAGACCGATCAGATCAATCATGATCCGGCACACACCGTCATGAACACCGGAACAAGCATCCCCGGTCGGCCGTCAATGGGTTCCTGGACGCTTTATGGCCTGGGTAGTGAATGTGAAGACATGCCGGGATACGTTGTGCTCACGTCGGTCGGTGGTGGTCAGTCGCAGCCCATTGCTGCGCGACAGTGGCACAGCGGATTTCTGCCCAGCAGGTTTCAGGGTGTCGAATTTCGATCACAGGGCGATCCGGTTCTTTACGTAAACAGCCCCGGCGGTGTAGGTCTTGCAAATCAGCGACAGGTAATATCAGCCGTGCAGCAACTGAATCGCATTGGCAACGAAGCATTCCAGGATCCGGAAATTGCGACTCGTATTAGCCAGTATGAATTGGCGTTTCGCATGCAGTCGTCAGTGCCCGAACTGATGAATGTTTCGGGCGAACCAGACCACATTCTCAAAATGTATGGAACCGAAGGTGGTGACGGATCGTTTGCTTCAAACTGTCTGCTGGCACGCCGACTTGCGGAACGCGGCGTACGGTTTATTCAGCTTTACCATCGTGGCTGGGACCATCACGGCGGTGTCAAAGACGGGGCCAAACGGACGGCGAGTCTTGTCGACCAGGGCACGACCGCACTGATTCAGGACCTGAAGCAGCGGGGAATGCTGGATGATACACTGATCATCTGGGGTGGAGAATTTGGACGCACTCCAATGGCACAGGGATCCGGCCGTGATCACCACATTATGGGATTTTCGATGTTCCTGGCCGGAGGTGCAGTGAAGGGGGGTCTTACCTGGGGCGCCACCGACGAACTGGGTTACGAGGCGATCGAGAACAAAGTACATGTCAACGATTTGCACGCCACCCTGCTGCATCTGTTTGGAATCGATCATGAACGTTTGACACATCGCTTCCAGGGACGGGATTTCCGCCTGACCGATGTGTCCGGACATGTGCTGCACGATATTCTCACGTAGTGAGTCGGCCAAATCGTGTCCGTGACTATTTCGTTACGTCGGAAATGACAGCGAAGTTAATTGATGCTGCCCCGGACACGCAGTGGAATCTTATAATTGCCCTGTGGCGGTTGGCTGGTCTTCGGAAGATGGAAATCTTCGGTATCACCTGGGCGGATGTTCTGTGGGATCAGGGGCGGTTCCGGGTGCGATCACCAAAGACAGCTCAACATGAAGGGCGGGAAAGTCGAATGGTTCCAATTAGTCCCGTCTTGTCGTACCTGGAAGCGGCATTTAACGAAGCTGAAGAAGGCACCGAACAGGTCGTCACGCGTTACTCAACCAACAATTTCAATCTGCACAAACCATTTCTGCAGATCATTAAGAACGCTGGTTTGCAACCGTGGCCGAAGCTCATTCAGAACCTTAAAGCGTCGTGCGAAACGGAGTGGCTGGACTCAGAAATGCCGGCTCACGTGGTGGCCGCCTGGATCGGGCATTCCGTCAAAGTTCAGAACGACAGCTACGCTTAGGTCGATGATCACCACTTCGATCAGTTCAACCAAATGCAGTCCGAAACGGTGGCACAGAAGACGTGCGAAACGGTGAAAACTCCAAGAAAACCGTGTGCCACTGAATGTGCCACTGGCGAGAAAAAAGCCACATGGCCAATAAAAAAGCACGGTCAGAAGACCGTGCTTTTTGCCCCGGAGAGGAGTCGAACCTCCACGCCCATTACGGGCACATGAACCTGAATCATGCGCGTCTGCCAATTCCGCCACCGGGGCTTGATGGGGAGAATTCTGAACGGGAATTCGCCGGCGATTGAACCTTTTGGGCTCAGAAGCGGCAGAATTTTACAGAGGTCCGACAGACCTGACAACCACGAGGTTCGGATTCTGGTTCCGACAAGTGAGTTCCTGCCGTCCAGGAGTGAGGGAGATTGACAGCCTGCGTTCCTAAATCAACGGGTGTCACGACCTGACAGGAATGAGTTGATTTCGGATTCCCGGCAGGGGCATACAAATCTTTTACAATGTTCTGACACCGGTCTGACCACCTGATCGGGTGTTCGGCGTCTAATTCGCAGTAACCAATGACCTCTCAAACTGAAATGAGGAGTTTTTTGTGATGAGAAATCTCATGCTGACTGTGATGGGCTGTGTGATTGCCGGTGGAACTCAACTAGCAGTGGCTGATCAAATTAAACTGGACGTCTCACCGGTACACTCCGTGCTTAAGGCCGGCGAAAAACAGATGACGTGGATTCGAGTCGGACTGGACGGATTTCTTCTGACAACGGACACGCCACGTCCGGCAGCCAACGTGGCGATCGTGCTGGACAAGTCCGGGTCCATGCAGGGAGAAAAGATTACACGGGCGCGCGATG
>JAKVAY010000036.1:0-45128 GCA_022447185.1 Fuerstiella sp. | reverse complement strand
ATGCGGCGATCGATGCACTGCACCTGCTTGGTCCGGATGACATCGTTTCGATCGTTACCTATGACTCGACAGTGAATGTGCTGGTTCCTGCTACGAAACTCACCGATCGGAAATCAGTGATAGCGAAGATCCGGGCAATTACTGCTGGAGGAAACACTGCGTTATTTGGGGGTGTTAGCAAGGGGGCCGCCGAGATTCGAAAATTTCTGGACAAAGAACGCGTAAATCGAGTTGTTCTGCTGTCTGACGGGCTCGCCAACGTGGGACCCTCGGCATCCGGAGAACTGGGGGCGCTGGGATCTTCATTGCTCAAAGACAACATCAGTGTCACGACTTTGGGTCTGGGGCTGGGTTATAACGAAGACCTGATGGCTCAGTTGGCGGGACGGAGTGGTGGAAATCATTATTTCATCGAACAGGCATCTGAACTGGCCGATATTTTCCGACGTGAATTTGACGACGTGTTGTCGGTGGTCGCACAGGAAGTCGATATTACCATCAGCATTCCGGAAGGCATTCGACCGGTTCGTGTGCTGGGCAATGAAGCGGACATCAACGGTCAGCATGTCGTGACTCGACTTGCATCGATCTACAGTGAGCAGCACAAACATGTGGTGATCGAAGTTGAAACTCCATCATCTGACCCCAACACAGATCTGGAGCTGGCGACCGTTACGGTTTCGTATTCGAATATGAGAACACACGAGACAGATCGTTTGTCGGGTACAGCCAAAGTGGAATTCAGTGAATCTGCACAGGCCGTTTCCGCCAGCCTGAACAAAACAGTTCTGGCTGATGTGGTTGCTCTGGTTTCCAGCGAAAAGAGTAAACTGGCGACAAAATATCTGGATGAAGGAAATCTTGAAATGTGTCGGCTGACTTTGAAGGAAAACGCCGAATATCTGGCGACCAACGCGAGCCAGATTCCGGAAGCTCAGGAACGCCTGTCCCGGCTGGCCGGTTCCAACAGGTTTGGGGCTTCGCAGCTTGAGGGCGTGACGAGCAACAGAGACCAGAAAGCAATCTTATTCCGTAAAGGCGTCCGGGCATATCAGAATGAGGTTGAAATTCAGCAACGAGCAGTGCGGCCGGTTGAATTATCAAAATGATAATTGGTTCCAGACCAGTCAGATCGCTCTCGAAGCCCGGTTTTATCGACAATGCCGGGCTTCGTTGCTGTCTATCGACACCCACAGGCTTGCAGCCTGTCCTCCGGGTGCATTTAGAAACCTCTGGCATGTTGCTGCAAAGTGAATGCGGTTTAATACTGAGATTGATTTCTCATTTCAGTAAACTTTTTCACGTTGAATTACGTTATCGGAGCGACCAGTGGAGTCCCGGCGCGCCGTGAAGCGTCGGTTCGTATGATCTGGGTCACTGCGTTGTCAGACGGGCACGATGAAACCTCGTTCGCTGATTTTGATTCTGCTGATCGTCGGGATTCCCTGCGGAGTGCTTGTGTGGGCAGCCGTACGGATTTCACGCAATGAGCAGATCGTTGTTCAGCAGCAGTTCCACGATCTGATGGAACAACGACTGCTCGACGTTAGTGACGGAGTCGAACGCTATTTTCAGCAGATCGAAGCACAGCTGCAGGATCTTACATCACTCAATAACCCCGATATCTCAACGCTTCGACAGCTTGGACGTACCGAGCCACTGCTGATGCAGATGTTTCTTCTGACTCCGGAAGGTCATCTTCAGTATCCGGATCCTGTGTATACGCTGAATGGTGACGAACGACGCTTCCTGCTGAAAACTTCCAAAATATTCAGTGAAAAGCATCTCAGTATTGCGTCGGTTGATACGGGAGGACGTCATTCGGTACCGGGAATCGGTCCAATCGCTCCGTCCGGATCTGACCAGGTTATGGAGCAGGCTGCCGACCTGAATGCGTTCGCTGCTCAGGAGCGTGAGTTTGCACAACCTCTGAATGAGTCAGAGACAGGCTGGTTTGTGTGGTACTGGGACAGTGGACTGAATCTGATTTACTGGAACCGTCGTTCGTCCGGTCAGATCGTTGGGGCGGCACTGGATCGTTCGCGCTGGATGGCTGACCTTATTGGCCGGCTTCCCGATAGTTCGGCACAGCAGGCGACTCGTAGTGGAGACGACAGTGAGCCCCGAATTCGTCTGGTCAATGCGGCATCGTATCCAGTGTACCAATGGGGCCGAACGACGGACGACGCCACCGAAGCGGTATGTGAGATCGCACTGGCAGCACCGCTGTCGTCGTGGAGACTGCAATGTTTGATTGTCGCCGGTCAGCATCCAGCCAGCTCACGAGGCACTTTGTATTCTCTGGCAGGTGGGGTCATGGCTGTCGGTGTCGCTGTGGGACTTCTTGCATTCGTTCTGATCCGTGACTTCGCACGTGAAATGGGCGATGCACGTCGACAGGTCAGTTTCGTCAATCAAGTGTCGCATGAACTCAAAACGCCCCTAACGAATATCTGTCTGTACGCCGAACTGCTGGAGAAGGACATAGAAAGGCTTCCTGGTGAGAGCACACAGCAGCCACGAAAGCGTCTGGAGGTCATCCTGTCGGAAGGCCAGCGGCTCAGTCGACTGATCGGTAATGTACTTACCTTTGCCCGGCAGGAGCGCCGATCACTGCGACCAACGTTCTCCCGGTGTGTCCCCGACCATATCATTTCGCAGGTCCTGAGACATTTTCATCCCGCGCTGTCCACTCTTGAAGTCCGGATTGATACCCGATTGAACGCAGCCGAATCACAAACGCTCGATACTGACTTCCTGGAACAGATTCTGGGCAATTTAATCAGTAATGTCGAAAAATATGCGGCTGACAGTGAATCACTCACGGTCACCAGTCATGTCAAACATGGAACACTCATCGTCGACGTAATTGACGATGGGCCAGGTATCAAGAGTAACGATCGTGACCGGGTTTTTGAGGCGTTCGTCAGATTGTCTCAGGACGTCAGCAGTGCTGCGGGAACCGGAATTGGATTGTCAATCAGTCGCGAACTGGCCCGACTGCACGGCGGTGATGTGGTACTTCTGAACAGCAGTTCCGGATGCCACTTTGTTGTCACACTGTGTCTGTCCTGACAAAAAATTCACAGGCTGCCTGGCATTCCTGGTAGAGTTTGTCCTGGCCCAATTGCGGATCCACGGGTAATCTGCGCCTCGTTATGGTTCGTTCATCACGAATTCGTCGTCGAGTTTTTCGGACGCGTCGACCGCCATCGGTGGTGGTTACCGATGCGGCCTACGAGTTCATTCCCCCGCACTACGGAAAGATATGGCCCCGGTTGCTTAACATTCTGACGCCGTATTTTCTGAATACTCGCTACGGTGTCACAAAGGTCGAACTTCGGGGAGAGGATACTCTGCAGTCGCTGCAACGGGCTGGACATAGCATTTTACTAACGCCAAACCATTCACGGATGGCAGATCCCGTTGTGTTGCTGCAGATGGCTCGACGACTGAAACAGTCGCTTTTCATCATGGCCAGTTCCCACCTGTTTCACGGCAGTCATGTGATGTCGTTTACGATGAGGCGTATTGGTGCTTTCAGTGTATACCGGGAAGGCGTTGACCAGACAGCGGTCCGGACGGCGATTGATATTCTGTCGCGAGGCCAGCGGCCGCTGGTCATGTTTCCGGAGGGCGCGTTGAGTCAGGCGAACGATCACCTGAATGCACTGATGGACGGTGTCGGTATGATCGCTCGTTCGGCTCAGCGGCGAATTCGGACGACTCATGGTCATCCGGATCGACGAGTGATTGTGTTACCTGTGGGGATTAAATACCTGTTTCAGGGAGATCTGCTGGAGGCAGTTTCTCCGATTCTGTCCGACATCGAAGAACGCCTGCTGTGGGGAGTACAACAGGACCGCCCCCTGACAGATCGTGTCACTCGTATCGGCAGCGCGTTGCTGAGTCTCAAAGAAATCGAGTATTTGGGACGACCTCAATCGGGATCGATCGAAGACCGCCAGGTCCGGTTCATCGACGGTGTGTTGTGTCCGCTCGAACGTGTCTGGCTGACAACAACTTCGGAAACGGTTATTGAACGTGTTCGCGAATTGCGGCGACAGATCATTCCGGAAATGATTGATGGTGAATTGGGGCCGCAGGAACTGCAGCGTCGATGGAAACACCTCAGCGACCTTGAACTGGCGCAGGCCATCAGCCTGTTTCCACCGGAATACGTGCAGTCGCGACCAACAGTGGATCGAATTCTGGAAACTGTGGAACGTTTCGCCGAAAACCTCACTGGTAAGGAACAGACTCACCGTCCGCTGCATGCCGTTGTCCAGATCGGTGAACCGATAGACGTTGAACCGGGACGCCCACGTAATACGACCGGTGACCCACTGATCGGAAATATTGCCGGACAATTGCAAGAGATTCTGAAGAATCTGGCCACGGAGTCCCGTCTCTACGAGGCTTAGCCGGTATTTAGTCGAACGATTGCTTTCGGTAAGTGCAGTTCCGGTTTGGATTGTCAGTCCGATGGTGGAAACAGAAACCATGGGTAGGTGCGGCAGGCGACGGCTGCCTGGGTTTCAGGTGTCAGTTCCCGGAGTACCGCGATCTGTTCACTGAATGCTTCGTTCACTTTGGCTTTAATTTTGTTCGACAGCAACTGAATTCGGTGCCCGATATCTCGGGCAGATTGTCCGGTCTTCTGAGCGGACTTGAGCTGTGCAACCTCAGTGTCTTTTTGCGCACACAGTCTTCGCAATTCGGATTCCACAGATCCGTTGAAGACTCCCGTGCCGAAGTGTCGCTGAGGATTGAACTGCATGTCGCGCAGATTTCCTTTTAATGACTGACATTTCCGGAGTTCTGTTTGGCGCTCTTCAAACAGGAGCCGTGATGCGCTGGCGACAACAAAGGGAGGCGATTCCACTTTCCACCAGGAATGCAGAAAATCCGTCGTAAACTGATCATAGTGACCACCTCCAGTGCCGTGCACGAACAGGTCAGCAAACAGCAGACGCAGTATTCCGGTAATCATTGCGCCTCGAGGAATCAGCTGAATTCCCTGCAACAGCAAATGATTCAGAATTTGCATGGATTCGCCCGAAGGGAAAATCCTGACAGACCTGCCGTTGGCAAACAGTGTTGCGACGCCATGGATCTTACGCAGCACTGCCGGATGGCGAGTCTGACTATCGGAACGGACAATCCAGAACGGGAGTTCGGTTCCATCCGGACCGGATTTGAGATTCGGAAACGGATTGGCCTGATTCCGAATTCCGTGAGTGTCACGATAGTTCGCCAAACAGTTATTGTAGGCCTGGGCGAACAACTCGTGTTTGTCCAGGATGCTTGCCGTCAGTTCCAGTACTTCCGGGAAACTACAAATCGCAGACAAAGGCAATTCGATGAGTCTGCTTCCAATTCCTCGTGACCAGCGCACAATCGTATTCGCTTCGGCGACATTCACGTCGACGTTTGCGAGCCGGCAATAGTCAGCTGAGATTTCGAGAAACTGTGTTTGGGTGCCTGACGCTGTGGTCGATTCCAGTTCCGTGGCAACGGCCTGTGCCTGATGTGCAATCTGCTCTGCGGGCAGGAGATCCACTGATCCGTACACACCTGTCGAAGATGCGAATGTCGAAGAAGTCAGTACCAGTTGATTTGACTCTGCCTGCTCTGTGTCAGGAGCATTCTGTGGATACTGGAATACCCCAGGATCACCTGCATCGGTATCAATCGTAACAGACACTCCGATCGCCGATTCGCCGGCCGCTCGTTCTGTGCAGTCATATTTGAAAGTGATTCCACTGTGAAAAATGACCGGCTGGTGGCCCGTCATTATGATCGGCTGAATTTTCGGGTCACCGGTGAAAACCCTGTTGTCCGGAATAGTCACACCGGCGGACTGAGCGGCATTACTGAGTCGCAATACGTACTCTTTGGCTGCGTCAGTGAGTCGTCGACGCGCAGTCTGACGCTGCTGATCCAGATGACTGTGCGATTCGAACGGTTGATACAGTGTCAGAAATTCGGACCATTCAGTGACATCTGGTCTGGTAACGATGTCTGTCCAGTGCACTTGCTTGATTTTCGTTGCTCGACAGGAAAGTAATAGTAAGTATCTAAGTATCAGTGTTGTTCCGGCGGGTCAGTGGCAACTCTGTCAAGGGCATCAGTCCTTGGGCTGCGATCGGTGACGTGCCGGAGCACGTTTTGCCGGAGTCGCTTTCCTCGCCTTATGGCGGCCAATTTTGCGACGGCTGCCGGTACCGCGGTTCGGACTCCCGTTTGTGGATCGTTCACCTGGCTGTGCTGAAACAAAATCACGCAGTTCACGGATCTCGGCCGACCGCAGTTCTCGACACTGACCGGGCTTTAGACGGCCAATTCGCAGCGGACCAAATGCAACTCGCTGCAGTTGAATGACTTTGTGCCCGCAGCGTGCCAGCATGCGGCGAACTTCACGGTTCTTACCTTCCCGAAGTTGAATCTCGAGAAACGCACTGTGCCCCCGGCGTTTGAGGAATCGGACTTCGCGAAACCGGAAAAGGCCGTCGGCGAAGTGCATTCCTTTACGGAGTTCTGTCAGCGTTTTCGGAGTGGGTACACCAGCGACCTGTGCCCGATACTCTCTGACCACTTCGTAGCGAGGATGAGCCATATGTTCGGCCAGATCGCCGTCATTTGTCAGCAGGAGCAAACCTTCCGTATTTTCATCAAGCCGCCCAACAGTGAACAGCCGGTCGGCATCACCCGGGACGAGATCGATCGCCCGGGGACGTCCGGACGGATCACGATTAGTGCACAGAACGCCTTTTGGTTTATTCAGCAGATAATACTTCGGCTTGGGCAGACGCAAACGTTCTCCGTCCAAAAGAACAATATCTGTATCGGGATCAACGGCATGTCCGGGATCTGTCACGGTCTGGCTGTTAACCATCACGCGACCCTCGCGAATATAGCCTTCGCATTTCCGGCGAGAATCAACGCCTGCAGTTGCGATAAATTTTTGCAGACGTTGTCCATGGCTGGAAGCTGCAGCCATGGATCGCTGACGGGAGCGATTTTTTGATGGCGTGCGGCGCGGCATAGTAAGCGTTCCAGCAATGCGGGGATTCTGTGGATAGTTCGAACAGCCACGAATTGTACCGCTGCCAAACACTGTGATCGTTGGCAATCATTGAAATTCGTTGTTGAATACGTTTCGTGTCAACCTCGGGAATCAGTCCGCAGTCCCGAACGTACGTCGTCGTCGTTGCAATTTGCCTGATCGGACTGAATTCGGCAGACGTTGGATTCGTCGAAAACCACGGTATGGACCTGCTTACCTGCCGAGAACTCAAAATGATTTTGGGAAAGTCGGGTCGAACGTGTACACTTTTGGTGGTCGAATACCCGAAAAATTCGGCACCTTTTTGAGTCCGATTTATGCGCCAGAATTCGTTTTTCGTCTTTTTCGTTGCTGTGTGTGTCCTGTCTATCTGCCATCGCGCGTCAGCTCAGGTGCTTACAGACAATGCGTCGACTGAAATATCGCAATCGACGACGGAAGGATCGGGTGGGCTGACAACAGAGGGGTTAAATGCAGGGGATACAGGTTCGACCGTAAGAGAAAGTGGAAGAGAGAGATTTATTGGTAGCTCAAATACCGAAAGGTTTTTAGGCACCATCGGCGAGTCATCCTCCGAATCCGCTGTGAACAGGCTTTTTCGTGAGATTGTCGGAGGAGATGTTCCGACTGGTCGAACTCAGGAAACGTCAGGTAATCCCCGTCGGATTCCCGTCCGACTGCGTTTGGGCTTCAAAGCACCAGGACCTCGAACCGGAGCCGCGCTCGCTGGTCCGGGTGCTGATTCACTTCAGCGGTTTTTGACCGCACGTCCTGACTTGAGCAGTGTCAAAGTTTCGATAGATGCTGATGGCCTGGTGACTCTGGTGGGTCGTGTATCCGAGCCATCGACTTGGCGACTGGCCGCCAATCTGATTCGTCTGCAGCCCGGAGTGAGACGAATACAGAATCAGATTGAAGTTGACGGTTCCAATGTTCCAGTAAACTGAGTTGACTTGCCGGAGAACGGGTAACAAGGTCGCATTTTCAACGGAGTTGCCGTTTGCCGCCAATCAAGCAGTCTCCGGCACGCGCTGTCCGGGGCAGCGGAGCAGGGCCCGTTTTTCTATTCGCTGCAGAATATCGGTGGACGGACTGCCGTTAAGTAAACGTACAGTCGGTCGGGGTCAATCTATTCGTGTCTGCTCGACATCTGAGGATTTGTGTGCACGGTGTGGCCGGCAGCGTTCCCACTGGCTCTATTGTCGGCAGTGGCACGAGTTGTCCTGTCGTACTCTCCAGGATCTCATCTGTGCACCGCGAGAGTCTAAGCGATCCGGAAATACCTCCAGGCAAACAGGAAAATTTCTGTCAGCTGAAAGGCCTCGTCAGGAATGGTGACGAGGGACGCTTACTGTTGCAGAGATTCTCCGTTTGACCATCCATGATGGATCGAGTCACACAGGCTTCAGTTGTCCAACCGTATTAATCGCTGCAGTCGGACCCGGACAAACCATTTCGGTGCTACAAACCGGCAGAGACCGACCAAAGGTACGTTGCCGAACAGCAATTTTTGCAGGAATCAGGCACCATTTGTCGAAATACCGACTTAGAGTCTATGCGACAGACGGAATGCGTCCGCATGTGAACATTGTTTTATTTGGCAAGGCTTGCCCCTACACCCTTTACCCTTGGCATGGGATCGAATGGACGGGCGGCGATCGTTCAAGATGAAAGATTGACCGGAGACTTCAAATGCTTGTACTCAGCAGAAAAAAAGACGAGAAAATCGTTATTGGTGAAAACATCACACTGATGGTGATTGAGATCCGTGGCGATAAAGTTCGACTCGGAATCGACGCTCCTCGCGATGTTGCTGTTCATCGAGAAGAAGTCTATGACGCGATACAGCGAGAATCGGAACAGAAACAGGCAGACTGATTTGTAATGTCTCCGTACTTACTGCGTAGTTAGATGTTGCGATTCTTTTTTTTGCTGTGTTTCAGTGTCCAGCGACAAACCTGCCGAGTTTTCAACGGTCTTTGCCACGTTGAATCGAAGAGAGAGCCTGTATTACTTGCCCGAGGTAGGGACGGCCTCTGATCTGTAACCTGCGAGACGGCTGAAGATCCCCAGGCGTCCCTGAGCAAGCAGAATCAGAAATGAAGGGACCATGACGGGCCGTACGAGAAACGTATCCAGCAGCACCCCGGTGGCCAGAGCAAACCCCAACTGGTCCATTCCGACAAGGCTGCCGGCCAGCAGTGACGCGAAAGTCCCGGCCATAACGATGCCGCAGCTGCTGATGATGCTGCCGGTCTTCTGCAGAGCGACCGTAATTCCCTCGATGTCACCGTGTTGTTCGGTTTCTTCCTGAATGCGTGTCATCAGAAAGATATTATAGTCTTCACCCACTGCGATCAGAATCGTGAAAAGGAACAGCGGTACTTTCCAGTCGAGCCCCGCGAAACCGTCAGGTTCCAGCGCCCAGAACACCATGAATGTGAATCCGAGTGTTGCGAGGTAGCTTAGAAAGACGGTAAACATCAGATAGCCGCACACGCCGGGACGTTTGAGAAGCACGACCAGAATAAGAAACACACCCAGCATCACGAGGGAATCGATGCGAATCTGGTCACGGTCTGTCACCTCTTTAAGATCACTCAGATTCGGTGTCGCCCCCAGAAAAGACAATTTCGCGTTCTGAATCTCTTCCGGGAGATACTGTGCGAATCGATCGCGCAATGTACGGAATTCTTCGATGCTTCCGCGGTCAAACGGATCTGAATGCAGGATCAGTTCGAGGCGTGTGACTGACGGATCGGACTTACTGGCGAATAACCTGCGGCCAAGAGTTTTGGCTGTGATTCTGGCTGCTGCACTCTCCAGCGGTCGCTGACCTGCCGGATGTGTCATCGAACGCACTGTATGCAGACCGAGCTTTTCCTTATCCTTCACAAGATTCTCAGTCAATTCACGAACAATCCGGTTTCCTTTGATGCTGCCCGCGGCATAGAAATCAACGGTTTCTGCAGTGACCAGCACATTGAGTAATCCACTTTCACCGGCCGGGAAATGTGCGGTGAGTGCCTGAGCACCCTGGACGCAGGGCGATGAATCCGGTAACTCCGTGAGCAGTCCATAGCTCAAATGACCGAACCACGCGACACCGGCCGCTGCAAATGGCACAAGCAACAGAATACTGCCTGCCAGAAATGTCAGTGGTCTCAGTGTGAGCAACTGTCCGATACGAATCCAGCCTCGCTGCAGCAGGTTGGCCTGTGCAATCCGAGTCGGCATATCTGACCGTGCGATCCACCCGGTCGGACCTGTCAGAGATTGCCTCGCGACATTGGGCCAAAACGCCCACCGCCCGAACAGTCGCAGTATTGCAGGTGTGAGGGTCAGCGAAGCTGCCAGGCAGATTGCCAGTCCAAATGTAATCGCAATCCCGGCCTGCCGAAATTTTCCAAACTCGGCGAACACCATCATGCCGATACCGCACATCACTGTACCCGCGCTGGCTGTGAGCGCTGCCCCAACACGTTCGAGTGTCCGCGCAACTGCTTCTTCGATCGTCGCTCCGGTCTGAAGTTCTTCGCGATAACGGGCAATCAGGAACAGACAGTAGTCAACGCCCGCGCCGTATAAAATTACGGTGACGTATGTTTCAATTCCATTGAACAGTGTGACCCATTCCTGACCAGCTCCCGTGGCGAGCAGCGACAGTGACGTCACCGTGGCTGTCACGACTGTCACCAGTGGAATGAAAGCGAGCAGCGGAGCGCGGTAGATTATGATCAGCAGGACCACAACCAGAATCACCGTCCACTTTTCTGTGGAACGTGCACTCAAGTTAGACTCGTGCATGATATCGCGGCCAAAAGTGGCTGAGCCGCTGAAAGAAATGTCCAGGCCAGCAGGAATCTCTCCACTCGTTCTGTGTGGTGTACGACGAATGTCGTCCAGCATCGTTTCGACGTCGGAAATGAGAATTGCGTTGTCCTGATCGAGGAACTCCGTAGCAAGCTGCAGGATGATCAACGTTGCCTGGTGATCTTCACTGATGAACAGACTTCCTGTTCCCCGTGTCCCGAACCAGTGCAGGCGGGATACCTTATGCTCGGTATCATCGTCGTGAGTGTCCTGTCCTGGAGGCAGTTCAGCGACTTCGCGAAGTTTGGGGATCAGTGTCTCACGGATAAACTGTTTGTCGGAGTCCTTGAGACCGGCCACTGATGTTTCTCGTCGCACAACGAGGACCACATTGCTGGCAAGCGTATCGTCAAATGCACTCGCAAATTGCTCTTCGGCAATGTGACTGGGAGCCTCAGGGGGCAGGAAGGCAAATTCTCCATTTTCTGCAACTTCGGCCCATTCAGGGGCCAGCACGAGCGAACTGACGAGCAGTACGATCCAAGTTGCGACCACGAACCCGGCGTGGCGTGATGAAAGTCGCCCGAGAAACTGAAACATGAATTGGCGAACACGGTGATGGAATGTAACAGGGCAACCGGAATCTCTGTGTCTGGTCCCCCTGGCGGTTATTACTACGTGGGTTGGGACACTATCTGCCCACACGGGCGAAATCAACGCCGAACACTACCTTCGGTGGCGGTGATTCGAATGGTGCCGGCTGTTGTATGCAAATCCGACTTAAAACGTTCGGACCATCGTCAGGCAAGCCAAGCATCTCTCGTGCACGCAGATTCTGGAATGGTCGGCAGCCTTTGAGACAGCGGTTCAGGCGGCGAGACAAAATGGCGCGCAGCCGTTTGAGAGGTTACACCTCACGTGCCGCTGCCGACATCGTCTCCGGATCCGTAGGGGTAAAACATGCGGCCGATTTCGTCGCTGATCCGAAGCAGATACTCTGAACGAAAGCTGTCGTAGCTGACTTCGGAGGCGGATCGAGGACTTAATCGGGGAAATTCTGACATCAACTCATGATGAAAGATTCGCTGGCCTTCGCCATTGGCCTTCATTTCGTAAACGCTCACGGTTGCTTCCGAACGGCCTCTGAACAAGTGTCGACTGTCGTGTTCATAAAGCGAGAAATCGCTGACGTCGATATAGACAACGTATGTGGTGTCAAATTGAGCACCAACTTCGTCAGGGGTGTCCCAGTCAGGGTTTTCCTCCAGCCAGACTCGCACGGCTTCTGGATTGACGACTTCAATGTGATTTTGTTTGAGGCGAGCGGAGACACCAACGGCAATCAGATGATCGACGCTGTCGTACTGATATCTGAGTTCGTCCGGGGCATAGCAGACGACGACCACTCGCACACCGCGGTCAGTCAATGACTTGTTTGTTACCTTTTCGAATACTGGTTCCAGCTGAGGCGGGCCACCAAGGAGATATCCAAAGAAAATCAGATAGTTGCACCCTGAAAGACAGGTCAACATTGCAGTCATGACAGTCAATCGCAGCACGATATGTATGTTCCGTCTGCATGCCCATTGGACCATGTCCGTCAATCGGTGATTCGAAAAAAAATGGCCCATCATGTCGTCGATCCTGTCGTCGAACAGTTTGCGCTGTGCATCAAAATATTGTTTCATTTAAGCCATGATCGTGAAATAACTGACTGGTCTGCAGCGCTAACCGGTTGATTAATTTATTCACGAACACGTCGTCAGATCCGGATTCTCGCGGCACCGGATGGATTTCCGGGAACTTGACACGCAGATCTCGTTCGAATGTCTTAAAGACGGGTATCGAACCTTTGCTGTCAATTTCGTAGACCTTGACAGTACCTTCACTGCGTCCGCGAAGCAGGTTAGTACTCTCCGGTTCCAAAAAGCTGAAAGTTCGAAGACTCAGGTGCACCACGTACCTCGCACCAAAATGTTCTGCGAGTTCTGAGTAGTCACCCCATTCGCCATGATCGTCATACCAGGCTGCCACGTCATCTGGTGAAACGACCTGGATCTCACGACGTTCCAGGTTCTGTGAAATTCGGTCCAGCAACTCCAGCTGAACAGAGGGAAACTCGACGAGGACACGGTGCGGAGCCGTGCAAATGATTAACAGGCGGTCTTTCGATTCAACGAGGTTTGTTCCAGTGATCTGCTCAAACGATGAGGGGCTTTTGGATTCACCCATCACCATTTTGCCTGCGGTAATGATTAATCCGCAGCCACAGAGGCCTGGCAGCAGGACTGCGGCCATCAGCAACAGTTTGCCTGTTGACAAAACAGGCTGATTCAATCGTTCGTCGGCATTCAACATGCTGCACCATTCATCTTTGCTCCGGAGTCCGGTTTGCCCTTTACAGAACGGCAGACCCAGCCAGCCAGACCACGACGGTGGTGACCAGAGAGACTCCAGTCATTCAGACCATCACCAAACCCGGTTCCCGGGTCCGTAATGACTTCCCGGTGAATCCGGCTGCGACGGTCCATGGAAAGACAATCAATGACAGAACACCCGTCAGAATCGTACCGCATGGATTTGTCTGCCACGCCGCAGCAACCTGACCGCGAACGATGTGAGCAAATCTTGTCATCATATTGCAATGTGGACATCTCCAACCCGTCAGTATGAGAAACTGACATTCCGGAAAGCCCAGCTGCCGATGAGTTCCATACCTTTGAAGACTCGGTTTCAGACACACGGCGATTGCGAACAGAATTTCCATTCCGGTGGCAATTGCAGCCGTGATCATTCGCGTCTGTCCGCTAACAACATGAGATTACGAACACACGGGCATCTGTGCTGTTGAGACAAGTACCAGTCACTTTGTGTCTGCTCAAGGCCAGAAACAGGGCCTTCCAGGCCAATCAAATTCAACTCCGCAGAATGTGCCGAAGTGACACCTGGAATTCGAATATCGGCGCAATATCTGCCGGAATGCGCCCAGATCCGGAGCGGATTGCGATCTGAATCCAACATGCAGACAGACAAATTGATTCCTCGCCTCAAGTCAGCTGTCCGTGTGTTTCCACGACTTCCGCCGAAGTCGATGTGTTACTGTCCCAATGAGCCCGTTCCAGGTATGGGAGGTAGACAATTAGCTGCCGAGCGACTCATTGATCCGCTCAGCAATGATCTGCATCATTCCATCGTGAATTCCGAACGGGGCAGTTACTCGCCATTCGATTCCCGGACAGGATTCAGCGGCTGTCGCTACAAGTTGCGGGATGTCCTGCTTCCAGTGGCGTCCCGGGGACAAAAAATATGGAAACACGATAATCTGTGAGGCACCTCGATTGACGCAGCGATCGAATGCTGTGGCAATGTCCGGCTGAGCGAGTTCCATGTGTGCCGGTTCAACAATTGTATAATGGCTCGTGTCGGTGAATCGCTGAACGGCAGCCAGCAGAGTCTCATTGCTTTCTGCTCGGCGGGAACCGTGATCCACGATAATGATCCCGGTCACCTGGTCCGTCACGATGATGATCCCCAAATATTTGCCAGCAGCTTCAGTACTTCCGCGTTACCTGGCGGAAAATCAAGAACACTGAGAGAACGAAACGGAACCCAGTGAAATGGCGCAGTTGCTGCAGCCAGATCCGGCAGGTCAGGACTCAAACCACAATGCCAGAAATCGAGTTCGATTGTGCCGTGTTTGTATTCCTGAGTCGTGGTGATCAGATGACTTCGAGGAATAACCAGCAGGCCGGTTTCTTCGTGACATTCCCGGACAACACAGACTCGTGTGGTTTCGTCGGCATGACATTTGCCTCCGGGGAATTCAGTCATTCCAGCCAGGGGAACGCCCTTCGGACGCGTGCCGACCAGAATTTGCCCGGCAGATTCGACCACACTGATGGCAACTCGAACAGGAACCGACAAAACAAACTCAATGCTGTGAAACAGGTTCATTGGAATCATCCTGCCACCGAATTGATCATCTTTATGCAGATACCTGAACACGCGGCAGGCAGGCGTATCGTCGGCAGACCAAAGGAGCATCAAAGCTTCATTCGGTCTGGACTACTCCGAAACCTTCTGGCGGCGCTCCCATTTTGCTGAAACCACAATCGACGTGCAGGACTTCCGCACTGATGCCGCTCGCCAGATCGCTTAGCAGGAACATGCCGCTTTTGCCGACTTCTTCCGCCGTGATATTGCGTCTCATGGGAGCGACCCCGCTGTAAAGATCCAGCATCTGTTTGAAATCGCCTACACCCATCGCACTGATTGTGCGAACCGGTCCGGCACTGATCGCGTTTACCCGACATCCATCGGGCCCCAGTTCACTGGCCAGATAGCGAACACCACATTCGAGGGCTGCTTTGCAGAGTCCCATCAGGTTGTAACCTGGAATGACCTCTTCACCACCGAAGTAGCTCAGTGTGAGAATGCTGGAGTTTTTGCTGAGGACATCCCGCCGCTTCGCGGCTCCGGCGACAGCCAGCAAACTGTACGCGCTGATTTCCATCGCCTTACCAAAGCCCGCTCGACTACTGTTCCATGTTGGACCGGTCAGGTCTTCCGGAGGTGCGAATGCAATACTGTGCAGGATGAAATCAAGCTTGCCAATTTCAGTTGCTGCTTTGTCCATCACTCCGGCAATCTGATCGTCGTCGCAGACATCACAGGGAACCAGAAACTTTGCGCCCAGCGGTTCAACCAGTTTACTGACTTTTCGTTGATTTTTTGCGCGGTCACCAGTGTCGGGAAGATGAGTGAACCCGATCTCTGCACCCTGCTCGTAGAGCTTTTGGGTGATGGCCCAGGCAATTGACCGGTCGTTGGCGATCCCCAGGACCAGACCCTTTTTACCTTCGAACAATCCCATAGCACTCACTTTTGGAGAATTTAAACAGGTCTTCGATCTGATAATCAGAAAGAAGGAAAGGATAAGTCAATTATCGTAGGGCAGAAAGTCCGAGCCTTATTCCATAAATTTCAGGAACGCACTACGACTCTGTGGATCATATGGTCTTGACTCCGCACTACAAGTAGTCTCAAAAACTGACGGATCTTCGAGGGAGTTGCAACTATGTGTGATTGAACAGAGACGCTCACCTGGTCATTTCCCTGTCAATGTGTCTGCCACGCCGGTGTCCGAACAAGACAGGGGCCAGGAAGCCCCCGAAACCTTTTCTCGATGATTCCCAGTGGAATCCGATCAAAGGCCTGTTTCTGATGGCTCGAACGTTTCACCCTGGTGGGGCAAGGTCAGGAAGATCATGGTCGATGGTCAGGGGATTGCCATCTCGGCACATGCCACCAGTGCTCAGGTGACAGAGATCAGCACGATCCAACGGTTGGTTGATGTTCGCGTGCGTTGTTACCGCCTCAGGTGACTGTCCTGCGACAGATCGCCCTGTTTCGACGTTCCTGAGTGATTTGAGCTGTCTGGTTGCTGCGCGGCACCAGTAAATCTCAAACTGCTGCTAAATGATGACGGATTTTTAACTGCGTTTTCCGTATTCTTTGATGGAAGTCATTGTTTCCGGTAAACAGGTATCCGAATGTCCACTCGACCGGGCGAACTATTTCCTGATGATGATCTGACGGTCGATGGTGCTCGTTCCGTTCTGCAGGAAGTCACGTCACGTCGACGGGCTCGTCGTCGACGCAGACTTCGACCGGCCTGGATGTTGTCCGCGGTCCGGACAGTCAGTCGACTGCGCCTGATTATTACCCGGACGATTCCGGAGTGGGCTCGGCTTCACAGACAGCATTTGATGACTGCGTCAATCAGTTTTGTTTTGCATCTGATGATTGCGATCCTGATGACGTTGTGGATGCTGCCTGAGGATCCAACGCGCTGGATGTCAACTCTGATGGCGGTACCGGTGCCAAAGGAAGAAGTTCAAGCCGTGGAACTGGTCGAAGTTGTTCAGCCGGCATTGCTTGATGAACAGGAATTTGAAAACACGGTGCAACAGGTTCTTGAAGTGTTTGACGATACGACCAGAGATCTTGCCGCTGTTGATGCCGGAAAAGATTTCGAATTGGATCTGGAGCCCACGCAGCAGGATCTGGCCTCACTCGCCAAATTGGGAGAATTCGGAGGTCGTTCGTCTTTAGGCAAGCAGGCTGCGATTCGGAAGTACGGTGGAACCGCAGAGAGCGAACGGGCGGTCAATCTGGGATTGAAGTGGCTCAGAAAGATTCAGCAGGCAGATGGATCCTGGAGTTTTCGACAGGCTGGGAAGGAAGCGAGAAACGGACGTTTGCGTTCAACGACGATGGGCTCGACGTCTTTGGCTTTGCTGTGTTTCATGGGAGCAGGTCACACTCATCTTTCCTACGGCGAGTATCGGACGGTTGTCTCCGGAGGGCTTAACTATCTGACAAAAAATGCTTCCGGAGATCGAACGTCCGCTGATATGCGCGGTGACTATGAAGGCAATTCAGGGATGTATGTTCAGGGCCTGGCAACGATTTGTCTGTGCGAGGCGTATGCGCTGGAGCCGAAAGATTATCGGTTAAAAAAACTGGCTCGCAGGGCCGTCAGGTTTATCGAGAAGACGCAGGACAAAAGAGGTGGAGGCTGGCGCTACGAACCGGGACAGCCTGGTGATACGTCGGTTGTCGGGTGGCAGGTGATGGCTCTGCAGAGTGCTAAAGCAGGCGACATTTCTGTGTCAGGACAAACCGGGCGGGGGGTGAGGCACTTTCTTGACTCTGCCCAGACAAACAACGGTGAACGTTACGCTTACATGCCTGACGGCGGCGCTTCACCTGCAATGACGTCAGTGGGCCTGTTGTGTCGCATGTACATGGGCTGGCGACGTGATCATTCGTCGCTGCGGAGAGGTGTCGGTTATCTGTCAGCACTCGGTCCGCATGGGGAGGACATGTACTACAACTACTATGCAACTCAGGTCATTCATCATTGGGGAGGCAACGAGTGGCGCAAGTGGAATACTGTGATGAGGGAACAACTCGTGTCACGACAAATTACAGAAGGTCCCGCAACCGGCAGTTGGGCGCCCCGCGATCCTCACGCCGGTTCCGGGGGACAGATTTATGAAACAGCACTGAGTCTGTTAACCCTGGAAATTTACTACCGGTACCTGCCCATCTACCGGCAGATTGAGGATTGACCCGGATTATTACTGACATCCACCGGACAGGGACTGGTTCATTCCACTCAATGCAACGTGTGTTAACACGCGCACCATTTCTGGCGATGTGTCCGCTTCCCGGATATCTCAGACAGAGGAAGTACCGGGACTGTGGTCTCAACCTTCGTCTCGTCTATGGGTTTGCCGGATGAGTTTCTGCCCGATGAGGAATTTGCGTGCGGCGGTCTTCAGCGACTTTGTTCAACGCCTGCAGGTACGACAGGGCAGCCGCTTCGATGATATCCGTGCTGACACCTCTGCCGTGGTAATGACGCCCGTTGACATTGATAGTCACACGCACTTCGCCCAGAGCATCCTTGCCCCGAGACACGCTGCGAACATTGAATTCCTCCAGACGTGCTGTCAGTTCCATAATTCGTTCCATCGCCCGGAATACGGCGTCGATTGGACCGTCTCCGGTGGCGGCATCACAAATCACGGGCTGTTCTTCACACTGTAGTTCCAGTGTGGCTGTGGGAATCGACGAGCTGCCGGCGGACGTGTGAAAGCTGACCATCTGCCAGCGGTCTGGTGTGTCGCCCAGTCGGTTTTCCACCAACGCAACAATGTCTGCGTCGTAGACCTCTTTTTTTTTGTCGGCCAGAGTAATGAAGTCATCGAACGCGCGTTGCAGTGCTTCATCATCGAGTTCAAACCCGAGTTGCTGCACCCGGTCACGAAATGCATGGCGGCCGCTGTGCTTACCCAGCACGAGATTCTCACCAACGAATCCGACATCTTCCGGCTTCATGATTTCATAGGTTGTACGTTCCTGAAGCATGCCGTGTTGGTGAATGCCGGCTTCATGAGCAAATGCATTCCGACCGACAATTGCCTTGTTACGCTGCACCTTCATACCGGTAATCGATGAAACCAGATTGCTGGTTGGATACAGACGATCTGTATTGATTGCCGTCTGGCACCCGTAGTAGTCCTCACGGGTGTGGATGGCCATGACGACTTCCTCCAGCGCCGCATTACCGGCTCGTTCGCCCAGGCCATTAATTGTGCATTCGATCTGACGTGCACCTGCTTCCACCGCAGCCAGACTGTTAGCGACAGCCAGGCCCAGATCATTGTGACAATGAGTGCTGATGATGGCACTGTCAATGTTGGACACGTGCTGTTTCAGATGGGAGATCACTCGAAAGTAGTGACTTGGAGTTGCATATCCGACAGTGTCAGGAATGTTGACCGTTGTTGCACCAGCGTTGATCGTGCGTTCAACGACTTCGCACAAAAAGTCCGGTTCGGTACGAGCCGCATCTTCGGGAGAGAATTCAACGTCATCGCAGAATTCTTTCGCCTGCTCAACCGACCGGACTGCGCGTTCGACAATTTCCTCTTTGTCCATTTTCAGTTTGAATTCGCGATGGATGGCACTGGTCGCAAGAAACACATGGATCCGACGTTTTTCGGCATCTTTGAGAGCTTCTTTGGCTCGCTGGACATCGGCATCGAGGCTTCGTGCCAGACCGCAGATGGTGCTGCGATCTCCATAGGCACGAGCGATTTGCGTCACGGCTTCAAAGTCGCCTGGCGATGCGATTGGAAACCCGGCTTCGATGACATCGACACCCAGATCTACGAGCGCCCGGGCGACTTCCATCTTTTCACGGGTATTCATGCTGCAGCCAGGTGACTGCTCGCCGTCACGCAGTGTCGTGTCGAATATGATGATCCGGTCGCCGGACATGGATACCTCCTGAGTGGCTGTGCATTTGACGGTGTTGTGCCAGTGCGGAATGGAACTGAACAACCAGCTCCTTCGGTTGTCTGAATCGATATCAACAAAAAAACCTGAGACCGCCGGGTCCCAGGCTGATAGGAGTGATTTCACTGCGGACAGACCTGAGACATACTTTATGCAGGAAGCACCGGTAGATTCAGGTTGTTCAACAGTTTGTACTTCACGGAATCTGTTTCCGAATGACTCTTTGTGACGTGGACGACCCAAATCCCACTCTATCTGTGCATCCGGGTGACTTCAAGTGCTGTTACGGCGGGAGAAGGCTGTTGGATCCGGGAATCCCGGCCATCTGTGAATGAAGTTCGAAACTGACGTAGGTTGGCAGGGACGGGGGTACTATTGTGTTGACATGGTTTCTTCAATTCAGGTTGAGTAATGTCCTCTCCGTTTATTTTGATCGATGGCTACAACCTGATGCATGCGATCGGGCTCGCTCGAAGAAGCTATGGGCCCGGTGATCTTGAGGTCTGTCGGAATCGACTGTTGCACCAACTCGCCCAGCGTCTTAATTCAGCTGCGGTCAACCGCACAACGGTCGTTTTCGATGCATTCGGGTCCGATGACGATTCGCATCAGCACCAGAAGTGTCAGGGGATCAGTGTGATCTACGCGCCGGCAGGAACAGATGCTGACAGTGAACTGGAACGGCTCATTGCGGCTCACAGTTCTCCCAGGCAGCTGGTGGTGGTTTCCAGCGATCACCGTCTTCATCGGGCGGGGCGGCGTCGAAAAGCCAATGCTATCGACAGTGACGTCTTTTGGGACAGTTTGGATCCGGAATCCACTCCCTCGCAGAAGCAGGACCGCCGCAGGAGGACCGATACGACGTTTTGCCTTGAGGAATTTGTCGACGTCGAAATGGATTCCAATGAAGCGGTGATGCCGGTCGATGATGACGTCTTTGATTCTGATTATTTATCAGATCTTGAATCAGAGTGCGACGACGGATGAATTTGAGGATTCAGGACCTCGAGTCCGAGCGAGTCCTGCATTAGACATTTGTTCTATTCGGTCAAGTTCCGGGACTGAAACAACAGGTCTTCACTCGAAATATAACTTGTCAGAACAATTCGATCCAAACGAAGATGGCCTTCCCAATCTTCGTGTGTCCGCTACGCTAAAAGCTTGTTGCCGGATATTGTCAGCTGAATTGATCTGTCTGGAGAATATCATGCCACACTGTTTGTTGTCCGCTGTCCTGCTGCTGGTTGCAGTGTGTTCCTGTCATTGTTCAGCGGCCAATTGGCCACAGTTTCGAGGGCCTTTTGGCAATGGAATAACGGAGGACGCGTTTCCACTGCAGTGGGATGCAGAATCAAACGTGCGCTGGAAGGCAGACATCGCCGGCGAAGGCTGGTCGGCACCTGTCGTCTGGGGTGACAAACTCTTTCTCACGCTCGCCATCATGACGAAGAAGCCGGAGGGTGGGTTGCAGGTTGACCGGGTTCGGCCTCGTGAGAAAGGTGGCACAAATCGACGACAGGGAGGCCGTCGAAGTCGATACAAAAATAATATGTCCGATGCTGAATTCCGTTGGGAGATTCACTGCCTGGATACAGACACTGGTGATTCAATATGGAAACGAGTCGTACGTGAAGGAAAGCCCACACAGGGGCACCATGTGCAGAACACCTATGCAACCGAGACGCCGATCACGGATGGTGAGCGTGTTTACGCTTATTTCGGCATGAACGGACTCTACTGCTGTAACATGGAAGGAGAACTGATCTGGCAAAAGGATCCAGGCAACTTTGAAATGCGCAACGACTGGGGTACGTCCAGTTCACCCGTTCTGCACGACGACATGCTTTACCTGCAGATTGACAGTCAGGAACAATCGTTTCTGGCAGCGTTTGATGCAGGAACTGGTGAGCAAATCTGGCGAATGAACCGGGATGAACCTTCCCAGTACAGTTCCCCTGTGATCTGGAAAAACAGTGTCCGTGCCGAACTGGTGACCAGCGGAAAGATCGCACGTTCCTATGACCCGGAATCGGGCAACCTGTTGTGGCAGCTTGATCTGAGTGGCGGACGGAGTTCCGCAACACCACTGGCTGTCGGCGATCGCCTGTACGTGGGATCTGAAGTGAGGAATCGTGGAAGCGAGGGTGGTGGCGGATATCTTTTCGCAGTCAATGCCGGGGCAAAGGGAATGATCGTGCCCGGTGACACGGACAGTATCGCCTGGTCGCAGCCTCGATCCGGGCTTCAGATGGCATCCCCTGTTCTTTGTGAAGGGCATCTGTATCTCTTCGAAAGACGGCGCGGAGTGCTGCACTGTATCAGTGCTGACACGGGAGAAATGGTCTACGAGAAACGCGTCCCTGGAGCTCGTGCATTTTGGTCGTCCCCCTGGGTGTTACAGGACAAAGTCTTTTGTCTGGACGACAACGGAGCGACTCACGTGATTCAGGGCGGTTCGAATTTCAGAGTACTGCACACCAATCAACTGGACGAACAGGTGTGGTCGACTCCGGCGATTGCCGGTGGTGCTGTTTTTGTTCGGACCCGCAAGTCACTGTACTGCATTGGCCCGTGAAGCTGATCCGGGTCGGGCGATAACGTTTGCCGGTATTCTGTGCTGTTCAGTCCCGGATCGCTACTGGTTCGCCTGCCAGTCAAAGTTGCATGAGCGCATCTCGGAGCACCGGATAATGGACGTGAACACTGTAATGCTGGCGCACAAACTCCTGTCCACTCCTGCCCATTCGGTAACGAAGATCGTGGTTCTTCAACAGGATCTCCAGTGCATTTTTCCATTCGTCAGTTGAACGGGCACTAAATCCATTTTGTTCATGATCCAGTATATCGGTATTGACGCCAACGGGGGAAGCAATTCCCGGGACTCCGACGGCCAGGTACTGAATCAGCTTCATTCCACATTTGAATCGGTCCCATTCCTGATCGGAATACAGCGGCATAAGTCCTACGTCGATCGACTGCAACTGTTGCACCTCTTCTTTTGCCGACCATGGTCTGTGCACGATTTTCACTCCGGTGAGGTCGATCTCGCTAAGCGCGCTCAATTCCGGCACAAACAGATGCAGTTCGAATTCAATTTCAGCGGCAACACTGCGAAGCGCGTCAGCTGCAACACTCAGATATCGCAGATTATTGGTCGTTCCCATCCAGCCGACTACGGGACGAGTGGAAGCCTTCGGCGGTGCCGGAGTCGAGTATTGTTCAATGTCAACGCAGGTTGGAATCTGCAGCGTTGTCGGATTCCATTGCGCAATCCGTTCCTCCAAAAAACGATTGCCGCAAACCACCAGATCTGCCATTGGCAACAATCGCTCAAATTTCTGGGGGTATCGCAGGAAAACCGCATCATCAATATCGAGAACCAGACGACCACAGGCCCGACGAAAGCGTTCCTCCATATCAGACGTGGAATTGTCGAAGATCTCACGTTCGATATAAACTAAGTCGTACTGCCCAAGAAATGCCCGCAGCCAGTGCCACCATCGCACACTCCGTTTTAGCAGCTGACTCGGTCGAAATCCCATCCAGGGAAAGTAGTCATACTTCTGTGGAAAACTGTTTGCGACGGTACAACGATGACCGTCCTCGCGGAAATGCTTCAGATAAGGAACAATTCGGAAGCGTGTTGCCGGAGCCAGTCGACCGGACGCCAGGAAGAGAATTTCCATTCGGTTGTTCCTGGCTGCGTCTACCGGTTGTTCGTGGCAGTCGAACAAAAGAGAGAAATTCGAACGGGAATATTACTGACCCAGGTTCCCGAAACGCAAAGGCTCCAGACCAGGAAAGAATTGTCCGAAAACGGTGATCGTATCGACCGACCTGAACATCCGAAAGGATGCATGTGCAAACGGCGGCGTCTGGAGACTCCGGGTCAGCAGGCAGGCGTCTTCAGCACAGCGATCCGGAGAATCCGCCCACTCGATCACCACGCTCGGCTGGACTCAGTTCCATTGCGGGGCTTGATGCGTGGATGCGACAGTTGAGAATCCTGACTTGTTCAAAAAGAAGGGTTTCCTTCTGCGAATCCTGCTCTGTAATTAATTCTGTTTCCGTCCGAGACACCGAAACAGAAGTTGAAGAATCCGGAGATCTGCAAATTTGTGCCGTGACTGCAGTTCCGGCAGGAGCGACAGAACATCGGCCAACGGCATCGTATAGGCATCATCCGGTGTTCCGTTCGAAATGTCACGAAGAAGTTGAATAATATGTGGGTCACTTCGTCCGACGAGTCTGTGAAACATTCGCTGTACCCATCTTGCCGCACGAATGACTCCAAGCATTGAATGAATCGCCCAATTGGCATTGGATGGATCGTCTGCGATTGCAAGTATTTTGGAAGACAGATTTTTCCTGAATACCTCTTTGGCGACTTCTTCGAATTCCGATCCCAAAACCGTGACCGGGATCTCTCTTTGTTTTTCCTCAATGATCCGACGGTACTTGTGATGTGATTTCTGTCGCTCCGTCAGCAGAATTGGATCTGTCGGTACCCGAAACTTTGATGTGACTTCCTCAATACACCCGATTGGTTCATTACTGAAGTAACGCATCCACAGATGCCAGTCTTCCAGGTTGTCGAGTGCCGGGTCCAGTCCACCATACTGCTCAAATAATTTTCGATCAAACAGGCAGGCCTGAATCGGAAACGGGGTCTCACGCCACAGCCTCCATCTGCTGAATGGTTCAGTCGGTGTTTTAGTCGCAGAGGACTCGCTGTAGCTCAGCGGGGCCAGTGAATGGATATCGGTGGGGACCTGGAGAGAGAGACCATAGACACCCTTTAATTCAGGTCTGAGCCGAATGTGTTCAACGAGAAGTCGGACGTGACCGGGAAGGAACTGGTCATCGTCATCCAGAAAATTGATCCATGAGCCTTTAGCGGCCGCGAGGCCCGCATTACCTGCCACGCAGCGACCGGATGGCGAGAGGCTCAGGTAGTTCACGACGATTCCGTGGATGTTCTTGAATTCGTGAACAATAGTTGACGAATGGCGGCCTCCATCCTCAACGATATTGATTTCCAGTGGCCGGTAGTCCTGACTGACGATCGAGTGCAGACACTCTCGCAGCAGATTGCCGCGCCGGCCGTGGGTTCGTACGATGACCGATACAAGCGGGCAATCAGTTTCGGATGGCGATTGATTCATGGTCACGTGGAATTACACATGTCCTGTAATGCTCATGGCCGGTGACGCCTTTGTCCCATGAAAACGACCACATCGCGAAATGGGATCGAGTGCAGTTTGACCTGCTGCTAAATATATCGTCTGAGCCAGAGGTAGAATCGGTACAGGATAAACTGTTCGATTCGAAACAATTGAGCCGATTGCTGTCGCAACACATTGATGGGCTGACCATAGAGCCTTTCCACATGGTGCAAGCCGGGTCCTTCGGCAGAGGTCAACCATCCGTAGAAGCTGTTCGGGCCTTCAGCAAACGGATTGGGAAATCGTTGTTGCAGTTCAGGGTCATTGCGATAGTACACACGGTGCGAAGTCATAATTGGTTTGCCGTTGTCATACCGGGCGTAATGCCATTCAGCTTCTCGGCACTCTGCTTCACCGTTTTGCTCACACCGGGTCAAATACCACTGGATCAGTTCGGTCACGTTGGGCGTGTTGATCCCGGGGTAAGCTTTGACTCCCAGGGTTTTTCGATCCTGTACTCCTGAAAAATGATAAAAGCACAGTGGCTCATCGTCCACCAGCAACTGACCGGTGGGCGTACCCGAAACTGTGCGCTGTGTGATGTTCCACGTTGCAGCATTGTAGACAGGAGAACGTAGAATTTTGACTCCTTCAAACTGGCCAGGGACGAGGTCAACCCATCGCTGGTCAGTAAACAATCCCCGCGGTCTGTCATCGTGACAGAAATAGTGAAGCCGCTTCCGCCACCAGTTTGCGAATCGTCGTCCTTCTTCGTTGGCAGCAACACCAAGAAATCCCAGATTGTAGGTGCCGTGCGCCAGACTCGATATCTCATTTCGAATGATTAATTCCAGATCGTTCTCTGCTGACGGACAGTGCGGTGTCAACAGAATTGACGATGTGTCCAGATGTGTAAACAGCGGATCGAGTGGGCTGAACACAACGATGTCCGGGTCAAGATACAACACTCGATCTTCCGCTCTGTCTTCGAACAGATGTATGAGTGCTGCCGCCTTGACCGCTGTGCATGCCTCCACGACGTCATGCTGGAAGATCCAGCTGTCACGGTTTGGAATATCGAGATCTTCGGGAGTCAGTATATGGTCAAACGGTTCGGAATTGCTCTCAATCCGTGTCCGTAGATTCTCCGGTACGGGATCAACGAGGATCAGGTAGAGTGTCGTATCAGGATTATGTTTCCTGACCGATTCCGCCAGAGTTCGGGCTTTCGCCAGATAACGAAGATTGGCCGACGTATAGACTGCTGTCATGTTGCAGCTGCTCCATACGGCCCCTGGGTACGGACAGCGTTGGAATACCGCTGAGACCTCCCGTGATCCCGACGACCGTTTGACTCTGATTGTGCCTGTGGTGAAACCAGGCTGTCTGTCATGGTACTGTTCCGGGACTCGATCGTCTGTCGAAACACACTGGAGGTCATCGTGAACACTTGCTTTTCGGGACTGCTGGAATCAGGAGAAAGTTGGAGAAATTCCCGGAATTGCTCAAGTTTGTGTCAATCAATTCCGGATTCCACAACTTTAGAGAGTCGACACCGGTCAGTACCACTGCTTACGCGTACGTGGAGGAAATGCGGGGCGATAATCGACGTGACTGATGCTGACATTCGGATTCATGTTCGGATCGGCCGCAATTCGGTCGGACCATCGCCGTCTTAGAGTGTCACGCTCGCGACGATCCCTTTCACGTTCCTGAGGTGTCACCGTTTTTCCCAGACTTGCCGATTCGTGATGGTACAGTCGCGCGTGAGGAGTCCAGACAATTCGATATCCGGCGGAGATCATGCGCAGACAAAGATCAACATCGCTGTATCCAATCGGGAAGTCTTGTTCATCAAACCCGCCCACGGCGTCGTAAACTGATTTTCGGAGTACCATACAGGCTGCAGTCACACAGGAAACGTTTTGAATCAGGTTCAGCCGACCGAACGTCACAGGCGTGTCTGTCGGCAGCCCCGCAAAAGCGTGTCCTGTCGCGCCACCAGTTCCAATAAGCACGCCGGCATGCTGAATCGTATCATCCGGATACAGCAGTTTGGCACCGACAGCACCGATCTGATCACGTACAGCATGTGAAACCATTTCCCTGAGCCAGTCCGCTTCCGCCACTTCGGTGTCATTGTTGAGTAGACAAATCACGTCGCCGTTCGCGGACTCGACTGCAAAGTTGTTGATTGCTGAATAATTAAAGGCTGAATTGTAATCAACAATTCGTATGTCAGTACGGGCACGCAGACATTCAAAATACGTATGAGTCTTCGGCTGGACACTGTTGTTATTGACGATAATGATTTCCAGACGTGGATAGTCAGTCTCGTTGATCAGGCCGTTGACGCAGCGTTGCAGCAGAGTAACCTGGTCTTTTGTCGGAATAATCACGCTGACCAGTGGTGGGTTGTCGAGTCGGTACTGGACCCGATACAGAGGTGATTCTGGTGTCCCCCGGTATTCAACATCGGCATCCACACCGTTCCGGGACAAATGCTCGTGAATCGCGCGGGTACCCGCTTCACCGAACGTCTCTGCCGATTCAGAACCTGCAACGATACTCAGTGGATGATGTCCCCGGTGATAGAGTATCGCCGGGACGTGTTTGATCCGGTCACCGGACGTGGCTTCAATGCAGCGCAGTGTCAGATCATAGTCCTCGCTGCCATCAAACCCGGCTCGAAAGGAACCTGCGTTCAGTACAAGCTGCCGGCGAATTACGGCCAGGCGACCGATCATGTCACAGGACAGCATCATATCGGGATTCCAGTCTGTCTTGAAAATCGGATCGATGCTGCGGCCATTCCGGTCGCGTCGGTCCTCATCGCTGTAGATGATGTCGGAATCGGGATTCCTGTTGAGTTCTTCCGCGACCAGATAAAGTGCATGTTCAGCAAGTTCATCATTGTTGCCAAGAATCCCAACGAATTCACCAGATGCCAGTGCAAGTGCAGCATTTGAGGACGTCCAATGATGTTCGCGCTCGTGATGAAAGCTGCAATGAATTCGACGATCCGACTTCTGGTATTGTTTCAGGATTCTGTGAACCCTGGGCTGACCCGATGCATCATCGACAATGCACAACTGCCAGTTTGCATACAACTGGTTCCGGACCGATTCGATGGCTGTTTTCAAAGTGTCTTCTGATGGATTGCAGATGGTCATCAGCAGCGACACTGTCGGTCTGTTCTCCATCGACTCGATGCGTCGCAGGACCGCCGTCCTGTCAGCATCGGTCAGTGTGTCGAAGGCTCGAACCCATCTGGCATATTGCTGCCTGCTGACGCCGAACAGATATTCCAGGACTCGGTATTGGTCCATAAACCCGGCCCGGCCGCGGCCGATTGTCGATCGTCCGATTTTCAGTAACCAGCCAGGTTGACAGATCAGGGTCGTGGTCAGGAATGCAACAAACGGTGGACTTCGCTTACAGGCGACAGCCAGCTCGAAGCAGCGTGCGGCTACTGAATGCAGCCTGCCATATGGGCGTATCGTGTATGAAAATTTTGTCTGCAGCGGCAATTTTGATTTCCAGCGACCGTAGAGAAAGCACAGCTGACGGTGCCTGTCCGCGTCCTCAGTGCGATGCTGTTTTTCCAGTTCGTCGCTGATGTTGAGGTGATTCTGAGAGAGTCTGTCGGCAATCTGACTGGCGTACGGAGTTCCAAGTCTCCGACGCAGTCGACGCAGGATCAGATTCAGGTTCCGGTAGTGATATAATTTGTCTGTCAGCGCAGTTTGCCTGCCGGTATGTATCAGGATGGTCGCCATGGCTTTGTTGATGTACCCGATGTCCCCGCAGGTCGTATAGAGTACAAGCCAGTCCCGCACCGCATTGATTGAGAGGACGACCAGCCAGTCCGGCGGCGGCTTCATCAGGTCTCGACGCACGACCGCCGAAGTGTTCGCGATGGAATCCATCTGGAGCAGGTCGGCAACGGAAAGTGTGGAATCGTCAGGGGGCCGAACGACGGTTGGCAGCATTGCGCCTGCCTCGTCCACACATTGAACATCATGGCAGCAAATGGCACAGGACGGATTTCGCTCCAGATAGTCGACCTGTCGGCTCAGTTTTGACTCCGTCAGCCAAACGCTGTCACAATCCAGTACGGTAACAAATTGCCCCGAGCACTCTTTCAGTACTGCGGCAAATATGTGATTTGGTTTGAGATCCCTCCCGACACGTACGATGCGTACCGTGTCTGCGTGTCTGGATGCGAGTTCTTTGAGTTTTGGGTGACTGTCTGTGGTTGGATTACGAACACCAATCACGATTTCAATGGCGAATTCCGTTTGCTGCTTGAGTACGCTGTCGATGGCATCAATTGCGGATTGGTCATCTTTGCTGTACAGCACGGCGACGCTGACTTTTGGAATCTCAGGTCGCATCAGTCTCGCTCCGCCGTTGCCGGTGAGGTGTCAACTGCAGCGAACGACCGTTCAGGTCTCCATTTGATGACTCGGTTGTCAAACCGGAACAATATCAGGGTCGGTTGTTCGATTATTATACTCCTGCATGGCAAAGCTGGTTCAGCCCTGGTAAATGATGCGCGTATGACATCGAGTTCCGTTCTAGGTTGTAATGGCATACACAAAAATGATTGATTCGATGTAAGGCGAACGATGTGTAAGAACATACGGGCAAGCCGGAAGTATAAACTTCCGGTTTGACAATTGATGCGGAAACGGGGGACTTACGTCGCCTGCCCGTCATGTGAATTCTCATCTGCTGTTTGCCAGGTCCGATTCCCACTGGCCGAAGTCAATTCAATAATCGGTTCCCACCAGCCCTACGTCTGATTAGGTGAGCGGATAGAAAGAAATTTTCGTTGAAATCAGCCGGACATTAGAACGTCGAATGTCAATCCTGTCCTAATGCGGCATGGCTGCAACCAAATTCGAGCTAACGCTTTGGCACAATCCCGATAGTCGCTCTGAACATTAGCGCAAAATCGTAAGAATCCGTACCGAATGACTCTGATCTTGCCAACAGTGTCCGCATTCCGTAATCAAATCCCATCGGTGTCTGCCAAATCGCTGGTTGACTGCGGAGACAAGGAATCATCGACACCACACCTCAGGAGTATGACACCGTGTATTCACGGGGATAACAGGTCGATTTGCTCAGCAGTCTTTCCTGCTTCACAATCAGAGAATCTCATCGAGACAGGGAAAGTCATGACACCGGATCGCTGCACAATTTTTTTTCTCATCTGTCTTTCCATTGCTGCCTGCGATCGATCGAGCCGCGATGTCATCTCGAACAGTTCAGCAGGTGATCAATCTTCAGCCGATGCAGATTCAAAGAATCATGACTCTGACAGGACGGTGGATCAGAATCTTAGCCACACAGATGAATATGCAGAAATGGAAGCGGCGCTGCCACTCTCAAATGAAGAAGTGGCTACTCTCAAATCGGCATTTCAAACCCGCCAGACTGCGATATCTTCGTGGATGGAAGCCAACGGAGACACGCTTGAGCAGCTTGAAAAGCAAATGGCGGCTGCCGCCAGGTCTCGCAACCTTGCCGGCCTCAGGAAAGCAAAAGCAGAGGCCACGCCATTGCGCAACGAATTGAGAGATCTCATTGAGGCGCATGAAAAATCCATTCTCGGAGCGCTCTCGATCGAGAATGCAACAGCATGGAATGCTCATCGGTTAAGTCAGCGAGTTCTGTCTTCGATGAAGCCACTGGATTTAAACAAGGAACAAATCAGTCAAATTCAAATTGCGGCAGTGACCGTTGTTGAGTCCGTAATGAACAAAAAAAATCCTGAAGCTGCTGGGTTTCTGGCCTTGGAGAAGACGGCTGAGTCGCAGGTGCTTACGTCGGACCAGCGTACCGCGTATCAGATGGAAAAGAAAAAGAGCCCGATGAGGTCACTGCAGTGACAGTCATCGTCCAATGACGAAGGTGACAGCGTTTCGCAGGTATGTGCCGTGAACATGCCTCTCTATTTGCAGCTCTTCGTTTGCTGATCGCGAATTTATCCAGGGTGTTCCGGTGATGATACGCAGTTGGCGCAACATACGAGCATTCTGAATCAGCGGATGCTGCAAACTGAGACACTGTTATCGGGCTGAGACGCGGATATTGGGCCGTGGGGGCAGCAATTTGCTGAGACTTCCGGGCATCGTTTCAAATTCCTGGCGATGACTGTTTGTGGCACTGCATTTGCTTCACTGTTTCGTCCCTTCTTTAGTGTTTCCGATTTGGCTTCACACACCAGAGAGCAGACGTATGGTTGCAACATACCAGCTGCCCGACGTAATTCCTGATCGCTGCTTTTTGTGTGGAAAACCATTTTGCGTTCACCCGTCCGTCAAGTGCGGGGACGCGGTTTGTCCTCACTGTGGCGTTCTGGTGTGGCCGCTCAAAGAACGGGAAACAATTGCCTTTGTCCCGCGATCGCAGTTTCGAAATGTTTATCTGTACAGAAGTTCGGCCAATGGCAAGTTGTACCGCGTACTCAATCTGGCTCCTATGCGTTCGCAGGATCAAAATCTGGTAGATCTTATCGTGCGCAATGCAGGACTGTTCAAAACAATCCAGCACAAAAATCTGTTGAATGTTGTTGCTGTTGGTTCTGCGGATGAACGACCTTTCGTAGCCATGGAACACGAGGATGGACACTCTCTGGAGAGATGGCTGGTGCGAGTCCATCAACTGCAAACGGGAGATGCGGTCAATGTTGCACTGCAATGTGCGAATGCACTGGAGGCGATCCACGATGCTCACCTCATTCATCGATTTGTCGACTTGGAAAATGTCATCGTGGGAAGACACGGAAGAGTTCGTCTGTCTCCAGGTGTTCCCTTGAACGTCGATGCGGATCTGAAATCCTCTGATGCAGGGAACAGGATCGTTCCCGGCCAGACGATTGGAACTCTCCCGACAACGGCGTCTTCCGATGTTTATGCACTGGGGTTGGCGCTTTATACAATGCTTACCGGTGAACGTTCGTTTGACGTTGACAGCCACCTCGAGCCACATTCGAAGATCGTTGAGGAAACGACGCGTCCTTTGCACAGCGCAGATTATGCGATTCCGGACGCCCTGTGTAATACCATCGTCGGTGCGCTCGCCAGGGACCCAGGTGAGCGGCCGGATGTGACAACGTTCTCTGATCAGCTTCGGGAAACTGTTCTGGCGAACGAGTGTCTGTCATTTTTGGCACAGTAAAGTAAGTGATCGTTTCACCTTGACAATTGTCCGGCGGGATTTGTTTGGGGTGACGCACCTCGCTTTAGCCGGACGTCTGCTGCGTCGCGAAGTGCCAGGACGCATATGAGACAGCGTCGTCGTTTGGCCACGTCTTGTTCAGCATCAGACGCGGGTTGTGGCAGGCCTTGTCCACGTGTTGAGGATCATTCGCCCGTTGCTCATTCATGTTTCCCCGTTACCGGACGGTACCATGACTCCTGGTAAACCGAGTGACCTGCGGGCTTTTCTGCAGTCATTGCGTGAGTCAGTGGAGAAGCCGGCGACAATGCAGTGTCAATATGATTCGTTGTGTCGACTGGACTCGGACAGACTGTTCATGTTGTTAGCAACTACTACATTTGGCTTTGAAACTGTTGCCGCTTGCTGCATACTATATTTGGAACGCCTGCCTGCTGGACATAAATATGCTGCAAATTTCGACGGGACACCAGACATCCAATCGACGTGAGTTTCTGCAGGTTGGAACTCTCGCTCTTGGCAGTCTCACGTTGCCGGATTTGTATGAGGCGCGAGCGAATCTTGGTGCCCAGGGTAAATCGACCGGCAACAAGTCAATTGTTCTGTTGTTCCTGACGGGTGGCCCAAGTCAGATTGAGACATTTGATCCCAAAATGACGGCACCATCCGGTATTCGCAGCATCACGGGTGAGGTCGGGACGGCACTCCCCGGTGTGACGTTTGGTGCGACGTTTTCGCGGCTGGCCCGACTGGCCGATCGAATGGCTGTTGTGCGTTCGTTCTCACACAGTGAGAGCGATCACACGAAGGCCGTGCAGCAGGTGATGCGTGGTGGCAACTCCGTCAATAATGCGGGACTGGGGTCGATCACCGCCCGGTTGCGCGGCACAAGCCACGCGGATACCGGGATTCCCACTCAGGTGTATTTGAGCGCCAAAGAGGTTGACAAACAATTTAACAAGGAACGACTTCGGTTGCTGGAGGCTGCCGGCCCGGGCCAGATGGCCGGGATTTATGCTCCTTTTCAGGCAGGGAGTGGCTCCAGTAAAGCGGACAACATGCAGTTCAGGGTTGCGCAATCTCGACTGGACGACCGGATTGCTCTGCGCCGTGCTCTTGATGAATTGAACCGTCAGGTTGACATCCGCGGGGAAATGGGCGAATTCGACAGATTTGAAACTCAGGCGATGGATCTGCTTTTTGGTCAGGCGAAGGCCGCCTTCGATGTTTCATTTGAGGACCCGCGACTTCTTGCGCGGTATGATACATCACATTTTTCGACCGGGATCCACGAAGATCGGGCTTCATCGCTGGGTCACCAGATGCTACTTGCGCGGCGATTATGTGAAGCCGGTTGTGGGTTTGTCACCATCCACAATCCTGGCTGGGACATGCACGGCGGACCGAGGCAGTACAATATGACGAACGGTATGCGTGAACTTGGCGGGCCGGTGGACCATGCCGTCAGTGCGTTCCTGGAAGACGTGGACGCCAGTGGCTTAAGCGATCAGATTCTGCTCATCATTACTGGTGAGTTCGGACGTACGACAAAAATCAAAGATGATGGGGGACGGGATCACTGGCCGCATCTCAGTACGCTTGCCTTTGCGGGAGGCGGACTCAATATGGGCCAGGTGATCGGTCAATCCGATCCCCACTGCGCTGAACCTCAGAGTGAACCGATCACGCTTGATCACCTTTTCTCTACCGTCATGCATACGCTGTTTGACGTATCCAGACTGCGTGTCGAAGCAGGTCTTTCGCGTGACATCATTGGCTTGCTGGAACGCGAAAGACCGATACCGAATTTGCTTTAGATGGTCATGGCCGTGGTCCACCGGGTTCGATTCCCTGCGGTTCGGGCATTTCTTCCGTGATGATTTTCCAGTTCTCTCCCATCTCTCGCATGTCCCTGAAATCCTGCGGTTGATAGGTAATTGCGGGAGCAGGCAGGTTCTCGACGCGGCCCTGATTGACACGAGATTCCATTGCTGCGTCCAGAACGGCCGTGGCCAGTAGAGTTCGCTCTACCGGATACGGTGCGTGCTTGCGAATAATAAACCGCTGGATGGAGTATGCGAGCGCCTTGAAAAGATTGCGATTTCGCCATGGTCCCACATAAAAACTTGTGGCAAGCGGCGTGGGATCACCATTAATTCGGCAGGAGAAATTCCAGCGAAAATCGTTACTGCCAACTCTGAGGACTGTCGCGCGCAGGCCATCGTAATAACGCAGCAGGATTGCGTGTGATGGAATCACATTTCCGTCAACGCTGCCAGGTTCAACAAATGCACGCAATGGCGGATGATCGGATCCCAGTTCTGCCTGAATCGCAGCACTTGCCAGATCGGCGGACCACTCGTCCGCATCGGCGGCTTTCCAGACATCATCACCCTGCAGGAAACGAACGGACTCGATGCCCGTCTCTCCGCCTGAGCGAAACTCAATCAGTGATTCAAGTTGTTCCAGGCTGTGAAAGTCATACACCTCCAGTGGTCCGCCGTGGATGGCAACGGCTTCGTCGATTTGTACTCCGTCTTCAAGTTCAAGCGGTGGCCGGCGCTGTGCCAGCGGAACAGAACTGCCGGCCATGAAGGGAATGTTTAATTGCTGAGCGGTCTTGTACATCTCCAGCGCCCAATCCTTCCGATAGGAAAGGTGCTTGTCGTTGAACAATGGAACGCTTCGACCGCTTCGTTTCATCACAGCAACGATTTCATCGAAAAATCGTTTCCGCGGATACATTCGCTGGCCTTTGCTGTTGACCGGATAGTCCCCGAATTCTGCGATCGAAAGTACGCCGTCAACAGCCAGTGACTCTCCACCGAGGCATAACGCGTCGTTGATAGTTGGGAAGATTTTGATGCCATAATTGTCTGCGACATCTCTCGCCATATCCCGATCCACAGGGAACTGATCGACATAAAAACTGACAACATCGACGCCCGGATCGGTCAGGACGCCATTGTGATAATACGGTTCCAGAAAATTTTCCAGAATGACGTGGGCGTGGCTGCGAAAAGAGAATTCGGTCAGCACCACGGCAACTTTCGGACGTTTTGTATTTGAACCTCCGTGCAGACTTCGCCCGAATGCTCCTGTGAGAGAGATTCCTGCTGCAACCTGACTTGCCTGCGAAAGAAACTTACGGCGGTTTGGATTTATGCTCGGATCAGACACACTGTTCTCTCCGGAGACAACTTGGTTACTCAATGACGACGCTCGTACGTGTACGTGCGATAACCGGAAGGTTTGCAGCGTCCATTGCTGTACCCTTCACCGTGAAAGTGACTTCACCGGTCACCTGAGTATCGCGGAGGACTTTGATGCGGAACCCTGCCTGATTCTGACCCGGTGGAACAGTGATTGAATCCGCAGCCAGTGTTTCTGCGTACTCGCGCGGGACATCCAGTTGCAGTTGGACCGGCATCGGAAGTTTTTTTGCGCGCAGAATCTGAACAGGAAGTTCAAAGGATGTCCCGCGCTGAACCGCAACGTCTGGAGACTGCTGTGTGATCTTAAGCAGTGCGCCTTCGATCGACATAACGATGCTTCCCTCCATGGAACTGACCAGATGACGCACATTTCCCATTGGGTCGGGGACGTGAGCCACGGCAATCAATGCCATTCGCTGGGTCAGATTTGTGCCCAGCCACTCGGGCATATAACTGGGATAAAATGCTCTGGTGTCCTCCGGTGGAACTATGACTTCCTGTGGACCGCTGATGCCCTGTCGATGACGAGACTGGTTGGCAGCCATCATCAGCCGGACCTGTCCCTCGAATCCCTCCAGTCGTTCAATGATCACTTCGCCAGGATGTGTGGTCCCGCGATGCACGGTTCGGCCTCCATCTTTGTCAACCGGGCGTGCCTTACAGCGAGGCTTCATAGTCATTGCCAGCAATGTACTCTTTGTTATCCGCGTACCGCTTGTCTGGGCGATTCCACTGACGTCCACCATATTTGCGACCACCTCGGAATCTGCCGCAGAGGTCAATGGGATCTTCAATTCAGTTGCATCAGCCGCAATAACAAGATCGTCCGGAGCTGTGAATCCAACGGGAAGTCCATTCAGTTCGATATGGATCGGTTCGGCGAACCCACCTCTGCGAACAACATTGACAGTCAGGTCGGTCGCAGCACCCAGACCTGCATTCAGGCTTTGTGGAACTGTGAGTTCAAACCCGGCGTTCGGAGGCGAAGCCACTGTGAGATGAAAAAATGCCAGTGGCGTACCGGCGAAACCTGTCACATGATCGCTGACGACAACAGTGCAGGGACCGTCGGCCGGTACTGTAAACTGCAGAGCAGCATCCGTGGAACCGTCGGCGTCGTCGTTGGATGCCAGTGGACTGCCCTCAGGATCCAATATCTCCAGTGCAACGTCCAGGGGTGATCCAATTTGTCGGGCTGCGACCTGCAGATTCCATACATCACCCTGTTTCCCTTCAAACTGGAATCGGTTTTCGCCGGACGATTCCAGCCGTGACGTGATTCCAATCGGCTTTAGTGACATCTGCATATCAGACGTGGGGTTACCGACACTGATCGGAGTGTCACTCATCGAAAAGCTGTACGGGGATGTGAGACCAAATGGCGTTTCCAGTTGGTATTCCCAGGTGCTGAGCGACGTATCGGCGGGAAACGTCACATCGCGTGTGATCGATTCCAGTTCGAGTGTACCTGTCTCAATTCCTGGTCCGACAAAACTGACTGAGACTGTTTTGCCGCGTTGCGCTGCGGCCGGCACGGCGACGAGTACCCTGGGGCCCTCCGAAATATGCAGTCGGTAAACGAATGATCCGTTTCCGGCGAAGTCAATGTCCCGCACGCTGACGAAGTATTCTGTATCGTCGTCAGCCAAAAATGTGAGCACAGGATCAATGCCTTCTGTATCCACTGCATCAGCCACCAGATTTCCTGCGGTATCTTTCACTTCCAGAACTCCGTGGACCGGTGTCCGTAACTGATGTGTGAACAGACGGCAATTGACGAGCCCTCGCTTTTGCGGGACGAAGCGATACCGGTCAACTTCTTCGATTCGGCTCAGGCGTCCGGAGACTGTGATCGGCAGACCGCACAGCGTCTGCGGCCTGCCGTTGCCGTGTTCAGCCTCAACGACTTCGACTTCGCGACTGATGACAAAGCTTCCGATGTTGCTGGCGCCGTTTGCATTGGCCAGTTGCCATTCAATCATTCCCGCCGGCATGTCAGTCGGGATAGTGATCCGTGCGGGAACTTCTCGTGCCAGTGGCGCGTCCCCAAGGTTGGCCTTGTGCCCCTTCCAATACGGCGGAGGTGTGATCAGGATGTCTCCGGGTGGCCCAAGAATCTCCAGACGGACTCGTGAATCATGTACGAAGAACTGCATATCCGGCGTCAGATTGTGTCCGCCCAGCCGTACGTCAACTGTCGTTCCTGCCTGTCCACCGGCAGGAAAAACGTACCCGATCTGTGGCGCCGTTTGGGCGAAACCATTATTGAATCCCAAACTGATAACGATGAGCGTTACAAGTGGGTGGAGTCGTCTTCCGAGCATCGGATTGTCCGTCGAATGGGTAAAATTCAGCGTCCGTATGAACAAAAAAACAGTGTCTACCCGACCGCAAATCCGGATCGATGTGTTGACACAGTCTGTAGTCAAGTGGCCATATCGGGTCGGTTTAAGAGTTCGAAGCGACCGATGATTCCACTCAATCGATGGTAAGACCCGGGAGCACCATGTCGAGTCTTGAGATGTGTCGTCGTCGCTTTCCCCAGCGGACTGTCAACACAGCAGGATCGATACCGAACGCTTACACTGAAACACTTAACTCACGAGTTCCCGGATCACCTGTCCATCGGAAAGAATGGGTACCGGACGACCCAGAGGGGTGTGGTAAGTTTTTTGAGTATCGATTCCCATAAGATGAAAGACTGTCTGCAGCAGATCTTCGACACCGTACGGTTGAGTGATGGGATGCTCGGCGTATTTATTGGTCGCACCAATGACTCTGCCTGGTTCAATTCCTCCTCCGGCAAACAATACACTCTGCGCCGCCGACCAGTGGTCACGACCGGCCTCCTTGTTAATGCGCGGCGTGCGGCCCATTTCGCCCATCATGATGACCAGTGTTGTGTCCAGCAGGCCTCGTTCTTCCAGGTCGGTGACCAGGGCTGAGAACGCGCGGTCGGCGTGAGGGATCAGATCGTTTTCCAGACTGGGGAAACAGGTGAAATGCGTGTCCCAGCTTCCGTGGTCGACTCCGATGAACCGGCATCCCGCTTCCACGAGCCTCCGTGACATCAAAGCGCACTGGCCCAGTGATGTGTAGCCATACCTCTCTCTCACTGCACCGGATTCTGCATGGATGTCGAACGCCTTTTGGGCTTCAGCGGACGTGATGAGGTCGAACGCTTTATCGTAATAGGTTGACATCTCGCGGGAACGGCCCGCCGACGCCACGGGACGCAGTGCCTGGTCGACACCTGCCAGCAGTTGCTTACGCAGTGCGAGGCGATTTGAGTCAACCCCTCGAACCAGTCCCAGGTCCTTGACCTGGAAGTCCGGTTGCACAGGATCGTTTTCGATGACAAAAGGTCCATACTCGGCACCATAGAACCCTGGGCCACCGGCATTCATCATATTCGGCAGATTGACATAAATGGGAACCTGGCTGCGGCCCCCAAGTTCTCGCGAAATCACCGAACCCATCGACGGGTAGAGTGCATTTGTTGGTGCCCCGCCACCCTGTCCGTCACCAAAACTGGCGCGACGACCAGTCATCATATAGTGATATCCGGTCTGGTGGCCGTTGTCCGAATGTGCGTGACTGCGAAGGACCGTGAACTTGTCAGCAATTTTGGCACATTCAACGCAATGTTCGCCGAAAAATGTTGTTGGAACCGAAGTGGGAATCGGTTTGTAGGGACCTCGAATCTCTGTTGGTGCATCCGGTTTGAGATCCCACATGTCGATGGTGCTGGGACCTCCTTCCAGGAACAACATAATGCAGGCTTCGACTTTTCGATTCTGTGCACCGGCTGCATTGGCTTCGAGTGCGAGCAAACCCGGCAGCGACAGCCCCGACAGCAGTCCGGTCCCCCCGATTTTCAGGGCCTGTCTTCTGGGAACACGATCGCAGTAGCCGTTGCGAACTCTGCCGGATTTAAATGTCATCGCTTACCTCACAGAATCGCCACGGAGCCCGGTTTCGATTGGCAGGTTCTCAGTCGTCTACTGCGATATGCCTGTGTCTCATCATCGTCGAATATACTGCCAGAACCAGTGGCATCCCGCAATTTACGACTGACAGAGCACGAGTCACCCGCGTGCCATCCGCAAACTCCGATCGACGCCACGCCATCGATTAGTATCGATGACTGATGCCTCTGCCAGCCCCAACTCATTTACTGACAATATGTTATTGCGTATCGACTTCGGATGCCTCAATGATTGTAAAGGAATTCCTTGGAGTTCAACAAGGACCAAAGTACATCTTCGGCTGCGGTTCGGCGATCGTGTCCACGGAGGGAAAAAGCCTGCAACATCAACGCTTTTTCAGCTGGAGTGGGAAATCGGGCCAGAGTCGAAAGGTATAACCCGTCGACCACTTCTTTCGGTGACAGGTCCGAACCAACCAGCTTTCGGGCAATTCCATTGCGGGACTGGATCTTGTCAGCCACTTCCGGAGAGTTCATCAGGTGCAGAGCCTGGCTGATTGATGGTTCGTTGCTGCGTTCACACTCGCACACGGTCGTACGCAGTGGACGTCCGAAAACGCGAAAGAAGTATGACGGCATTCTGTTGTCCCAAATCTCAATTGCCCGGTAGCCCTGCGGCCAGCCATTGAATTTTTCGGGAACTCCCGTTCCCTGGCAAATGGCATCCAGCAATACTTCGGCTGCCAGTGGCTTATCAACTGAATGAGAGTGGTTTTGTAAATCTCGCTCATTCCATTTGTTCGTCTGAGAACTCAGCTGATAGACACGTGAATTCAGCAGGGTTCGTGTGAATGACTTCAGATCAAAACCAACGTTATGCATATGTTTTGCCAGGGCGTCCAGCAGAGCTTCGTTCGAAGCAGGATTTGTGCTTCGCATGTCGTCGATCGGTTCAATCAGGCCACGGCTGAAATAGTGTGCCCACAGCCGATTGGCAATCGTACGAGCCAGAAAAGGATTATCCCTGGAAGTCATCCATGCCGCCAGAACTTCCCGGCGATCGGGATGCTTTGTGAAGTCGGCCGGCGGTGCTCCCAACGCACGAGTTGGTATCGTCTCTTCCGTACGTGGATGATTCAGATCACTTCCGCCTTTGGAAAATATGGCCTCACCACCAACCGGCACCGATTTGCGCTGGACTCCGGTAAAGAAGCCTGCCAAAGCGTAATAGTCATCCTGTCCCCATCTGTCGGATGGGTGGTGATGACACTGGGCGCATTCGATGCGAACTCCCAGGAATAACTGGCTGATTGATCGTGCCAGAACGTCCGGTTCCGTGATGGCTTTGTAAAATGCGGCGGGCCCAGCGGCCAGTGTGCGTCCCTGGGCCGCGACAATGTCACGAACGAAGTTGTCGTACCGTCGATTTGTGGCGAACGATTCCCTCAGCCAGCGATTCATAGCGACCGCTCCGCGAGGCGTAACGGCTGCTCGATCCACTCGCAGCAAATCGGCCCAGCGCATCGCCCAAAAATCTGCGTATTCAGGTCGTTCCAGCAGCCGGTCGATGATGATTTCGCGTTTTTGGGCACTGGAGTCTTTAAGGAATGCGCGGGCTTCATCGGCGGTGGGGAGGGTACCGATCGTATCCAGAAAGACTCGACGCAAAAACTCCGAGTCGTCGGCGAGGTCACTTGGAGGGATTCCGAGGAGTTCCAGCTTGTCCCAGACAAACTGGTCCACAAAATTATGTTCCGGCGGACGAGGGAACGGAGGGCTCTGCTGGGGGAGTGTGAGTTGGCAGACAGTGACCTGGTCCATGTACCGTACTGAAATTGCCACTTCTCCCGGCAGATCAGAAACCTGGACCCATCCGCGACCGTCGACACTGCCAATCGTCTCAGCATTTGAGACGTATTCAGCCTCGGTCGTCACACAACGTCGAGCCCCGGTTGAATCGATCCCGGTGACTCGTAACTGCTGCACGCCGTCCGGATACAGGACTCGGTACTTGGGTTCTACTTCGATCGCCACGATCGGTTTCACATCCGGAGAAGAAAACGGTGTTCCTTCAACAATCCAGCGATTGAATCGATGGTAAAGTGGACTGTGGAGTTCAATCCTGCGTCCACCGCCGTGAGGTGTCTTTGCGGTGGCCTTGCGAATCAGCAGGCTGTGGTCGGGCATCGCCGGTGTCACGCGGCGACCACGCCCGTTTCTGACAATCGCGTCATAGTCGCTCGCCGGGTCATGGCCGAACACACTCAGAGCGAAGCCGTTCTGTCCGCCGGATTTTCCGTGACATCCACCGGCGTTGCATCCGGTCTTTGTAAGGACAGGGATAATTTGTTGTTCAAACGAAACCGGTACCGGATCGGTAAGGCCGTTGACAGTCACCGGAATGTGAAGCGGTTCGAATACATCCAGAGAAAATTTTCGGAAGACGGGCGAGTCTGCCAGTGGGCTGATAATGACTTCCGTGTTACCTTCGCTGCGAGGTAACACTAACCCCTCCGCTGATACGTCGGCGATAGCGGGATCCTGACTCCGGTAGGTCACCGTGCGGCTCAGGTCGAGATTGCGCAGCGATGTTGAATGTCCGGTGACGGAATCGGTGTGCGAAGAAAATGACGTTGTTACCAGGAGTTGTTGTGACGCTTCGGGATTATTCAGTCGGACCTCATTTGGGCTGACGGTCACCCCCGCATTCGTCGAAATGGAAAGGGCGCACGTCAGGAGCCAACTCCCAGTCAGAGTGATGTTCCTTGTACTGCACCACCGATCCGACATTGTTCTCATTTCATCATTCACGTCTGATGACGTTATGGTGCCTTTGAAGTCTGATACCTGCGAGCTCAGGAAAGTCAATCAAATGGGCGCTGATTCGCCTCACTCACAGATGCTGTCAAGTCAGATGGACCGATCGACCTAACACGTTCGAGTGGTCCATGGCTGTGTAGTGTCACGGATAACGATTTTTATTATAGCATGAATCGTATCCGTCTTCGAAATGTTTGCGACGATTCGCACAGCGGTTCACATTCATCGGTCGGTCAGATTGAGGGCACACCTGCTAGGCACTTACCGGATCGGGAACCGCCTTCTGCGTTGGCATCAGTAGTACGGCAGCGATACCGGTCAAATACATGAAACCACAGACTCGTCCCACGAGGTCGTAACGACCTTCAAACTGCTCCTTCAAAGCAAATGCTGTCAACAGGATCAGTGCGGCGACGATAATTCGTCCGAAGTTGAAACTCACTCCACCACCGGTTGACCGAACACGCGTCGGAAACATTTCCGGCAGACAGAGTGGTAACCAGCCGAAGAAAAATCCACTGAAGAATCCGAGCGCACTGACCCACGTTTGAAAGTCATCGGAATTCGGGTCTGGCAGACTATAGAGCATTTGAGTACATGTAAATGCACAGACACACAGCACCGCGTAACTGACTCTCCGCCCCAGAAACATTGCTAAAGCTCCTCCCAGCAGACTACTGATTGAGCCGGTCCATGCCCGATTGAAAGAGGTTTGAGCTTTCTTGTTAGTTGCGGGTTTCTTAGGCGCTGTGTTGTCGTCATTCGCTTGTGTTGTGCTGTTCTGCGTTTCCGCGATTTGTGCAAGGCGGGCTTCTTCATCTGCTTCGGCTGCCCAGTAACTGGCCCAGTTTGCCACTCCCCAGCCGCCAAATAAGGGAACAAATGCCAGAACAATTCCGATTAAAGTAAGTCTCCGGTACGGGGGGGAAAACACTTCACCCATTCCTACCTTGTCCGGTCCACTTTCGTCATTTGATGCTAACTGTTGTTGGAGCCATTTTGGTGATTCCGGAACAAGAAACCAGGAAGCAATCGCCAGTAAAATTGGTGTGCCGCCAGCCATGTAAGCCCATTGCCAGTCACTGGGATTGACATCTTTGTGGATACAAAGGTAGGCGAACAGTGCGATACCCACGTTGGCGGCGGTTCCTAATATTCCGGCGAGGATGGGTTTCGCGGTGTTGGGCCATGCTTCCTGAAGAAGTGCCATTCCATTGGGCCACATTCCGCCGATTCCCATACAGGTCAGGAATCTCAACAGCCAGAAAACTTCGATTCCTGGTGACAATAGCGAGATGAATGAAAAGACGCTGTAGAAAGCGATGCTGAGAGCCATTGCCCTGGAACGGCCAAATCGGTCTCCCACCCAACCGAAGACATATCCTCCAGCCGCCGCACCGAGTAGAAATGCGACAACAAGAAATCCGATCCATTGAGGAACAGCGGTGCTTCCATTTGGCAATAGTGAGGTAGCAACGGAATGATACGTGATACTGTTGATTGCCATGTGTGACCCGGCGAACATCCATCCGAGGAATGCAACGCAGAGAATCGTGATTCGCTGCGATTGAGTCAGCGGTCTTTCACTCAGTACATCTGCGGTTATGTCATCGGTCATAACTTTGCCACCGTTGTTTCAGAGTGTCCACAATAAGCCGGATTGCCTGGGGCATTCGCGAAAATCGATTCGTCTTAAAATTCAAGCTGTCTGCGACGATCCAGTATCCATCCCCAACTGCTGTCCTTCAGGCGGAATTGCCTGGACAGCCTCCGCTGTGACGGTAAGTCAACTCATGATCACTGATTGAGTTCGATTATTGACTTCTTCTGTTTCTGTTGCGCAGGGCACCGCAGAACGAGGATCGAATACCACAACCCAGTGGACACCTTAAACATTCTTGTGTCCGGACGCGATACTGTCGTGATCCGGTGACACTCAACAGTGGAAAAACTCTGGATGTCGAACTGTCTCGAGCTCTCTGTTTAGCTTTGAGGAGCTCGTGCAGCTGTGGCCGAGGATCGTAGCAGTTCTGTCACAACCCTCGCCTCACTGACGACTGAATCGGTCAGTGTTTCCTCGCGTCCATTGTGCAGGTACGTGAGCGCATCATGGTCCAGTCCCAGCTGGTGCAGGAGTGTTGCGTGAAGATCCGGGCAACTAACACGCTGCTCAACGGCTCGATATCCCAGTTCGTCCGTGGCACCATGCACACAGCCCGAACGGAAACCACCACCGGCTAACAGCAGAGAAAATGCGTGTCGATTGTGGTCGCGGCCGGTTTTGTTTTGAGAAATCGGCAGACGTCCAAATTCACCACTCCACATCACAATTGTTTCATCAAGAAGACCGCGACTTCTGAGATCGCTGATCAGGGCCGCAGATGGCCGGTCAACCTGAGCCGCGATAGCATCGATACCACCCAGGAGGTTCCTGTGCTGGTCCCACGGCATAAACCCGTTGGTATTCGGAGTAAGGATCTGTACGAAACGTACCCCAGCCTCAACCAGCCGTCGGGCCATCAGACATCGTGTTCCATAGTCCCGTGTCGTTTCATTATCCATTCCATACAGTCGCTGTGTTTCCTGTGTCTCCGACGAGAGATCAAGTAAGTCTTCGGCTTCTACCTGCATCCTTGCCGCGAGTTCATAGTTTGCGATCCTCGCTGACAGTCGTGTGTCGTTTGGATAAAGTTGCTGGCGTTCTCGATTCAGTTTGCTCAGCAGATCGAGCGTATTCCGCTGTGCTCCGTCGGGACGTTGTCGTGCGGGATGCAGGTTGATGAACGGAGGTCCTTCTGTCTGAATTTCCGTGCCGCGGAACGCTGCGGGAAGCCATCCACTGTCCCACAGCGCCGTGCCGCCGTTTGAGTAGCCGGTGGGTGACCGCAGAACCGCATAGGCCGGAAGGTTCTGATTCCCGGTGCCCAGACCGTAGCAGATCCAAGAACCCAGAGTGGGACGGCCGGCGAAAATTTTTCCGGTGTGAACCATCCGCAACCCCTGCGGATGATTGTTGTTCTCGGTGTGCATCGAGCGGACCATGCAGATGTCGTCTG
>JAKVAY010000035.1 GCA_022447185.1 Fuerstiella sp. | reverse complement strand
ACGAATAGCCACCGGTGTAGCGGCCCATAACACGACTGTCAGCAGGATGAGCAGGACGGCTCGTGCATTCAGCGGCTGCGTTTGATCCATCGGTGGATTCCGAAAAACGAAAAAGACTGTGTCGGTTCAGGGACTTGACTGTCTGAAACGGCTGCCAATTTTCGCTGCGATTCGCGTCTTCGTCAGTGAATCCGTACGCTGGGAATAGCGTGAATACTCCACGATGTCAAAGTCACCACCTGACCGGCATCCACGATCAGTGGATTCATCAAATTAAGGAAACGGAAAAACAGCATGAACTACCTCAAAATGATTCTGATTCCGGTGGTCATCATGAGCTGCTCCGTCACCCGCGCGGGCGACAAACAGTTACTGTACCTGGCGTCACAGCAGCAGAAGGCCATCGTTGCCTATGANATCAGTAACGACAGNGGTGAACTGACACGACGTTTCCAGTTTGACATGGAAGGCACTCCNGGNGCGATGACGTATTCCCCCGATGAATCCATGATTTACGTCCTGCTGTCGGGGCTTGAAAACGGCGGTGCGGCCGCCGCGACAGTCGCACGTGATCAACACGGTTCATTGACCCTGAAGGGAACGGCCGCCGTCATGGGNGGGTCCCCTTATATCTGCTGCAGCCNGGACGGACGATGTCTGCTGGCAGCTCATTACGGGGCAGGTGANGTCACNGTTTATCGTATCACCNANGGCGTCTGCACAGAACAGCTGCTGGATCACAGAATGACNNCNAGGACNGCNCACTGCATTGAACTGGATCCGTCAGGTCAGTTTGTGTTNGTACCTCATACGAGACCAAANCGGGTTGATCAGTTTCGACTTGATTCGAACTCCGGNGTNCTGACACCCAANACCCCGCCGCATGTCAAAGGCCCCGATGAAAACCATTTGTATCATGAACCTCGACACTACGCTCATCATCCCCGACTGAACATGGCCTACACAGCGAATGAAAACGGAGGAGGGATTTCTGCATGGAAGTTCGATCCCAAAACCGGCACACTCAAACTTGTGCAGACCTTGTCGTCACTTCCTCCCGGATTCGACGGGCAAAGTGCCGGAGCCGACATTCACATCACTCCCGACGGTCGGTTCGCCTACGTTTCCAATCGTGACGTGACTCAGCGCGGCGAAGGAGACCCTCAGCAGGATACACTGGCGGGATTTGCCCTCGATGAAACAACCGGCCGAATGAAACTGACCGGACACATCGCAACAGTGGAGCTTCCAAGATCGTTTTGTATTGACACTACAGGCAACTTTCTCTTTGCCGGCGGACAGCAGACCAGGGAGTTATTTGCGTATCGAATCGACCAGACAACCGGCGAACTCAGTTTGCTGAAAAAATACGAATCCGACGGCAGGACGATCTGGGTGATGTGTGGTTCTGTGCAGGCTGACTGATCTCAAGTCATCAGTGATTATCCATGACGCGTCCGCAGATCATCGGTGTCCGAACAACCACAGAGATGAGCCGTGTTACCCAACACTGATGGCATCAACCTCTCACTCCCGCCGAACCAACACCGAAATCACCTGCCAGGCGCCGCACGATCCTGTTCCACTGTCAAAAAACACGACTCGGCGGGGTGAACAACCAGGCATACTCGTTCATTCGC
>JAKVAY010000034.1 GCA_022447185.1 Fuerstiella sp. | reverse complement strand
TGTCTCATCGGAAAGCGCTGGGAGCCAAATGAACCGAACGAGGTCCGGACGGCACACCACTCCGACAGTGACGGCAAAGGTGCTTTTTCTGTTGGCGGTCTGCGGACAGTGTGGTGCTGCAGGTGAGTTGGCGACAGAGACGCTGGTCTCGTCGCGCGGGTGCTGCGCAGCGACTGCCGGAACCGGTAACAAAATCATCACGTACCAGGGAAAAACCCACGTTGCCTGGCTGGATTCAACTGAGGAGGGCTTCTTCAGTGTTGTGCGAACGCTTGATCGTTCGACCGGAAAATGGTCGCCCACTTACACGCTGGGTCAGGCGCCGGATGATCATGGTCGACCGGCGCTGACGATCGACAGTCAGGGATATCTTCACGCGATTTACGGAGTTCATCACAACCGGATTCCGTATCGACGCAGCAGGAGACCCAATGATGCATCGGAGTGGACTGATGTGGAAGTCTTCGGAGGCAGGCTGACCTATCCGACTCTTATCTGCGGGCCGGATGATCAGCTGTTTCTCACCGGTCGTTTCGGATGGGAAGGTGTTCGACTGTATGTCAGGCCACCAGGTGAAAAATGGACAGATCGGGGGCTGATCATCAGGCGGAACCCGGAATGCATTAGCTACGCCGCCTTTCACGAGGGACTGGCGTGGGGACCGGACCACAAAACACTTCATCTGTCCTGTCAGTTCTTTCAGGGCAAGTCCGGGAACTCTTTTAACTGGGGTACGGTGCAGTCAGTGAATTACATGGTTTCACGTGACTTCGGACGTACGTGGGAACGTGCNGANGGTTCGCNCGTTGNGATTCCGGCAACTGCCTCAACNATGGACGTTCTTGCTGNTGAAGAGAGTTTCGATCCNAAGCCGGGTCTCAGAAACACAGGTGCGGTGGTTGTGGATTCGAAGAATCGGCCATACGTGCTGTACTATCGAAACACTCCCGCCAATCCGGGACAGGTGTTTCTGGTACGGGCGAATCGTGATGGTCAGTGGCAACACCTGCCGCTTCAGGTGGCGATGGACAAATACTATTCCGGATGGGCCGTAGTTGACTGTCGGGCCGGCTTTACCATTACCGCGGACGATCGTCTCTGTATGGCATTGACCCTGGCTCCGATCGACCATCCTGACGCGCGGTGGGACGGAAAGCCGCTTGAGCGGTACTTTCACGAACCTGCTTACTGGCAGAATTTCTTTCCCAAAGCCAGACGCATCGGCTGGCTGGAGTCCGGTGACGGCGGCAGGACTTTCAACAGTAAAGAAGTCCTGGGGAAAAATCCTGATGTTGCCTGCTTACAGCAGAGCATCGAAATGTCCACCGGATTCAACACCATCCCGGCCGGCGCCCGTCCAGGTTTACTTTATCACACGGGGGTTTCGTCCAACTTAGATGGACGAACCGTCGACAACGATGTCTTCTACGTGCATGTCAGGTAGCCTTTATCGGAAGCCAGGGTGATATGTATGTTTCCCAGGAATCCTGGTTTGCGACTCGACCCGGACCTGCATTGACGAAATAATTCTTGGTATGAGTGTGTGTCGGTTCCGAACTGGTCGAGTCCGCCCATGAATG
>JAKVAY010000033.1 GCA_022447185.1 Fuerstiella sp. | reverse complement strand
GTGCTGAACCTAAATCATTGTGGAGGCTCGAACATGCGTCTTGCTCTGAACAGACGGCCGTGGATGCTGCTGCTCATGGTGTTCATCGGGTACACCATTGGGGGATTTCCTCGGCCCTGGCGGTGAAACCTGAACCCATCACCCGGTTGAAAACCACGAATTTCCGGCAAGCTGCTTCAAACGCAAACGAGCGGACGCATCCCGGACAGGAACAGATGGAAAACATGGCGGTCCAGCCGATACCGCAATCAGCCTGTTGATGCCGACTCGTCGGATTTTTTTGACGCGGCAGCAGGAGGGTTCACCCAGTCCACATCGCGCAGCGACTCTTCTGACAGGGAATACGTGGTGCTCACCAAATCGTCCTGCAGCAGGATCATTTCAGGAAATCGGTGCGGCAGAACGGTCACGGCAAACACCTCCTGAACCTTGTCTTCAAAGCGGGCAAAGGCCACTTCCTGACCGGACCGCAGATCGACTACCGACATGCCGGAAATCCGTTTTTCCAGACGTTTGGTGATCGGGATTCCACTAAACACTGCGGACTCACGCACCTGGGAAATCCCGATAAATGCAAATGGTCCCAGGAAATCTATTCCCCGTGTAAATCCGTCCAGATGACAAATCGCTTCGTATTTTCCTGTCTGCAGATCAACCGTGCCGATGCTGCCGTCGCCCGATTCAAGTAGCCACAGTTTTCCATTATACCAACGCGGTGAATGAGGCATTGACAGTCCTGAACTGATGATTTCTTCGTTGTCGAGGTCGATCAGTACACCCCCACGAGCTTTATTCTCACGCCAACCGGCCGCCGCATCGGTTGCCCCCAAAGCCGTCACATATTTCGGTCGCCCGTTGACCATGCCCAGACCGTTCAGGTGACAACGGTCCTGTGGAGAAAGTCCCCTGACAAAGGGAGGACGCCAGTGCGGAAGGAAGCTGTGTTCGCGATCCAGACGACACAAACAGGAAAAACGTGTATTAATAAACCACAGTTCGTTCCAGTCGGTTTCGGCATCCGTAACGGTNTCNCTCGACGTTTGCGGAGGCAGGCCCCATGCCATTTCGTGAATGTCAATATCCCCCGTCACATGCAGACTGCGAGGCATGAAACAGGCATCGGGAGGCGTTGGAGGCTCGCCCTCTTCAGGAGGCTTCCAGGCCTCAGGCATATTACGAAACTGAACTAATTCCCGAGCCACGCCCAGGGCCAGTCTTCCGCGATGATGTGCCAGTCCCATTGGCCGTTGACAGCCACAAAAATGAGTGTTCGTGGTCCCGTTTTCCTCACGAAACAACACCACATGCCCCGCCTGATACGTAGTCAGAGCCACAGACACTCCATGATGTTTCAGGATTTGTGTCAATGTGTCGGTATGCACACTGCGCAGCGGTGAATCAGGCGGACTCTTGGAATCGACGTTACTCATCCCGATTGTTCTCTTTCAAAAAACTGACCACCGCATGGAAGGGTTGGTGACCTGTCTGACAGATAAGCTGCAGGAAATGACCGATCCGCAAATCGATGAAAATGCTTTCCCGAAGACAACGTATTCACATTTTGGGGCAAAGGAAAGAAGTAACCCGGCCCGCAATGTAAACGAGAGTGACTGAGGGACACTGAGGCATCCGCAGTCGCCATTACCTGCCTGTTTCTACCTGGACTGCGAATTTAACACGACGCCTGGCGTGACATCAGAAGCAGACGTCAACTGGTATGACCTGCCAACCAGTCATCAGGCATTTCAGAATCACAC
>JAKVAY010000032.1 GCA_022447185.1 Fuerstiella sp. | reverse complement strand
GTATTGTTGGGTGACTGCTGTATTGACAGCACCGCCTGTCCGGTTTTCAGGCGGGAGCCCGCAATCCGGCTGAGATGCTGAACGATGCGGCCGTTGCCTTCCGGCCAGGTGAGAACCCCGGGTGAAACGGAGTTCGAGTTTTCCCGTCGAGACGCAAAATAAAACAAACCAGCCCAGGCGCTGGTTTGTTCAACCGTCAATCCGTAATCATCACGACAGCAATAATCCACCCACCAGAACAAAGGTGCTGAATCCCATCCCTCCCGGCGCATCCACTCCCCCATGGAGATCTGATCCAGAACAAGCACGGCTTCGTCGGCAGAACAGCCGGCCAGGGGGATGGTGAAAGCAGGTGTCCCCCGATCATCCCGCCAGTCGATCCAGTGCGCGATCCTCTCCTGAAACGACGTCCACTGACGGAGATCTTCATCGGTGGCCACACTGTACGGATACAAACCCTCTGCCCAGTGACCCTGGACGAATAATCGTTCGTGTGGTTCACGACACAGAATGTGTTCGTGAGCCGAATACACGCCCTGTGCGTTTTGCGCAGCCACTCCCATCTCATCCAGCAGTCGCCACAACGCCCGGTTATCCGCACGAGGAACGGGCACGTAATGAGCTCCCCAGGGATAGCCCGAAACACGGCTCTGTCCACAGCGAGAAGTCCCGCCAATCACCGTTTCCAGTTCCAACAGGGTAAAATTATCCACACCGGCATGATGCAGTCGCCATGCGGCCGCCAATCCACTGATGCCGCCACCCACAATCACCACACCTGATTCCTGCCAGTTTGTCACCGCGGGTTCAGGAAGATCGCCGTCCCGGATACGGTGCCCCACGTCGAGCGAGGGACTCAGCAGTTCACCGGTGAATCCGGCATTGGTCTGTGAACATCCCGGCAGCAGCATCGAAGACGAACCGGCCAGAGCGGTCAGCAGAAGTTCACGTCGATCAAATCCGGTCACGCCGGCTCACTCCTGTCTTACTGCCAGCGACTCCATTCACGATCGTAATAGCGCACCAGAACCTGATTGTTCAAGCGGTTGATTTCAGTTTCAACATGGCTGAGATCCCTGGGCATGATAAACAGGTCATCCAGAACCCTTTGATCCAGAAATTTCAGCTGCTGGCTGACCTGTGGTGACAGCTGAGGAATCGACGGCAGGTCCTCAACAGCCGCCAGAGCAAATCCCCAGACACCAAACGTGGGAACCGTTGCCTGAAAAGGTCGCACGCGAAAACCGGACTTTTCCAGTGTATTGATGACACACCAGTAAGATTTTGGCGACACCAGCGGTGAAGAACACTGAATCGTGACAACCCCCTGCGGGGCCAGCCGCTGTCGCAGTCGGGAAAAGAAGTAACTCGTGTAGAGTTTGCCCACCGAATAACTTCCTGGATCAGGAAAATCGATGATCACGGCATCGAACCGGGCCGTGTCTTTGTCAATCCACAAAAACGCATCCTGGTTAATCACAGTCACCCGCGAATCTCGCAGCGCGTTGCCGGTGAGTTCCGCCAGGGGCGGAAAACGATCAGCCAAAGACGTCATGGCAGGATCCAGATCAACCAGAGTAACAGACTCAACCGTCGCGTACCTCAGAATTTCCCGCACGGCCAGACCATCACCGCCGCCCAGCACCAGGATCCGCCGCGCGTTGCGGCAGGACGCCACTGCCGGATGCACAAGCGCCTCGTGATAGCGGTATTCGTCCGCGGAGTTGAACTGAAGCTGTCCGTTAAGAAACAGCTGAATCCCGGTGTTGTTCTCTGCAATAACAATCCGCTGGTAAGGTGAACTTTCCGCATGCACAACAGTGCCGGCAAGTTGGTTTTCTTCGGCAACGGTGGTGATGGCATCAGCCTTGATGATACCGGTGACCAGCAGACCAACCACCAGCATGGCTCGTCCCCGCAACCCGCCCAGACCTTTGGGCGAAAGCAGAGGTCGCAGCAGATGCGTCCCCCATAATCCAACCAGTGCGTTGATGATGCCGAATATCAGCGACGTACGAACCAGCCCCAGATGCGGAACCAGCAGAATGGGAAACAACAATGCGGCCAGCAAAGCTCCGATGTAATCGAACGTCAGTACACGTGACACCAGATCGGAAAAGTCCACATGTTCCTTCAGCAACCGCATCAGCAGCGGCAGTTCCAGTCCAACAAGGACTCCGATTAGAAATACCAGTCCATACAGCAGCGGACGAAACCAATCGATATAACCGAACGCCAGAAACAACAACGGAGCGGACGTTCCGCCCACCAGGGCAACGGCCAGTTCGATTTCAATGAAACAGCGGGCCAGTTTTTCTTCAACAAAGGAAGACAACCAGGCACCAACTCCCAATGCCGAAAGATAGATTCCAATCACCAGTGAAAACTGCGTGACGGAATCTCCCAGCAGGTAACTGGCCAAAGTCCCCGCGAGCAACTCATAGATAAGTCCGCAGGTGGCGATGATCAGCACGTTCAGATAGAACAGAAACAAGGGTGCCCGGTTCATCGGACGACTGCTTATTAAATGACAGATTGAACGCGCGCATGGCCCGTGTGACCAACGGAAACAATGTCAAACCGTCGCTGACGGACTGCAGCAACGAGACCTCGAACTAACCCTGAATCGATGCGGCAATGATCAGGGAAATGCCAATCACGACGGATCCCATCACGACTCCCAAAGCCAGATTCTGGTCTTCTTCAATTTCTTTTTTGAGTGAAAACGGAGAGAGTTTCTCCATCAGCCAGAAGCTCAGAGCCAGCACAAAAATGCCCACGACCGCGAACACAATCGCAGCAATCAGAGGCCGTATCAGCGAACCCGCATCAGCAGATTGCCCCAGAAGCAGTACACCGGAAACAGCAGACAGAGCAGCCATCATTTTCCTATCCCCCAAAAGCCACCGGTACTGCGTCCGCCGCCGAAACCGCTGGCACCAAAATCCATGCTCGGCATTTTCCATCCGGCGATCGCACCGGTGCCAAAAAACAAACAAACACTGATCCCCACGACCAGGTACAGTTTGACGAGAGTCGATTTGAAATCAGGCATCACCTGTCCGTCCTTCGATGGAACGAATCTTCCAATTGCTTAATCATCATTCAGTCGCATACGGACTGAAGTCACTGTCTTTCCAGCGATTTACTTCGAACTGATATTTGTAAAACAAAAACCCGATCGGAATCAGCGACGCCAATCCCAGTGACGTAGCGAAAAACCACTGGTCGACACCCTGCTTCAAAGTGGCCAAAAACAACAGATCCAGCAGACCCAGTACCACCAGGAACATGGCCCACAGCTTC
>JAKVAY010000031.1 GCA_022447185.1 Fuerstiella sp. | reverse complement strand
CTGCCATAGGCCAGACCCACCTGGCCTCCTTCGAAGTTTAACGTCTTGTCGAGGTACGCCCCCATCGTGACATACCATGCTCCCCAGACGAAATAGTGCAGGAACACCATGATCCACAGTCGAACAATCATGAATCTGGACATGAGATCCGTACTTTCGCGACGAAAGGGAAAAAGCGAAATTCGGGACATCTTCAACTGCTCTGCCCCGACGATCACACAGTTCCGGATGCATCCGGACACGGCAGTTCCTGCTCTGTGTTAGTAGTTCGTAACGAACATTCAACAGGAATTCCACTCTGTCAATGTTTCAACGCTGCTGAGTCAGGTTCGGTAAACGTCAACTGATGGCCATTTGCAACCGAGGGATCTTCTCAGGCGGCAGGATCATGCCTGGATTGCTTTGAGAGCCGGCCACGGGGATGCAGAATGATCGATGGTGTTCGATACAGATCCCGGCGCTGAGGAATGACAAATGCAAATTCACCTGGCGAACTGGGAACGCAGGTCCTCTGTTCGTACGACAGACATCAAACCAGNAGTTTACACTNCCGGCTCGTCGGTGTGTTCCTGCACGNCGCTTGCCCGATCTNNCGATTGATCTTTTTGCGATTCCAGCATNGATCGGTATTCTTCAGGTGTGTCCATGTCTGGAAAATAATCTTCGGCNGGAAAATCCACGATGTGCTGCGGATTCTGTTCTACCACCTGNTTGACACCCTGATCCTGCGGCAAATCGAAGATCTGAGACGTCACAGACCAGGGAAACAGGGCCGGGTGTCCCCGACGCCTTCCAAATCTCGGTACGGTAATGGCCGTGGCACCAATACCGGCCTCGATGAGTCCGTCAATGACAGCCGAGTTCAGTCCGGGCAGGTCGGCTGGCGCCACAAAGCAGCCGTCTTCGTTAGTTGGTCGCCAGTGGTCGTCAAGAAACTGCAACCCAATCCGGACGGATTCTTTCATATCATTTGGAGCGATAGTCGGCTTAACGGTGTGTACCGGCCACCGAGCGCAGACTGACTGGAGTTCTTCATCGTCACTGCGAACCACGACAACAACATGATCGACCGTACTGTTGGTCCAGGCGTAAAGCAGTTGATCAATCAGTGTCCAGTGTTCCCACGGTAGAAGCAGCTTGGGCCGACCCATGCGACGACTCCTTCCAGCTGCCGGGACAATCGCGTAAAATCGACTCACCGGAAATGCCTTTTTGAAGGTTGCCCAGGCGTGTGTTGTGTGTATGTAATGGTTTTGAAACTCTGTACAGCGATTACAACAAAAAAAGGTCCCCATGACATTCGATGTCGTGCAATATTCCCGGAGACTGAGCCGGCTGCTGGATGCGAATGCGTCATTCGTGATCGTCACCTTGATTGATATTCGCGGGAGCGCACCTCAAATCATCGGTGCAAAAGCGATCATCACAGCACACGGCATTGAGTCTGGCACCGTGGGCGGTGGTCGAATTGAGGCGACTGCTATCCGGCATGCCCAGCAGCTGCTGATCCAGGAAAACGGAACGAACAGCGAATTCGTCACATGGAATCTGCAAACTGATATTGGGATGACCTGTGGCGGCGAAGTCAAACTGTTCTTTGAAGTCTGTGGCAGTGACGGCTGGTCAATTGCGGTATTTGGCGCCGGCCATATTGCTCAGACATTGATCCCCATGCTGGTGCAGCTCAACTGCCGCGTGAATTGTTTCGATTCGCGACCAGACTGGCTTGCAAAGCTTCCCTCGCATCCGAAGCTCGGAACGCATTGTCCGACAGAACTGCACAGTGTTGTCAAAGACCAGCCGGCCAATACGTTCTTCCTGTTGATGACGCAGGGCCATGCATCGGATCTGCCGGTTCTGACCGAAATCCTGCAGACGCGCGACGCCCCTTACGTTGGTGTGATTGGCAGTCCCCAGAAAGCCAGTGT
>JAKVAY010000030.1 GCA_022447185.1 Fuerstiella sp. | reverse complement strand
CGAGCCAGTCCCAGTCGATTTGACGGTGCGCCGGACGGCAGCTCACCCATCACGCTCAGGACTCCCGGCTGCAGTTCTTCCCCGGTGGGGAGATGATATTCACCCCGTTGAAGTAACCGGGTTGCCCGCGGCTGCTCCAGGTCGTCGGCCACAAGTGTTGTGGTAAATCCTTCCTCAGCCGCCATGATCTTCTGCGTCAGGTTGCGGGACTCCATGGCCACAGCCAGTGAACCAAACGGACCGTCATCCGCCGCCAGCAGATTCAACCGGGCCTCCTCGTCAGACTCAGCCCACTGACCGGCCTGATCCTCAGTCAGTTCCCCGTCGGAAACCAGTGATTCCACTTTTTCAATAAGCTGATGACGAACCCTCATCAGCTGCTGCCAGTCCCTCCAGGCCTGCTGGTCACCCGGGACTCTGAGTGTCGGTCCGAATTCGTACGCATTACTGTCCATGGGTGGTTCGGCGGTACTGTTGAAAAAGGCCAGCAGCTGGTAGTACTCCCGCTGAGGAATCGGATCGTATTTGTGAGTATGACAGCGGGCACAGATCAGCGACATTCCCAGAAACACGGTCCCCAGGTTCTCAGTCCGGTCGAAATTGTTCTTCGCCTGGAACTCCTCCGGAAGGGCACCTCCTTCGGCTGTCGTTGGATTCATTCTGACATAGCCGGTGGCAATCAGTTGTGCCATTGACGGATCCGGAAACAGATCCCCGGCCAGCTGCCACGTAATGAACTGGTCCAGCGGCAGGTTGTCATTCATGGCACGAACAACCCAGTCACGNTAGGGATAGATCCCCCGACGNTTATCCAGATGCAGTCCGTGAGTGTCACCATAGCGTACAGCGTCCAGCCAGTACCGAGCCTGATGTTCACCATATCGCGGACTGTTCAGTAACTCTGACACCAGGCTGTCCCAGGATTCTGCCGTCTCATCAGCCAGGAATCGCCGAAGCTGTTCCGGTTCCGGAGGAAGTCCGGTAAGCGTCAGGGCGACCCGGCGAACCAGCGTTGAACGACGGGCCGGCTTCGCCAGGGAAAGATTCTCTGACTTCAGCCGTTTCTGAATGAAATAGTCGACAGGATTGACGGTATCATCCGATCGTGGCTGTTTTCGTGGTGCCACAAATGCCCAATGTTTCGCAAAATTCCCGCCCTCCTGAATCCACTGCGACAGGAGTTTCTTTTCAGCCACTGTCAGCTGTCGATCAGCTTCTGCCGGCGGCATCGGGTCTTCGGCATCATGAATCCTTTTTATAAGGGCACTGGACGCAGGGTCCGCCTCGTTGACGACACGGTACCCTCCCCGGTCACGAGTTGCATCATCCGGACTGTCAAGTCGCAGATCGGTGTCGGCATTGATATCCGGCCCGTGACACACGAAACATTTGTTGGACAGGATTGGCAAAATCTCCCGGGAAAAATCAACCGGCTCCGCAGCGCGAACTCCCGAGATCGCCAGAATCAGAATAAACAGAGGGCGCATGAACACAGATTCTGTAGTTAAACAAAGAAACGGGTGCATTCCTGATACATCATTCGGACACAGATTCATTGAATCGTCCGTCAGACAATTCTGATCCACACCTGGCAACAGGTAAAGCCAAACCACGGACGTTGCGGCACGATTCTCCGGGCAACAGTGAATTCAGGACTCGAAACCTCCGGTCTCAAACCGAATATCTTCCCAAATCACCGGCCGAGTT